>CAZJDB010000052.1:0-88912 GCA_964544695.1 uncultured Chitinophagaceae bacterium
GAGGCCATTCCGGTGACCCCCCTGGCCGTCAAAGGCACGGGAATCGCAGGCAACCACAACGATCACTACATTTTCGATGCCGGTGCGTCCCATTACGTCATCATGGTGATGACCCAGGTAGCCTCCGTCTACTCCACCGAGGCGCGCACCGCCTTCTCCCGATACAATGGCGACATCCACTACCAGGACAGCCTCAGCGTCGACACCATCCAGCTCCAGGTACCGGGCGTCAACGTATTGCGCTTCGGCCCCTTCAAAAACGTCATCGACGCCGTCGCCTACCAAACCGAGATCACCCGCGCCGCCCCCAAGGACATCGTCCCCTGGCTGGCTGCTGCGAAATATCAATTCTACGTGATCACACCTGACAACTTGGAAGTTCTGCGTTCCCGTCGGGACATCGCCGAGTACGCTTTGTTTATCGCCTCCTACCTGAAGAACATGCCACATTAGCTTTGTTTTTCGTGTGCCGGGAGGGCTGGCCTGCCGCAGCCAGATACAAAGGGCTGCGGCAAGCCACCCTCCCGGCACCGCAGTCACCCCTAGTAACTTTCCGTCGGTTCGAGCCAGCCCTCGCCTGTCAGGCCTCGCGGGTCGCCAGCCGTGGCCGAGGGGTGCATGCCGCAGCCCTTTGTATCTGGCTGCGGCATGCACCCCTCGGCCACGGCTGGTGCAGCCCCGAGAGCCACGGCGGGTGCACCAAAAAGGAGCATAGTTTTTGCAGGTTTAACAGTCCCGGCTCGCCCGAAAACCCTAGTTTTGAACCCAATACAAAGAAACGTATGTCCAAACCTGTGCGCATCCTGTGGCGCGTTTTCTTTATAGGCCTCGGCATATTCATTCTGCTCATCCTGCTTGCGGACTGGGGCGTATTCGGCCGCATGCCCAGCCTTGCCGAACTCGAAAACCCATCGGCGTCCCTGGCCAGCGAAGTCATCGCCCAGGACGGGACACCCATGGGTAAGTATTATGTCCAGGACCGGACCAACGTGGAATTCAAGGACATCTCTCCCAACGTCATCAACGCCCTGATCGCTACCGAGGACAAGCGCTTTTATGAGCACTCGGGGATCGACTTTTACCGTCTCGGCAGCGCGGTCATTCACCTGGCCCGGGACGGGGGCGGCAGCACCATCACACAGCAGCTCGCCAAAAACCTGTTCACCAACTATTCCTCGAACTTCGTGCTTCGCAGCATGCAAAAGATCAAGGAATGGATCATTGCCGTAAAGCTCGAAAGGAATTTCACGAAGAACGAAATCCTCGCCCTTTACCTCAATACCGTTTCCTTCGGTGAAAACATTTACGGCGTCCGAAACGCGGCCCGGACCTTTTTCCAAAAAGAGCCCTCGGAGCTGAACATCGATGAAGCCGCCACGCTCATCGGCATGCTGAAGGCGAACACCCTGTACAATCCCTTACGCAATCCCCGGACCGCCTTCAACCGCCGCAACACGGTCATCAACCTCATGGCCTCCGCCGGGTACATCACGCCCATGGCCGCGGCCGAAGCAAAAAGCCAACCCATCCAAACGAACTTCGTGCGCATGGATGAAAACAACGGGTATGCGCCTTATTTCCGGAGCTACCTGGAAGATGAGTTAAAGGGTTGGTGCAAAACACACTTCAAGAGCAACGGTCAGCCCTATGATCTCTTGAGGGACGGTCTGAAGGTGTATACCACCATCAACATCCGCATGCAAACCGCGGCCGAGGAAGCCGTGGGCCGCCAACTAAGCTACCTGCAAAAAATTTACTTTCAGCTTCCCTCGATCAGGAACGGCAACGTATGGAAGGGCCACGAGTCGATCCTGGAATCCGCCATGCGCGAAAGCGACCGCTGGGTCAACCTGACGGCGGAGGGCCTGACCGATGCCGACATCAAAAAGACCTTTTACGTCAAGGTCCCCATGAAGGTTTTCGCGTGGAACGACAAGCGCGAAAAGGACACCATCATGACCCCCATGGACTCCATCAAATATCATAAGGAAATCATCCAGGCTTCCTTTATGGTCATGGATCCCGTAACAGGCGAAGTCCGCGCCTGGGTGGGTGGGGCCGGTTTCAAAAGGTTCAAGTTCGACCACGTCAACATAGACACCAAGCGCCAGGTCGGGTCGACCTTCAAGCCCTTGCTGTACACCTACGCCGTTGAGAACGGCTATACCCCCGAGACCATTTTGCCCGAAGGCCCCATTAACATGGGCGGGAAGGAAATTGATGGAAAGGGCGGGCCCATGGAGGTTTGTCTTGCTTATTCGTACGACCCCCCCGCCGTTTACCTGATCAACCAGTTCCAGCCGCAGCCCATCGTGAACTTCGCGAAACAGTGCGGGATCGAAAGTAAGTTGGAACCCTATCCCTCTCTCGCCCTGGGCGCGGGGGACATATCCCTCATCGAGATGATGCGGGCCTATACCATGTACCCTGGTTACGGCGTAAACGTCAAGCCAATTTATATTTCGCGCATAGAGGACCGCAACGGGAACGTCCTGGCCACCTTCTTCCCGGACCGCAAGCAAGTCATCAGCGAAGCCGCGGCTTACACTATGATCAAGATGATGGAAGCCGTCGTAGACTATGGAACCGGCCGGAGCCTCCACCTGGGCATGGGCCTGGATGGCGAAATGGCGGGCAAGACGGGTACCATGGGTAAGGTCGGGTCGCAGAACGGGAACACCGATACCTGGTACATCGGGTATACGCCCCAACTCCTGGCGGGCGCCTGGGTTGGCTGCGACGACCCCTTCCTGAAAATGGTGGGAGAAGGGAACACGGTAGCCCTCCCCATCTGGGGCTACTTCTTTCAGAAGGTATATGCCGACCGCACGCTAGGCGTCGACCCCAGCGCGCACTTCAACATCCCCGCCTCGCTGAAGAACGACCTGCAGTACGACTATCAAAACCTCAGCGGCCAATACGGGAACCGGCCGGATAACGAGGACAACGGGAACGGCAACGCCGCCGATTACAACCAGTTGCCTCCCAACAAAGGCGCGCAACAGTACATAGCCCCCGAGTCCAAACTTGACCCTGAAGAGCAGCGGGTGATCGACGAAGCAGCGCGTCAAAACAAAACCAAAAAAGACACATCGGGCCAGGGAGGAGGTAAGCGCCAAAACCTCTTCCAGAAAATCGGGTCCATATTCCGGCGCAAAAACTAAAAACTAAATCAAACACCAAAATAGTATGAAGCAATTATTTCTACTTACGATTGCCAGCAGCCTTGCCGTCACCTTCGCCTCGGCGCAGGACACGCCCGAAGACAAATCCAAACGGCCCAGCCCCCCGGCAACCGTCACACAAACCATCAAGGGTGGCGTCAACGTCACCATCGACTACAGCCAGCCCTCCGTCAAGGGCCGCACCATCGGAGGCAGTGAAATCGCGCCCTACGGGCAAGTCTGGAGGACCGGGGCCAACGAGGCCACCACCATTAGCGTATCCGCTCCCGTGACCATCGAAGGCAAGGCCTTGGCCGCCGGCAAGTACTGCCTCTTTACCATCCCTACCGCTACCACCTGGACCATCATCATCAACAAGACCCTGACCCTCCCCAACGGGAAGCCCACCTGGGGCGCTTACACCTACAAGCAGGATGCCGACGTGCTGCGCGTAGATGTCCCCTCCGGGAAATCACCCTCCTTTACAGAAAAGATGACCTTCAACATCGATAAGGGTGGGAAGGTGACTTTGCTGTGGGGGGATAAGGAAGTGGATTTCCACCTGGCCAAAGGCTAACCGCCCGCCGCGCGCCATTGGCGCTTCTCCGCCGCACCCGCCGGCCTGCGCCCGCTTGCCGCGGCCATCGGCCGGCGCCTCCGCGCCAGTCACGTCATCGCATTAGCCGCCCGAGCAGGGTGGCCCCCTTGAAACACATCAGCCGTCCCGCGTGGGCGGCTTTTTTTATCTTTATCAAAAATACCTATGTCCACCCAACTCGAAAAGGCACGCGCATTCAAGGCACTCCACAGCAGCGGCAAACTCCTTTTCCTCCCCAATATCTGGGACGTCGCCGGCGCCCGCCTCCTCGAGGAACTCAGCTTCCCCGCCGTAGCCACCGCCAGCGCGGCCGTATCACGGAGCCTGGGATACGAAGACGGAGAACACATTCCCTTCGACAAGCTTTGCTGGTTGCTGGAGCGGATCGTCCAAAACGTGCAAATTCCCGTTACTGCCGACATCGAAGCCGGTTTCGCGGCCGACCTGCCGCGCCTGAAGGAAAATATCGGGCTCGTCCTGGACTGTGGCATCGTAGGCATCAACTTTGAAGATACCATTCCCCGGACCCAACAACTTTATCCTATCGATGTCCAGGTTTCGCGCCTCCGCGCAGTCCGCGAAGCCGCCGATACCTATGGCATTCCGTTATATATCAATGCGCGAGTCGATGTATTCGTGCGCCTGAGCGCCCAGCCCCCCGAGACACAATTGCAGGAGGCCCTGGCCCGCGCGGGCGCTTACCGCTCAGCAGGCGCCGACGGCATCTACCCCATCGGCGTGAAGAATCAGGAAACGATTAAAGCCCTTGTGAAGGGCATCGCCGCGCCCATCAATATCGGGTCCGGCGGCCAGGACCTGAAAGCCCTGGCGGCCATGGGCGTCGCGCGCGTCAGCATGGGACCGGGGTTTCAAACGATGACGTTGAAGGCGATGAAGGAAAAAGCCGCTGAGCTCGCGAATTTTTAATCAGCGTACCAGCCTGTAATTCGTACTCCTACCCCCGCCCGGCTCCTTTTCCAGGATACCCTTATCCAACAAATCCTGGATATCCCTCAAAGCCGTATCGGTGGAAGTTTTCATCATTTTAGCCCATTTCCCCGAAGTCAAGTTGCTCATTGACTTACCAAGCATCAATTGTTGTCGGGCATTCAGTGAAACACCCCTAAGTTTCTCTCGAAAACGATTTTGATCTAACAACCCCGTCAATGAACTTTCAATAGCATCATCCAGGCAATCCAGAAACCATTTGATCCACTCGGTTATATCGAGATCTCCCTTTTGGATGCTTTCCAGCAAATCATAGTAGCCCTTTTTCTCCTTCAAAATTTGCGCGGACATGCTGTAAAAACGTTGAGGGCTGCCGTCGGACCGGGCCAACTGGAGATCGCTGATCGCCCTGGCGATACGGCCGTTTCCGTCATCGAACGGGTGAATGGTGACGAACCATAGATGGGCGATCGCCGCCTTCATCACCGCATCCTCGGTGGGGTCGGCATTGAACCAATCCAGGAAACGGGACATTTCTCTCGGTACCAACGTAGCATCCGGCGCTTCAAAATGCACGCGTCTGCGTCCCAGAGGCCCGGATACTACTTGCATAGGCCCCGCCTCAGGTGTGCGCCAAGCAGCCCGAGTCAGCCCAATTCGTCCCATTGGGAATAGTTCGGAATGCCACCCGAATAACCTTTCTTTCGTCAAAGGCTTATCGTATTGTTGCGTAGCGTCCAGCATCATCGCAACCACTCCGTCCACGTTTCTATCGGACGGAACCGCGCCCCCGATATCGATTCCCAGGCGATTTGCAATGGAGGAACGTACCTGAACCGCATCGAGGTGCTCTCCTTCGATTTCACTCGACTTGGTGACATCCAGGGTCAATGTGTCCAACAGCGCCGATTCTTTTATGTCAAAACCCGCCGCATCCATTTGTCCTATGATCAGACCCTGCCTATGGCGTACCTCTCCCAATCGGGGTACAACCGAGGTCATTTCCCAATTAAATTCAGGCCAGCCTTTTAGCTCGTAGATATACATATTCGCCGCATATTTGCGGTAAATGTACAACTTATTCACCGCATCGCCAAACTATTCGCCGCAAAAATGCGGCGATTGCTGGAATTTAGCCGCAGCATAGAGCGATTGAGGGACATTCGCCGCAAATATGCGGTAAATAGGTCAAATAATCACCGCAAGGACCTGGTGGTATGCGAACTGCCGATGGAGCCGGCAACGCCAAGGCTATAATAAAAGGTGGAGGCCGCGTTTTCGGAGACCCCTACCTGGTACTGCAAATGCACCAGAAGATAGGCTTCATTAAAGAAATTGACCTGAAGGCCCAGCCCCAGGGGCATGTACGCCCCGAAACTCCCTTTATAATCGAAGACCCCCACGCCTGCGGAAACAAAGGGTGAAACCCAATGCCTGTCGCTGAGGATTTTGTAGTGCACGGAGGCGTCAAGGGCGTTCAGGAGGTATTCGTTGTCGTAGCCGCCGTTGTTGGGAAAGGGATAGGCCAGGAAGGATCCTGTATAGCGGATAAAATAATCGAAATGGTCCGTGATACCGTTGAGAAAGCTCAGGGCGAGGCCAGGCTGCATGTCCCCGATATTGGTGATGCTGCCGGCCCCAAGCGTTTTCGAAAGACCCACCTGGTGGAGGAGCATGGCGGTGTTGAAGTCGTAAAGCGAGAAATGGATGCCGATGGCGGGGTCCTTCTTGTATTTATAAGTCGACTGGGCCGCTCCCGCCAGGGAGAGCAGCAGCCAGCAGCTCACAAATAGTACGGTCCTCATATGGCCATTTATCGCTTGATAGTAGTATCGGTTGCAAATTTCAAACCCAGGGAATCCAGCAGGTGATGAGCCTCGCGGCGTGTCACCACCTCTACCCTTACCCGGGTCAGGCCCCGCGCATAAAATCCCAGCTCCCGCGCCGCCCTGGCGCTTACGTCGATTAGGCGCTTGTTCTGCGGGTGCATCCGGTCGTTGATCCACAGGGCGATCCGACGGTGGTTCCGCAGGTTGGTCACGCGGACCCAGGTTTTCAGGGGCAGGACGTTGCAGGCAGCGGTCAGTTTGTCGGGGTCGAACACTTCATCATCGTGCGTCAGGCGGCCCCTGAATCGCTCGCCATAGTAACTGGCGACACCTTCCAGCACGACGCGCTTCGGGGGAGGCGCGATCGCGAAACGCGGAGGGGCAGCCATGCCGGGAACCCCCAGCAAGCAAGTCCATATAAGTATCCGGGCCACAATCAACGAATGGGGCGCTTGAAATACTTGTTCAGGAGATAGTCGTCATCTCCATAAATATCATCATAAAAAACCAACCTTCCGTCCACTCCGTCGGCGGTGTAATATCGGATGAACAGGGGGACATGGTCTTTGAAATATACGGTGTGTTTCTCGCTGCGGGCGATCCACGCTTTGACGGAATCGGGCGGGTACCTGGAGCTGTCCAGGCGCGTCAGGTATCCCGCGAGCTTTCGCCAGTCCTGGACGCGGACGCAGCCATGGCTCAGGTCGCGGGAATTCTTGGCGAACAGGTCCCTTTCGTTCGTATCGTGGAGGTATACGCTGTATTTGTTGGGGAAATTGAATTTGATCACCCCCAGCGAGTTGTCGTTCCCCTCCAGCTGGCGCAGGCGCCACGGAAAATTATGTTTGTTGTATTTCTTCCAGGGCAGCACCAACGGGTCGACGATGCTGTCCCTGTCATCCACCACGACGAGGTTTTCGGAAGCGAGCCAACCCACGTTCTTTTGGATTTTTGTCAGCATTTCCTTGAAGATGATGCTTTCGGGCACCGTCCAGACGGGATAGGTGATGAAGTCGCTCAGCCGGGAGGTGAGGACAGGGGTGCGCGTGACGGCGTGCCCCACGATGACCTTGGATTGGAACTGGAGGCTGTCGTTCCGCCACACCTGCAGGTAAAAACCGGGCAGGTTCACCCAAATGTACTCGCGCGGCATAATGGTAGAATCAGGCAACAATTTATACCGATCGAGGTTGAGTGCCGCGATCCGGAAGCGCTGGTCGTCCGTCAGGTTGAGGGCCTTGACCAGCACGGGGCCCGCCAGCCCGTCGGGTTTGAGACCATTGGCCTTCTGGGCGACTTTGATCATGGAGGCCCATTTGACGGAGTCATCGGGGATCGGCACCGTATCCGGGAACAGACCCTGCTCCTTGAAGCGCGTGAGCAGTTGCCGCTGGAAATCCAGGGCATCCTTGTTGGGATAGTCGACGGGAGTAAACACCCTGAAAGTGGTCGAATCCAGGAAGTGGCCCAGCGCGGCCTTCAAAGACTCGTAGCCGCGCAGGCCGGGCTCGAGAGAAGAAAAAAGCCCGGAAACTGGTAACGACCCCTTAAACACGGTATCTAAAAACGAAAGATATTTCGCCGGAGTAAATAAGGAGTCCTTACGAAGTGTGGTACTATCCCGTGGCAGCCGCCCGAAGCATAGGTCATGGGCGATGCCCACGAAGGCGTCGGTCAGCATCAGGTCTTCCAGGGACCAAAGCACGGCGTCTTTCTCGTCGAAACTATTCCGGGCCAGGCGGTCCCGTGTGGCAGCGAGTTGCCGCCCGTGGTAGTCCGCCGGGAACAGGCCCTCGTACATGCTTTTTTCGAGGTAAGCATATAAACTGTCTGCAAGGGGTGAGCCAGCAGGAGGATGAACCCAGGTGGATGCGTACTGATGAGCCTCGTACCAATTTTTGAGGACGTCCAGGTGATCGATCGTGATGCTGTCATTGATCTTTCCGCCGTTGTCCTGGGCAAATGTCAGGGCAACCCTGATGTTATCCGCCGTCTTTGCCGAGAGCTCCTTTGGTTGTTCTACGATCTCCCTACGCTTGGGGACCTCCTTGTGTCGGTTACAGGCCAGAACCATTGCAAAGCACAATACCGCAAAACCCCTTCCACGACCGTGGTGAAATAATCCCATATTCATTAAAAAATTCCGAGCGTCAAGATAATTGTTTTTTCCTATTTAAGGAAAATAGCGCCCAGGGGTGGTAAATGAAGGGTAAGCTCGTAAGAACCGTCAACAGCGTGCACCGGGATGGACGGATTATACGTATCTCCGGTCCCCCAATAATCAGCCGAGTCACTATTGAAAACCTCACGCCAGGCGGCCTTCCCCTGCACGCGCAACACCCAGTCCCGCCGCACCACAGGTGTCATATTCAACACCACAATAATGTCATCCGAAGCCCGCAGCCCGCGCCGGCGATACACGATCACCGATTCTTCCCGGTGGTTCAGGTCCACCCATTCGAAACCGCCCTGCCGGAATTGCAGTTCGTACAGCGCGGGTTCCCGCCGATACAGCAGGCCCAGGTCGCGTACGCAATCCTTGATCCCCCGGTGAGCCGGAAACCGGAGCAATTCCCAGGGCAGCTCCGAATGGTAGTCCCATTCGGTGGTGGAGCCGAATTCATCCCCCATGAAAAGGAGCTTGGCCCCGGGATGGGTGTACATGTAGCTGTACATCAACCTCAGGTTGGCGCATTTCTGCCAATCGTCTCCGGGCATTTTGTACAGCATGGGGCTTTTCCCGTGCACCACTTCGTCATGGCTCAGGGGCAGCATGAAATTCTCGTCGTAAAAATACATGAGGCTGAACGTAAAAAGGTCCTGCCTTCCGCTGCGGGCCAGGGGGTCCTGCTTAAAATAATTGAGCGTATCGTGCATCCAGCCCATCATCCATTTCATGCCGAAACCCAGTCCGCCTTCGAAGGTCGGTTTGGATACCTTGGGCCAGTCCGTGGCTTCCTCGGCGATCGTCTGGACGTCGGGGAAGTCCCGGTATATCGTTTCGTTGAGGTCCTTGATGAAGCGAATGGCTTCCATGTTCCCGTCCCCTCCGAATTCGTTGGGTTCCCATTCGCCTTCCTTCCGGGAATAGTTCAGCTTCAACATTGAAGAGACCGCATCAACACGAAGGCCGTCGACGTGGTAGTGCCTGAGCCAGAAGTGCGCGCTGCTGCTCAGGAAAGATTTGATTTCCCCACGCTGGTAGTTGAAGACGTAGCTGCTCCAGTCGGGATGATAACCCTTGCGCATATCCGCGTACTCGTAAGTGTGTGCCCCATCGAAGAGGAAAAGCCCGTGCGCGTCGTAGGGGAAATGGGAAGGGACCCAATCCAGGATCACGCCGATGCCGGCCTGGTGCAGGGCATCCACCAGGGCTGCGAACTCGGCGGGGGTCCCGAAACGCGACGTGGGCGCGAAATAGCCCGTGCCCTGGTAACCCCAACTTCCGTCGAAGGGATGCTCCATCACGGGCATGAACTCGACGTGCGTAAAGTTCATCTCGCGCACGTACGGAATCAATAACTCCCTGAGCTGGTCGTATGTGTTGTATCGATCTTCGTTGTGCTTATCAGGGCGCATCCAACTGGCGAGGTGCATCTCGTAGACATTCCAGGGCGCATCCAGGGCGTTGTGGGCGCTTCGGCCTTCCATCCAATTGGAATCTTGCCAACGGTAGTCGAGGGTCGTCGTGATCGAGGCGGTCGCGGGTTTCAGTTCGCAGTACCAGGCGAAAGGATCGCCCTTGTCGAGGTGCACCCCCTGGAAGCCATGGATATGGTACTTGTATTTCGTTGCACGCGGAAAATCGGGCACGAACCCTTCCCATATCCCCGAGCGGTCTTCCCGGACATACAAAGGGTGCATTTCGGTATTCCATCCGTTGTAATCGCCTATGACCGACACGTAGGTAGCGTTAGGGGCCCAAACGGCAAAGTAAAAGCCGCGCCGGCCCAGGACCTCCAGTTCGTGGGAACCGAAATGCTCGTATAGCCTGTAGTGCGTGCCCCCCTGGTAATTCCTGATGTCCTCGTCCGTAAACAGGGAATAGTGCCAGACGGGCGGGATGGTATCGATGAAGTGTTGATCCTCGTAGCGGCTATCGGTCATTCTCTCGTACTTTAACATAAAATTAAACGATGTGACTAGCATTGATGAAAAAGATTTCCGTTTTTTGAAATAACTAAGACTTTAGTTATGAGAATCCTTGCTACCTTGCTGATATCGTGCTGCCTGCTTATAACATTCAAAACCCATGCCCAGGCGCCAGCCAGCGTAACGGGCACGGTCAAGGACACCATCAACCAGTCTTATCCCGCAGGCACGGTGATCCTCCTGTTGAACCCCGTGGACTCGATCATGGTCGCCTACACGAGGGCTGATGCGCATGGGCGCTTTTCTATACCCAAAATCGCTCCCGGCAGCTATCTGTTCTGGGTGACGCATCCGGCGTTTGCGGCTTATCGCGATTCCATCAGCCTACAACCCGGTCCCAATGATTTAGGTAATATTTTCCTCACCCTGCGCAGCAAGATCATGCAGGACATCATCATTAAGGGCGTAAACCCCGTCCGCCTGAAGGGAGACACCGTGGAATACACGGCCGACAGCTTCCACGTCAAGCCCAACGCCACGGTCGAGGATTTGCTCAAGACCATGCCCGGCTTCCAGGTGGATAAGAACGGGAAGATCACCGCCATGGGCCAGCAGGTGCAAAAGGTCCTCGTGGACGGGGAGGAATTCTTCAGCGACGACCCCACCGTAGCGACGCGAAACCTTTCCGCCAGCGCCGTGGACAAGGTCCAGGTCTTCGACAAGAAGAGCGACCAGGCCGCCTTTACGGGGATCGACGACGGGCAGACCCAGAAGACCATCAACCTCAAGCTGAAGAAGGACAAGAAGAACGGGTACTTCGGGAAAGTCAGCGGGGGCGTGGGCAACGACGGGTACTATGAAAATACCGCGGCCCTGAACCTCTTCCAGGGGAAGCGCAAAATCGCTTTCTACGGCGTCGCCGCCAATACGGGAAAAGCAGGCCTGAACTGGCAGGACGCCAACAACTATGCGGGCTCGAGCGGGGTCACCACCTTCGAGGACGACGGGTCCACCATGACCTTCTTCGGGGGGTCCAACGACGACTTCACCAACTGGAACGGCTCTTACGCCGGCCAGGGCGTGCCCATCGCCTGGAACTTCGGCGCCCACTACAACAACAAATGGGACGACGACAAATATTCGTTCAATTCGGATTATACGTATAACCAGGTCAAGGTGGGGGTCACTACCAGCACCCTCAGCCAACTGACCCTGCCCGACTCCACCCTCAACAATACCAACGACCAGTCGCACACGTACAATACGGACGTACAGCACGCGATCAACGGCAAGTACGAATACCAGATCGATTCCCTGACCACGGTCAAGCTGACCTTCCAGGGCAAGCTGCGCCACAAGGACACCTGGACCGAGGACAGCAGCTTTACTACCGATGCGAACAAACTGCTCATCAACAACGCCATCAACAACACGAACTATTCGGGTCAAAACAACACCCTCAACGCCACGTTGCTCGTACAGAAGAAATTTAAAAAGAAGGGTCGGACCCTATCCCTCAACGTACAGGAAAACTACAATGAGATCAATACGACGGGCTACCAGTATTCCGTCATCAATGCCTTCAACGCAGGCGTCCCCAACAGCCAGGACACGACCGACCAATACAAGACGAACTATTCCCGGAACCTGACGATCATGTCCAAGCTGACGTATACCGAGCCCCTGTTCACCAACACCTACCTCGTGCTCGACTACGGCCTGGATTTGCTCAGCGGGACCTCCGACAAGAACGCGTACAACAAGAACCCCGGTGGAAAATATGCGATGCTGGATTCCACCTTCAGTAATTACTACAACCTGAACATCACCACCAATATGGGCGGCGCCTTCTTCCGCAAAGCCACCAAGAAGTACACCTATTCGTTTGGCACCGACGTGGGCTATACCGATTACCACCAGCAGAATATATACGCGGACTCGCTTCAGACGCGGAACTTCATCAACTGGTTCCCCAAGGCGAGCTTCACGTATAAATTCGGCGCCCAAAGCTCCCTGCGCGCGAACTATTACGGGAATACCACGCAGCCCAGCCTGGACCAGTTGCAACCCGTTGCCTCCAACAACAACCCCCTAAATATCGTGGTCGGTAACCCGGACCTGAAACCTTCCTTCACCAGTCGCATCAACCTGAGTTATTTTTTCTTCAACGTACTGAAGGAAGAAGGCTTCAACGGGAACGTCCAGTACAGCGTCACCAACAACGCCTTCAGCAATAAGGACTCGGTGGACAATTTCGGGCGACAGTACACCCAAACCGTGAATGTGGCCAATACCCAGAACGGAAATTTATGGCTGGGGTACAATTTCAAGTGGAAAAAACCGAACATCTCGATCGACCTGAGCGGCAACTCGGGCATCAGCAAAAACACCAACTACGTGAATGGGGTCCTGAACAATACCCAAAACAACAATTACGGGATCGGCATTTTCGTGAACAAGCGCGTCGATAAGAATTATGCACTCCAGCTCTACGTCGGCCCTACCTACAACGTCAGCCGCTCCTCGGTCCAATCGTATAGTAATATCGCCTACTGGAGCTACCAGGCCAACGGGGAGGTATCCAAGGACCTGCCCTGGAAGTTCACCTTAGGCGTAACCGCCAATACGAACTTTTACCAGAAAACGCCTGTCTTCACCAACCAGAACATCGCCCTGATCAACGGATATATTTCGAAACTCTTCCTCAAGGGGGATGTCCTGGAGGCCAAGCTCATGTGCAACGACATCTTCAACCAAAACACGGGCTTTAGCCGGGACGTCAGCACCAACCTGGCGACCCAGTCGGTGTATACCGCCGTTCACCGGTACTTCATGTTGTCCCTGACGTGGAACTTTTCCAAGAACGGGAAACCCAATAACGGAATGTTCTTTTAATTGACTCCCATGAAACAAATCCTATTTTTCTTGCTATTGGCCCTCGCATCCGGCGCCCGCGCGCAGGACTCCAGCGGGACCGTGGTCTTCATCCACGCCGGCACCATCGAATTCGAGCGGAAGGAAAACGTTCGCAACCAGATCACGGGAGAAAGCGACTGGATCGAAGAGTACCGCAAAAACTCGCCGGAATACAGGATCTCGTATTACAACCTCAGCTTCAGCGGGGACCGCAGCCTCTTCCAGCCCGGCCGTGAAAACCCCGACAATGTCCGGGGCTGGGACGCCCCCGCCTCCTCCAACATTGTCTACACCGACCGCTCCACGGGCAGGCAGGTCAGCCAGAAAAGCGCTTACGGATCGCTCTTTCTCGAGGACGACACGGCGCGTCACATCCACTGGAGGATCACTGCCGACACGCGCACCATCGCGGGCTTCGAATGCCACCGCGCCACCGCCATCATCATGGACAGCGTTTTCGTCGTCGCCTTCTATACCGATGAAATCATTCCCTCCGCGGGCCCGGAATCCTTCGGAGGCCTGCCGGGCATGATCCTGGGCCTCGTCATTCCCAAGGTCCATTCGAGCTGGTATGCCACCAAGGTCGTGGCCTCCGACCCCAAGCCCATGGCGCCCCCCAAGAAGGGGAAAAAGGTGGATGCGCCGGGACTCTATTCTACCTTGCAGTCGAGTCTGAAGGACTGGGGGGATTACGGGCAGCGGTGGCTGATGCGGATGATGATCTAACCAGTTCCTAGAAAATCAGCCGGAGATAGTATGGGTATGCTACGAAAAGGATGAAGGACCAATAAATCCTTATCTCCCGTGACAATGGCCGAAGCCTTTGCTGTTACTGCAAGGGAAAGGAAGGGGTTATCTTTGGGGTCTCTGGAAAGGGTAATATTTTCTTTGACCTCTACTGGCAACGCGTTTGTAATGATGTTTTCAATAAAAGCGAGTCGGGTCTCCAAAGAGAGGTACTTGTCAAATTTTGACCTGCTGAAAACATTGAAATACTCGTGTTCGATATCGGCGGAGATCAGGAGAACTCCGTTCATTCTAGCCTTTTTGAGGGCTTTTCCAGGGGTGGAATCCTCGTTAAATAATGCACTGACGAGCGTATTCGTGTCAAACACCCAGAAGTTAGTCTCCATCTTTTAGCAACTCGTCTAGTTGATCGGGAGTAAAGCCCTTGGCTTTGGCTTCTGAAGTTCCTTTCTTCATTAATGCAAAAAGGCGCTCATTGGCTGGCTGTCCGCTAAAAAAATCATTCAACCAGGCATTAATATAGATTTCCGCCTTCCTTTTTACGGCAGCATCAGCTTTGGCAAAAGCCTGGGCAATAAAGGGTGGAACAGGGATGGTAATATTTTCCATAACCTTCCCAATTTACGAATAAAATACCTATTTCTGCAGCTCCAGCACCAACGTTTGCCGCACGTCCACGTGCAACTTATCCCCGAGGGTCACGGTCTCGCCGGTAATGATATTCTTTGCCGACCGGAACCCGCCCAGCCGCTCTGAAAAGCGATCCAACGCCACGTCTTGGGCCTCGCGACCCGTATTGGCCACGACCATCACGCTTTGCAGCTTATCGTAGCGGAAGTACACATATACCCCTCTCTCGGGCACATATTGCATTAAATGCCCCCCGGTCAGCGCAGTCGAGTGCGCCCGGTAATGTGCCAAAGTCTGTACATAGTTGAAAGCATCCGCGACATCTCCCGTGCGTCCCGCGGGCGTGAATTCATTCAGCGTGTCCCCGGGCCAGCCTCCCGGAAAGTTCTGGCGGACCGCGTCATCGCCTCCCTGGGACTTCAGGCCGTGCATGAGGATTTCGGTTCCGTAATACATTTCCGGTATCCCGCGCAGGGTCAGGAGCCACGCGATCCCCATCTTGAATTTGGGCATGTCCTCCCCGATCGTCCCGTAAATGCGGTCCATGTCGTGGTTGTCCAGCATGATGCAATTCCGGTAGGGGTTCTTATAAAGAAAGTCCTGCGCCAGGGTGCTGTAGAGTTTTTCTGCCCCCCCGTCGTTTTTCAGTGCGTCCTGCATGGCAAAGCACACATTGAAGTCCACGACCCCCTGAAGGTTGGCCTTATACGGCAGGGACAAGTTGTTTTCGCACCAATAGGCCGCCTCCGCCACGGAGCCCACCCATACCTCCCCGAACATCGTCAGGCGGGGGAATTCCCGGACCAGCGCTGCGTTCACCTGGTTCAGGAAATCCTTATCGCTGTAGAACCACGTATCTACCCTCCATCCGTCGACTCCGAATGTCTCGGTGGCCCAGATGGCATATTGGGTGAGGTAGCGCCGGACGTAAGGATTCCTTTGGTTCAGGTCGGGCATGGAACGCACGAACCAACCATCCACCGTCCGTCGCCGGTCGATGGACGAGGAATAGGGGTCTTCCAGGGGCTCCACCTTATAATTGGTTTGGGTGTACGAAGGCCATTGGTTGAGCCAGTCCTTCATCGGCATGTCCAGCACCGTCCAGTGGTCGAAACCGACATGGTTGTACACCGCATCCTGGATGAGCTTCATACCCCTTTGATGCAGGGCTTCAGCCAGTGCCGCATACGCCCGGTTCCCGCCGAAGCGCTTGTCCACGTGGTATTGGTCCGTGAAGGCATAGCCGTGGTAGGTGGTATACATCCGGCTATTCATGGGATTATCGTTTTCATTCACGGGGGTCATCCACACCGTCGTTACCCCCAGGTCTTTCAGATAATCCAAATGGTCCTCCACCCCTTTGATATCTCCGCCGTGCCGCCAGTTGGCCGAATCTTTGTTCACCGACGTATCGCGCATGCCGGGCACCACGTCGTTCGTGGGATCCCCATTGGCGAAGCGGTCGGGCATGATGAGGTACACCAAATCCTTATCGGTCACCCCCAGGATGCGGGAAACACCGTCTCCCGGGTTTTTGCGCTTCAGCTCGAAGTCGAGGTGGTACTCTCCCAGTGTAAAGTGCAGGGTCCCCGGGGCGGCCTCCTTCGCAACGTCGAGGTCGACGAACAGGTAATTCGGATTTTCCACCGTGTGCGATTCTTTGAGCGTCACCCCCGCATAAGGTTGCAGGTGTAGGGTCGTCTTCCCGATTTCGGGAGCGTACATCATCAGCTCCACCTCGGGGTTTTGCATTCCTACGAACCAATTCAATGGATTGACGCGCACCTCCGGGCTTTGGGGACCGGGGGTGACAGTAATGGTTTGCTGAGCCGACGCCGGAGCCGCGAAAAGGAGCAGCCCAACACTCAGCGCCAGCAGGAATTTACTATTATTCATCTTTTTTTCTTTTCAGCCTTAATAGCAATATTGCCAGGGTCATATACATAAATCACGCTAACCGCCCCGCAGAGCATGAATATACCTGCCAGGACCAGCGCGTAAACGGGTTGGTTGTTATAGACGTATTTCACCATGGGTCCCCCCACGATGCCATTTATGATTTGGGGAATGGTGATGAAGAAATTGAACAGACCCATGTAGATGCCCATCTTGCCAGGGGGAATGGAACTCGACAGGATGACGTACGGCATGGCCAGGATGCTGGCCCAGGCGATCCCCACGCAGATCATGGAAAAGATCAGGAACTCCTTATTGGGGGCAAAGAAAATGGAGATCAACCCGATTCCACCCACCGCCAGGGACCAGGCATGCGTTTGCTTGCGTCCAATCTTCCGGGCTACCCAGGGCAGCGCCAGCGCATAAATGGCCGACACCAAATTGTAGACCCCGAATATGATCCCCGTCCATTCCTGGGCTTCCCGGTACCGGGTAGAACTTTTATCCGAGATGGGCAAATGGAAAACATGAGTGGCGATGCTATCGGTAGTGAAGACCCACATCCCAAAGAGGGGGAACCAGGAGAAAAATTGGACGAGCCCCAGTTGTTTCATCGTTTTGGGCATCCGCGCGAAATCCGTGAAGATGTCCCGGAAACCTCCGCGTTCCTTTACTGGTTTGCCATGATATTTTTCATATTCGGCGGGAGGATATTCCTTGGTGGAAATAACCGTCCAAAGTATCGCGAAAATGAACACCGCGGCCCCGATGTAAAAGGATATTTTAACATTTGCCGCCACGACGCCGGCCGGAGCACTATGAGACACCCCGAACCAATTTGTCAAAATATAGGGAAGCCAGGATCCCACTACCGCCCCTGCGCCGATCAGCGCGGTCTGGACGGAGAATCCAAGGGTCCTTTGGGAATCTGGCAGATTATCCGCCACCAGGGCGCGGAAGGGCTCCATGGAGAGGTTGAAGCACGCATCCGTGATCATGAGAAATCCCGCACCGATGAGTACCAGTGAACCCACCCCGCCTAACAGGTTGGCATTAGGCATCAGGACAAGGGCGCTGGCCGACAGGATGGCGCCCGTGAGGAAATAGGGCCGGCGTCTGCCCAGGCGGTTCCAGGTCTGATCGCTGTAATGTCCCACGATAGGTTGCACGATCAATCCCACGATGGGCGCCGCAAGCCAATACCAGGAGAGGTGCTCCACATCCGCGCCATAGTTGCGGAGGATGCCGCTGGAGTTCGAGTTCTGCAAAGCAAACCCGAACTGGATACCCAGGAAGCCGAAGCTCATGTTCCATATCTGCCAGAAGCTAAGCTTGGGCTTGGGAACCGTTGCGGGGTGAGCTGGTGTTGTGGTGACCATATGCAAGCAATCGATTATGTAAAATATACACTAAGTAGGTCAGACAAAGGGCCGCCTCGCGGCATGCGACATTGGAGGCGGGCGACATTCGCGGCCCGCAAGGCGCCCGCACTTAAATCACGAACCCATCCGGCAAAATCGCCCCCTTTTTGACCACGACGATCCCATCCATGATGGTGTACAGCGCGTGATCGGTGTCCTTGAGGTGGGTGCCACCGTTGATGCGTACGTCATTGCCGATGCGGCAGTTCTTGTCGATGATGGCGTTCTTGACATAGCAGCGTTCGCCGATCCCGATCTTGGGCAGTCCCTGGGATTCGGCGTTTTTCATTTCTTCGATGGTCTCGTAGAAGTCGCCCCCCATGATGTAGCTGTTCACGATGGTGGTTCCCCGGCCGATGCGCGTCCGGATGCCCACGATGCTTTGCTCGATGCGGCTGGCGGTGATAATGCACCCTTCGGAGATGAGGGTCTTTTCCAGCGTGGTCCCGCTGATCTTGGCGGGGGGCAGCATCCGGGCCCGGCTGAATATGGTCTTTACGTTGTCGTAGAGGTTGAAGGGAGGGATGTCCTCGGTCAGGGCGATGTTGGCCTCGAAGAAGGAATAGATGTGTCCGATGTCGGTCCAGTAGCCGTCGTACTGGTAGCTCACCACGCAATGCTTGCCGATTGAGGTGGGGATGACTTCCTTTCCGAAATCGGTGACCTCGGGGCTTTCATCGATCAGCAGGTCGAACAACAACTTCCGGTTGAAGATGTAGATGCCCATGCTGGCCAGGTAGACGCGTCCCGCCGAAACCATTTCGGGACCCGTGTCGCTGGTCCATTCGGGCAGGAGTTCCTTCTTGGGCTTTTCGATGAAGCTGGAAATGTGCTGGTCTTCGTTGGTCTTCATGATGCCGAACTCGGTGGCTTCGCGTTCGGCCACCGGGATGGTCGCGATGGAGATGTCGGCCTTGGTATTGATGTGGTGGTCGAGCATTTTTTCGAAGTCCATCTGGTACAATTGATCCCCGCTCAGGATAAGTACGTATTGGAAATCGTGCTGGGACAGGTGCCTCAGCGACTGGCGCACGGCGTCGGCCGTCCCCTGGAACCAGGAGCGGTTATCGGGCGTTTGTTCGGCGGCGATGATGTCCACGAAAGCGCTGCTGAAGGCGCTGAAGTGGTAGGTATTCTTGATGTGCTTGTTGAGCGAAGCGGAATTGAATTGGGTCAGGACGAACATCCGGCTGATGTCCGAATTGATGCAATTGGAAATGGGTATATCCACCAATCTGTACTTCCCTGCAATGGGCACCGCCGGTTTGGAGCGGCTCGCGGTGAGCGGGTAAAGGCGGGTCCCTGCGCCTCCGCCCAATATGACTGCCACAACCGATTTCGAAATATTTGACATAAGATTTAATAAGTGTTCGGGTAAATGGAAAGGTACTGTTCGGCGCTGGTTTCCCAGGAGTGGTCGATCAACATGATGCGCTCCTGGATCTTACGGAAGCGTTCCCGGTCGGCGTACAGATTAAGGGCCCGGTAAATGGCGTGCGTGATGTCGCCCACGGTTGCATTGGCAAAGCGAATACCAAATCCCTGCCAATCTTCGTAGTCCACGACGGTATCCCTCAGTCCGCCCGTATCACGCACCACGGGCACGGTGCCGTACCGCAGGGCGTACATCTGGTTTAGGCCGCAGGGTTCCACCCTGGAGGGCATCAGGAGGAAATCGGCCCCGGCGTACATCTCGTGGCTGAGTTGCTCCTTGTACCCCGTAATGAGGTGGAAGTCCCGGCCCACGATGTTCTGGACGTGGGCCAGGCGTTGTTCCACATTGGGGTCTCCGCTACCCAAGATAAGGAAATTCATGGTCCGCCCGATGTAGTGGAAGGCGTCCCCGATCGCTCCGGGAAGCAGGTCCGCGGCCTTTTCTCCCACGAACCGTCCTATGAATACAAAGAGTGGCTTGGAAAAATCAAGATTAAATTGTTTACACAGCGCCTTCTTGTGCGCTGCCTTCCCCTGCACAAACGTCGTATGGTCGTAATGCGTATCCAGGTAGGTGTCGGTGGCGGGGTTCCATACCTCGGAATCGATCCCGTTGAGGATGCCGAGGGTCTTCCCTTTTTCATACTCGAACAGGGCTTCAAGGCCGTTCGCATTGTACCGGAGTTCCTGCAGGTAACTAGGGCTGACCGTCGTCACCTTCCAGGCGCAGCGGACGCCACAGGCGAGGGGATTGATGTCACCCTCCCACTCCAGGAGTCCCGCTTTCCAGGAATCGTAGCGGGGGATCAGGGGCCCTTTGTCCCAGCCCATCCAGCCCTGATACTGGGCATTGTGGATGGTCAGCACCGTGGGTACGCGCTTCAGGTGTCCGTAGTCGAAGGAATATTGCATGATGAAGGGGACCAGGCCCGTATGGTGGTCGTGCACGTGCACGACATCGGGGTGGTGCCTCCATTGGGAAAGCCAGTCGACGAAGGCGACCTGGAAAGCCAGGAAGCGCTCCGAATCATCGGCGTACCCATAGACGCGTTCCCGGTCCAGGACACCGTAAATATCGATCTGGTACAAGTCGAATCCCAGTACGTTCGTGCGCTCCTTGATGACCGTATAATCGAACCACCAATTATAAAGATGGGTCCGCCCCTTGTGTACGACATCCCATTCGTGTTGGTATAGAAAGGCAGTCCTGTACATGGGCATAACCACCTTGGCAGTGTGTCCCATCTGCTGCTGGTACTTGGGCAGGGCGCCGACTACGTCGGCCAGTCCACCCACCTTGGCGACCGGGTAACACTCTGCACTGACGTGAATAATTTCCA
Source organism: uncultured Chitinophagaceae bacterium (assembly GCA_964544695.1). GTDB lineage: Bacteria > Bacteroidota > Bacteroidia > Chitinophagales > Chitinophagaceae > Dinghuibacter. The sequence continues at coordinate 21,016 of CAZJDB010000052.1, forward strand.
TGTGGGAACAATTTAGGGACAAAAATGATACGTTCCATTTTTTATCATTTCCTAACGAAATTTAAACGTTTTAGCTTATCAATAGAAAAAAGGCGGTAATTTCCGGTTTCCGTTCGGGCGGAGCCGCCCCGGTGGGCGCGGGCGCAATGAACAGGCCAAGACTGTATGCAATCAAAAACCAATAAAAAGGATTATGCCATCGGCATTGATATTGGAGGAACAAACACCGTTTTCGGCATGGTCGATCACCGGGGGGATATCCGTTACAGGGGCGCCATCTCCACGCGCAAACACGATGACTTCGCCTCATACATCGACGAACTCCACGAGGCCCTGACCCCCGCCATCGAACACGTAGGCGGGCAACAAAACGTCCGGGGTATCGGCGTCGGTGCACCCAACGGGAACTTCTATAACGGGCAAATCGAATATGCGCCTAACCTGAAGTGGCAGGGGATCATCCCCATTGCCGACATCATGCAAAAAAAGTTTGGATTGCCGACGGCCCTCACCAACGACGCCAACGCAGCGGCGGTGGGCGAAATGATGTACGGGGCCGCCGTGGGCATGAAGGATTTCATCATGATCACCCTGGGTACGGGCGTCGGCAGCGGCATCGTCGCGGGCGGCCAGCTGATCTACGGGCACGACGGTTTCGCGGGGGAGCTCGGGCATACCATCATCATCCCGGGAGGACGCTTCCATCCCGGAACGGGATCGCACGGGTCCCTGGAGGCCTATGCCTCCGCAACGGGCGTGGTGCGTACCGCCCAGGAATTCATGGAAAAGAACCCTTCGCAGGAATCCCTGCTTCGGGCCTATCCCAAAGATGAGCTCGACAGCCGGCTCGTATACGAGTGCGCCGTCAAAGGCGATACCATAGCCCAGGAAGTCTTCCGTTATACCGGGGAGATACTGGGCATGTCCCTGGCCAACTTCGTGATGTTCTCCTCTCCCGAAGCCATCATCCTTTTCGGAGGGCTGACCAAGGCGGGAGATATGCTCCTCAAGCCCACCAAGGCCAGCATGGAAAAGAATTTGTTGTCCATCTTTCAAAACAAGGTCAGGCTGATTTTCAGTGAACTCAAGGAGGCGGATGCGGCTATCCTCGGCGCGAGCGCGCTCGTGTGGGAACTCAAAAAAGACTAAGAAAGTAATTGCAAGAATTCAATAAGTCCGATGGCTTCTGTCTTTCCGGCCATGGGAAACCGTTCGTTCCCACCATATACCACGAACTTCGAGGTTGCCTGAATATCTTCGGCCGCAGTATGAAAACCCTTACTCAGTGTGGGGGCTGAAGATCGCTTGATTTCGACTGCCCATATCTGATGCTCCGGACCTTCGAGCACCAGGTCAATTTTTCAATGCACCAGCCAAATCCGGCTCTAATGCTCGTTTTATCATGCTAATTGAAAGTTTTATTTTCAATTGGCACAAAAATAAGCAAAATGATAGATTAAAATAATCCTTGAACGGGACGGACCCCCAATCCCGGCTCCCCGGAAGGCATGGCCCGTCCACCCACATACGTAAGACCCGTGGCCACATCCCCATTGAGCAGCAACGGCCCGTCGAAATCCGCGTAGTCGAACAAAGGCCCCAGCGCCGCCAGCGCGGAAGTCCCGATGGAGGTCTCGTTCATGGATCCCCCCATCACGCGAAGACCCAATTCACGCGCACGCGCAATCATGCGCCGTGCCGGGGTGATCCCCCCGCACTTCGTCAGTTTGATATTGACACCATGGAAGTAACCGGCACACCGATCTACGTCCGATTCACGGACGCAGCTTTCATCGGCGAACAGGGGAATGGGCGACGCCGCAAACAATTGTTTCATCCCCTCCCAATCATCCGTAGCCAGCGGTTGCTCCACCAACTCTACACCTAATGATGCCAGCACCGGGATTTTATCCAGCGCCTCCGAAAGGGTCCAGGCCGCATTCGCATCCACGCGCAGGGGTGCCGAAGTATGTCCGCGCAAGGCGCGCACGATATCGAGGTCATCCAGGTGGCCAGGCGTAATCTCCGGTCCATTGAAAGCGCCGGGCGCGGCCGCGCCGAGCTTGATTTTATACACGGGCCACGGGTTGTCTACGAGTTTGGAGACCATATTCTCGATGCTGTCCAACCCGATCGTATAATCGCTCACCGGCGACAATGAAGGATCGAGCCCCCACAAAGAAGACAACGACCGCCCACGGGACTTCCCGTAGAGATCCCACGCCGCTATATCCAAAGCACAAACAAGAAAGGGCGCCGATGGAATCAAATGGTGCAAGTAATGCCAGTACCGCTCCGGATCTGTGAAGGCGAACTTTTCGATCAAAACGCGTTTAGAAACCAGGTCCGCGAGCATTGACTCGACGGAAACATTATAATACGAAATCGCAGGTGCCTCCCCATAGCCGACAACACCCCTGGGTCCTTCCAGTGCAACCAGCAACGAAGGTTGTGACGTCTTCGTCCCCTTGGATATCGTAAAGGGATAGTGAAAGGGAAGGTCCGATATGGCGGATAGCACCCTCATCCCCTTCCGGCGCTAAAAATGCTATCTCGTAACGACGCGTTGAAAGCAGTTTGCGCCAGGAGCTGCTCCAAATCCATGTTCATCCGGTAGCGCCAATAATGCTTTGGATTGGCCGGTACGTTGATGCGTTCGGACTGGGGATTTTCCTTCCGCAAGTGCCCGTCGCTGCCCAAAAAATCCTGTAATAAAAATATAGCCCACATCGAAGGGGAATCCAGGTTCTGCTCCACGATGCGCCGGTTGATGTCGGGCTCGCAAAAGAAAGGCGCGTCTCCGGGAAGGCCCAGTACATTATTATAAAAGCGCTGGGTCCTGGCCCTGTCCTCTTCCCACCAGCCCCGGATGGTGCTCATGTCGTGGGTCGAAGGGGTCACTACGGACAAATAGGGCGCCTGCGAAGGGTAGAAGAATTCCGCGCCCAATTGCTTAGGCATGCGCTGGACCTCGAGGGAGAGTATACCCAGTTGGCGCATCACCTCAGGCACGCAATGCGGCACGAGACCCAAATCCTCGCCACAGACCAGCATATTCGTGGAGCGCTTGAGGGCGGGCAGCTTTTCCATGGCCAGCCTGCCCCAGAAGTCATCCTGGCGCCGGAAATAATAATCGGTATACAAATCGCTCAGGGCCGCCTGTGTATGGGGATCCAGGTGGTGGTAAGACAACGTTTGGTCCATGCCGAAGCGGAAGTGGAATTCGGTGAACCCGCTTCCTTCCTCCTCGAACATCAGGACGTTGCTGATCAAATCGTATAACCCCTGGCGGAGCGACGCCGTTGCATCGTTGGCGTCGACGTCGGCGAAGTGTTCCTCCACCTGGCGTTGCGTGGAGAATTCGGGCCTCAGCTCATAAATCCCAAAAGCCCCGTTAGGCTGGAGGAACTCATGGAACTGGTCCTTATTGGAGCCGAACATATCCCAAAGGACCTCTTCGGTGATGTAAGGTTTCGTGAAGCGGGCCGGGAGAAAGGAAATCCCCCTGTCCGCAAATTCGTTGATGTGCACGGGCAGCGCGGGCACGAAGTGGCCCATGATCCCTTCTACTTCGTGATTCGGAATGCTCCAGATGCGGAAGAAGCCCAGGATATGATCGATCCGAAAGGCGTCGAAGTAATGGCTCATCTGCTCGAAGCGGGCCTTCCACCACTCGTAGCCGTCCTCGCGCATGCGCCGCCAGTTGTACGTGGGAAATCCCCAGTTTTGGCCCTTGGTCGCGAAGGCATCCGGTGGCGCCCCCGCCTGCATTTCCATGTTGTATTGCCCCGGCGCCTGCCAGGCGTCGCAACTGTAGCGATAAATGCCGATGGGGATATCGCCCTTCAGGACGATGCCCTGCTGGTGCGCGTAATGAACGGCCTCGGTCAACTGAAGGTGCAGGTGGTATTGAAGGAAGTAGTAAAAAGCGATTTCCTTGTAACCAGGCTGGCCTTTCGTGACAAGCAGGCGGATGGCCCCTTCGTCATACGTCGAATGTTCCTTCCATTCCTCGAAGTCCGTGGTCTTGTTGAGGTCGCGCAGGTAACAAAACGCCGCGTAAGGCACCAGCCAATGCCGGTTCTTGTCGAAATATAGTTGATAGTCGGGATGGTCCTCGAAGGCATTCTTGTCCTGGTCGTAGATCGTCCTGAGCGCCTTCAACTTGGCATTCAGAACCCGTTCGTAGTCCACCTCCGGGAGGGCGTTGAGCGCCGCCTGTGTGGCCTTCATGCCCTTCAGCAGAGACGCGAAACCGGCGCCTGCCACGCGGCTCACATTGAGATAGATGGGATGTAAAGCAAACGCCGAAATTGCCGCATACGGATACGAATCGGTCCACGTGCCCGAAGCGTTCGTATCGTTGACGGGCAGGATTTGGATCAGCTTCATCCCTGTGACCTTGGCCCAATCCACCAACAGGGCGATGTCCGTGAACTCCCCGATCCCGAAGCTCTGGCGGCTCCGCAGGCTGAACACGGGGATGACCACTCCGGCCCCTTTCCAGGTATTATTGGGCAGGCGCACGAAGCCGTCGTGAAAGATCTTGATCTTGTCGTGGCCTCCCGCCTCGTACAGCAACCGGTTGTCCCCATCTTCATAGCGAGAAAAGCTACCCACGTCCATATCGTACACCCCGTATTTATAGGACATGGGAAAGGTATCCGCGCTCAGGTCCATGCGGAAAACCCACCAGTTATTTTCGCGCTTGCCCAGCATGGGGTCGGCGGTCGACCAGGATCCCATGCCCCGGCTGCTGCCCACCAGGCAAAGCACCTCGTTGGTCTTCAGCAGGGGCGCCTTCACGCGGAATTCGTGCGTATATTCCTCGGGCCATTTGATCTTCCGGCTCGTGCCCTTGGTAGGGAGTAAGAGCGTTTCCTGAAAAGGTTGGGTATAAAAAGCGTTTTCGTACTCCCCCGCGAAGTTCCAGGTATCGATCAGGACGATCTCGCTGACATCGCGCGAAGCGTGGTCCAGGATGCGGTCATTCCCCCACTCCTCCGTCCATACCCCATCCGCTCCGTGCACGAGGTACTTATACCGGATCGGTTCGTCCTTATCCTCGACGGTAATGCTTACGTGCCAGAAGGTCTCGTTCAGGTATTGCATGGGGAGTGCCTTCGTAAGGTCGTCCGATCCGAGTATGGGATGATTGCCGCTTATGGAGAGGGATTGTCCGTAATATGTATGGTACCTTATATAGAAGTGCACGAGCATCAGCAACCAAGACTTTTAAACCTGAAAAATACGTAAAACCCTTATCTTTGGCCGGATAAAACCTCAAAAAGCGATGGAAACCAAGACGAAAAAATCAACATTGATCTGGTGGGTTCTTTTTCTGCTCAGCGTGCCCCTGTATGTTTACCTCTGTTTGGAGGTTGGATTCACAAATGTGTACCTGCTTCCCTTCGTTTGTTACTTCCTCGTCAAATCCCTCGATATCATCTAGGCAGCCCGCGCCCCGCAGGCGCTCCTATAAACGAAAAAGGCGCCCCGAAAGGCGCCTTCTTTATTACTGCGATTTTTCCGTTTACTTTACTTCTTCGTATTCCGCGTCGGTCACGGTGTCACCCTGCTGACCGGCCTGGCTCTGCCCGGCGCCATTTCCAGCGTGCGCTTGTTCGCCGCCTGTGTTCGCGCCTTGGGTGGCTTTGTAAATTTCTTCCGAAGCCGCTGTCCAGGCCTTGTTCATCTCTTCCACGGCGGAATCGATGGAGGCAATATCCTGGGACTTTTGCGCTTCCCTGAGGCGGTTCAGGGCTTTTTCGATCGGGGCCTTCTTATCGGCCGGGATCTTATCCCCGAATTCCTTCAGTTGCTTTTCGGTCTGGAAGATCAGGCTATCGGCCTGGTTCACTTTTTCGACCTTTTCCTTGGCGGCCTTGTCGGCAACCTCGTTGGCCTTGGCTTCGTTCTTCATCTTTTCGACCTCGTCCTTGCTGAGCCCGCTGCCGGCCTCGACACGTATCTTCTGTTCCTTGCCCGTGCCCTTGTCCTTGGCGCTCACGTGCAGGATGCCGTTGGCGTCGATGTCGAAGGTGACTTCGATCTGCGGTACGCCGCGCGGTGCGGGCGGGATATCGTTCAGGTTGAACATCCCCAGGCTCTTGTTGTCCTTGGCCAGGGAGCGTTCCCCCTGCAGGACGTGGATTTGCACGCCCGGCTGGTTGTCCGAAGCCGTGGAGAAAGTCTCCGACTTCTTCGTCGGGATCGTGGTATTGGAAGGGATCAGGGTGGTCATGACACCGCCCTGGGTTTCGATACCCAGGCTGAGCGGGGTGACGTCGAGGAGCAGTACGTCCTTCACCTCACCGGTGAGGACACCGCCCTGGATAGCCGCGCCGATGGCGACGACTTCGTCGGGGTTCACGCTCTTATTGGGCTTCCTGCCAAAGAATTTTTCAACCATGTCCTGTACCCGGGGGATACGAGTGGAGCCGCCCACCAGGATCACTTCGTCGATCTGGGATGCAGCGTAGCCAGCATCCTTCAGGGCCTGCTCGCAGGGCTTGAGGCAACGCTCGAACAAGGAGTCGGAGAGCTGCTCGAACTTTGCGCGCGTGAGTTTCTTCACGAGGTGCTTGGGCACCCCGTCCACGGCCGTGATATAAGGCAGATTGATTTCCGTTTCGGAAGAGGAGCTGAGCTCTACTTTAGCCTTTTCGGAGGCTTCCTTCAGGCGCTGCCAGGCCATGGGGTCCTTGCGCAGGTCTACGGCTTCGTCGGCCTTGAACGAATCGGCGAGCCAATCCATGATCACCTTATCGAAGTCGTCACCGCCCAGGTGCGTGTCCCCGTTAGTGGATTTCACTTCAAACACCCCGTCCCCTAAATCGAGGATCGAAATATCGAAGGTACCTCCACCCAGGTCGAACACGGCGACCTTCATGTCCTGGTGCTTTTTGTCCAGGCCATAGGCCAGCGCGGCGGCGGTCGGTTCGTTGATGATCCTGGCTACTTTCAGCCCGGCGATTTCCCCGGCCTCCTTGGTGGCCTGGCGCTGAGCGTCGTTGAAGTAGGCGGGAACCGTAATAACGGCATCGGATACTTCCTGACCCAGGTAGTCTTCGGCGGTCTTCTTCATCTTCTGAAGGATCATGGCCGAAATTTCCTGGGGCGTATACATACGACCCTCGATGTCGATCCGCACGGTATCGTTGTCGCCCCGCACTACCTTGTAGCTGACGTGTTTTATTTCTTCGGTCACTTCAGAGTATTTCCTACCCATGAAGCGTTTGACGGACATAATCGTGTTGACGGGGTTGGTAATCGCCTGGCGTTTGGCCGGGTCCCCAACCTTCCGTTCCCCGTTCTTCAGAAACGCGACGACCGAGGGCGTCGTACGGCGTCCCTCATCGTTGGCGATCACGACGGGTTCGTTGCCTTCCATAACGGAAACGCAACTGTTGGTGGTTCCTAAGTCTATACCAATTATCTTACTCATATTAGTCGGCTTTTAAAGCTCGTATGAAACGTCAATCATTATGCCAAGGCAGCCATTAATGTAAAAATGTCAGATTATGGCCTTTTCGGGTGCGGGGACCTCATTTTCAACGACTTTGCGGTTCCTTAGGGTCATCCAGGCGATGACAACGCTACATAGCAGAAAGAAGCCGCCTGCCAGATAGGGAGCCCCCGGAAAGTAGAACGAACCGCCCTTGCGCGTATAATAGGCGAACAGGCCCGTCATCAAAAGAGGGCCGATGATCGAAGTAGCACTCATCAGGCTGGTTAGCAGGCCCTGGAGCTCTCCCTGCTCATTTTGCGGTACCGAACCTGCCATTATGCTCTGCAATGCCGGTCCGGCGATACCTCCGAGACAGTAAGGCACCAGGAAGGCGTACATCATCCAACTGTGCGTGGCAAAAGCCATCAGTGTAGCACCTAAGGCATAGAGTATCAATCCAATATAAAGACTTCGCTGGTTCCCTAGTTTGGGGATGATGACCCGGATCAGGCCCCCCTGGACCAGGGCGAACATGACCCCCACGAAAGTCAGTGACCACCCGATCTCCTTGGGGCTCCATTTGAATTTTTCGATCGTATAATAGGGCCAGGTGGATTGAACGGCATGGGCTGCCACGTAGACGAAGATCAGGGAAACGAACAAGCCTCCCAAAGCGGGGTACCTTTTCAATGCCATCAGGGAGCCCACAGGGTTGGCCCTTTTCCATTCGAACTTCCGCCTTTTGTCCGCAGGGAGGGACTCAGGCAGGACGAGTAAACCGAACAGGAAGTTCAGGAGGCTGAAACCGGCCGCGGCAAAAAAGGGCGCCCGCAGGCCGAATTGGGTGAGTTGTCCCCCGATGGCAGGCCCGATAATGAAGCCTAACCCAAAGGCTACCCCCACAAGCCCGAAATTCTGGGTGCGGTTCTCAGGGGTGCTGACGTCGGCGATATAAGCGGACCCGGTCGTGAAGCTCGCCCCCGTTATCCCCGCGATGAACCTCCCTACGAACAGCCATCCAAGCGTGGGCGCCAGCCCTTGCAAAACGTAGTCCAGGCCGAAACCCAACAGAGAAAACAGGAGGACCGGCCTGCGACCGTAGCGATCGCTCAGGTTACCCAGGATGGGGGCGCATAAAAATTGCATGACCGCATATGTGAAAAGCAGTAAACCCGCGTATTGGGCGGTCTTGCTGTTGTCAACGTGCGCCAGGTGTGTAATCAGCCCGGGCAGTACCGGGATCACCAGGCCGAATCCCATCGTATCGATCAGAAGGGTCACGAAAATGAAACCTATCGCAGCTTTATTGTTTCTCATAGCGGGCTAAAATAAGCAATTTCCTCCTGGCCGTACCTTTACCAAATGGAAAACAAAATCATGCCCACCCTGTTCATTGGCCACGGCAGTCCTATGAACGGCATCGAGGACAACGACTTCAGCCGGCGTTGGGCCGAAATGGGCCGTCGCATCCCCAAGCCATCCGCCGTCCTGTGCATATCCGCGCACTGGTTCACGCGGGGCACGCGCCTCACCGCCATGGAGGCGCCGCGCACGATCCACGACTTTTACGGCTTTCCGCCGGCGTTATACGACGTGCGATACCCGGCCCCCGGTAGTCCCGCGCTGGCCGCTGAGACGGCAGGATTGCTAGCCGCTGAGACGGCGGGTTCGCCGGCCGCCGGAGCGGCGGGTTCGCCGGCCGCCGGGCCGAGCCGCCCGTTGGCCGCCGCGACCCTCGATCACGACTGGGGTCTGGACCATGGCACGTGGACCGTGGTCCGCCACATGTACCCTGAAGCTGACATCCCCATGGTCCAACTCAGCATCGACCATACCCAGGGCCCCGCCCGCCACCTGGAACTGGGCCGGGAACTGGCCGCCCTGCGTCGCAAGGGCGTACTGATCATCGGTAGCGGTAACATGGTCCATAACCTGGGGATGATGAACTGGGACATGCCAGAAGGCGCCTACGACTGGGCCGCCATCGCCCAGGAGCGCTTCCGGGACCTGATCGAAAAAGGCGACGCGGATGCTTTGGCGCACTATGACAGACTGGGGCCCGAGGTCCGCCTGGCCATCCCCACGCCCGAGCACTACCTGCCCCTGCTATACGTCATGGGCCTCCGCCTCCCGCAGGACAACCTGGAGATATTCAACGACCGGACGGTGGTGGGCTCGGTATCGATGACGTCCCTGCAGTTAGGTTCCGCCTGAGCACGAGGTATTCCAACAGTAGCGCGTCATTGTACGCCGGACAGTGAAATTCATAAATGCACAAAGGGCTATGCAGGAACATCCGGCGGATCGGATTGGGGAAAAGGGAGGCGATATTGGCAATGTAAAACACTTCCGTCCCCACGTTCCGCGAAGGCGAGGGCAAACCCATGGTATCCCCGGGGAGCGACGGCAATGCCGTGGTATCCCCCAGGCGCAACAGCGCCGTCCTCAGGATCAACTTGTCGAGCGGATCCACCGCGACGGACAGCGCAAGTCGCGCATCCTCCTTCAACCGGGGCACATACGGCATCAACGCCTCGGGGTGAAAGCGCCCGATCAGCCGCGCAAAGTGATAGATCAGGAGGGGCGTCCGGGGATAGTACGTACTGGCGTACGCCGGATCCGTCCAATATTTCCGGTGGCTTAGAATAAATTGAAGAAAACTCAGGCCCGCGCTGTCCTGTACCTCCGGGGTCAGGCCTTCCGTGTAAACGAAGTAAAGGACGTTTGCCATCACCCCCGCGTCGAACTCCAGAGGTGTCTTCACCCCGAACCACGCCGAATAGGCGGGGAGGTCGCGGACGGCCGCATAGGTATTCCGGGAGTGGCGGCCACCGGCCGGGGACCCTCCGCTTGTCGCCGCGCCGCCGGCGTGCTCGTCCATCAACGTCTTCAGCCTCCGGGCCGTACTATCCGGCAGGTCCATGCACATCCACAGAATACTCGTATCATCCAGGTCGTCCGCAATTCGTTTGGACTCCTTAAACATACCCAACACCCGCGAGTGTGGGAAAAAAACGGGCCGGTCGCTGGGCCAGAAGTTATACGTGGGCGCCCCGTGACGGTTCGCATAGTGGGGGAAGGACCGAATGGCGCGTGCCCGGATGCTGTCGCAAAGGATCCGCTCCTCCGGGGTCAGGTAAGGTTCCAGGTTCCGGAGCGTAAAGACGATCAGCCCCGTGAAGAAAATGGAATTGTCGGCCTTCAGGTCGCCCGGGGTCGCCGCCCAGGACCGGAGCGTGGGAAAGGTCCCTACCAGAAACATCCCGTCGTGGCGCATTTGTGCTGCCGAAAGCCTGCCCAGCAGCGAATCTATTTGCCCCTCTGCGCGAAGACAGCACAATAAAATAATGGCAAAAACGATATGTTTCCTTAACATCAAGTCCCGCAAATTACTCATTATCTTACGGCACATGAACCGTATCGGTTTTCTGATCGTATGGATGTTGCTGGCGGGGCAGTCCGGCGCCCAGCAAATCAAACCCGTCGCACCCGACTCCACGGGCAAGACCCCCGTCGATACCCTGCCCCTGAGCGATATCGATATCCCCGTCCGCGTCAACCTCAAAGCCCTCTATCGAATCCTGGAAAACAAGGTGGATACGGTATACCGTTCCCCCGGCTGGCCCCTCAGTTACTATCAGCCCAGTTGCGACACGCGCTACATGTACCGGTTCCGGAGGGGACGCCTGCGGATGACCGCCCTGGGCAATTCCATGACCATGGAATTCACGGGGTATTACCAGATTCTCGCGTCCACGCGCCTTTGCTCGGCCGGAGCGGCGTACACCCCCTGGACCCCCGCGTGCAGTTGCGGAACGGGCAGCGAAGGAGCCCGTCGTGTCAACGTCGGATTCAACACGCGCTTCAACCTGAGGCCCAACTATACCATCCAGGCGACAGTCACCCGGCTGCCCAGCGTACCCCTGGACCAGTGCACCGTTTGCTTCTGGGGACAAAACATCACGGGCCAGGTGATCAATGCCATCAATGCCCAAATGGATACAGCGGGCATGGGCATCCAGGACACCCTGATTCACCTCAACCTGCGTCCCCAGTTCCAGCAACTCTGGCAAAAACTGTGGAGCACCTACCGTCTCTACAACTTCGGATACCTGCAACTCCGACCCGAGCGTCTGCGCATCAGCCAACTCGTCGCCCGCAACGACACCCTCTACCTGTCCGTAGGCATCTCCGGAAGGCCCATGATCAGCCTGACCCCCCTTAGGGATACCGTCACGCCCGTTCCCGACCTGAGCGACTTCACCCCTCGCCACGGCTTCAACATTTACCTCGACGGCACCCTGAACTACGACTCCCTGGCCGTCATCCTCAACGGGCAACTGGCGCATCAGACCTTTACCATCGACAAAAAGAAGATCACTATAGAGAAGTGCTACCTCGCCTCCCTGGACCAGCAGCACCTGGGCATAGGAGTACAATTCAGCGGGGACCAAAGCGGCACCCTCTACCTCAGCGGAATCCCCGTGCTGGACACCGCTGCGGGTATCCTGGACGTGTCCGAACTGGACTTCCAGCTCAATACCAACAACCTGCTGATGCGTACCGCCTCGTGGTTGTTCAGCAAAAAGATACTGAAAGAGTTAAAAAATTATACCCACTTCCCAATAAAGGATTATCTCGATTCGGTCCGCGTAAAAGCTAATGCCCAATTGAGCCAGCCCCTCGTCAAAGGTATCCGGACCGAGGGACAGTTGGACCGCCTCGTCCTCATGCGCCTCACCGTTGGCCCCAACGAATTGGGGTTGCGCTGTCGTGCTTCCGGGGAACTGGATTTATCTGTAGACGCTATGGGGTGGTAACCCGGAACGTGAAATGTTTCTGCGTCAGGTAGCTGAACCCCACCACGAAAAAGGTGGTGATGACCTTTGCAAAGGGCGCATAGATGTGGCAGACCTCCGTAAAAAATTTAATGAAAGCCAGGTTCAGCAGCAGGCAAACCAACACCAGTACCAGGTAACGGAAGAGCTGCACCCTGCCCCTGAGGTTGGACTCGGAGAAAACCAGGTAGCGCATCAAAAGGAAGCCCGTAGGGAAGCTCACGCAAAAGGCCGCCAGCTGGGCTGCCGCGGCCCGCGAAAAGGTGTGGAAAGGGATCTTATAGAAATTGTCGAGGAGGATGTATTTGTAACTGACCCAATAAATGCAAATGTCCAGCAGGGTATTCCCTCCTCCGCAGGCCGCGTACCGGAAAGTCTGGAGGGGCATGATGCGTTTGAAAGGTGGGTAAAACCAATCAATGACGGATAACAGGAACTGCCTCACGCGTACAACTCCTCCCGTAGCGCGCTCACGCGAGTATCTGCAAGGTATTCGTCATAAGTCATCAAGCGGTCGATGATGCCCTTGGGCGTCAGCTCGATGATGCGGTTGGCGACCGTTTGCATGAACTGGTGGTCGTGGGTCGTGAACAGGACGATCCCCTTGACGTCGGTCATCGAATCGTTGAAGCTCGTGATGCTTTCCAGGTCGAGGTGGTTGGTGGGCTCGTCCAGGATCACGCAATTGGGATTCTGCAGCATCATGCGGCTGATCATGCAGCGCACCTTTTCGCCCCCCGACAGGACGCTCGTTTTCTTGCGGACCTCATCTCCCGTAAACAGCATCTTCCCGAAAAATCCACGCAGGAAGTCTTCGTCCACGTCGGTGACGTGCGGAGGGACGAACTGGCGCAGCCAGTCCTTGAGGTTCAGATCGTTTTGAAAATATTTGCTGTTGTCGTTGGGCAGGTAGGCCTTCGTGATGGTGGTCCCCCATTCGAGGGTTCCCGTATCGGCCTTCGCTTCCCCGTTGATAATATTGAAAAAACTGGTTAGTGCGCGATGGTTGCGCGAAAGGAAGGCGATCTTGTCGTTTTTCTGGACGGAGAACGTCACCCCCGCAAAGCCCTCGGAGGGCTTGGCTAGCCCGTTCACGTTCAGGATTTGGTTCCCTACTTCGCGGTCGGGTTTGAAGATGATCCCCGGGTATTTGCGGGAACTCGGCTGGATGTCTTCGATCACCAGCTTTTCCAGCGCTTTCTTCCGGGACGTCGCCTGCTTGGACTTGGAGGCGTTGGCGCTGAACCGGGCAATGAAGTCCATCAGTTCGCGGCGCTTGTCCTCGGTTTTCTTATTGCGGTCGCCGAGCTGCCTGGCCGCAAGCTGTGAGCTTTCGTACCAGAAGCTGTAGTTCCCCGTATAGATACGGATCTTCTGACGATCCACGTCGGCCGTATGGGTGCACACGGCGTCCAGGAAGTGACGGTCGTGGCTGACCACGATGACGATGTTCTCGTAGTCAGCTAAAAAGTTTTCCAGCCAACTGATGGTGGAGACGTCCAGGTCGTTGGTCGGTTCGTCGAGCAGCAGGATGTCGGGATTCCCGTACAGGGCCTGGGCCAGGAGCACCCGGAGCTTCAGGTTCCCGGGCAGGTCCTTCATCAACACAGCGTGCCAGGCCACGGGAACGCCCACTTCCTCCAGCAGGGTGCCCGCGTCGCTTTCGGCGGTATAGCCCCCCATCTCCCCGAACTCCCCTTCGAGTTCCCCTGCGCGCAGGCCGTCTTCCTCGCTGAAGTCGGTCTTGGCGTAAATGGTTTCCCTTTCACGCATAATTTCCCACAGCCGGGTATATCCCTTCAGCACGGTATCCAGGACCGTGAACTGGTCGAATTCAAAGTGGTTTTGTTTCAGGACCGCCATGCGTTCCCCGGGGGTGATCTCGACCGTTCCTTTGTTGGGTTCGATCTCCCCGCTCAGTATCTTCAGGAAGGTACTTTTTCCTGCCCCGTTCGCTCCGATCACCCCATAGCAATTGCCCTTGGTGAATTTCAGGTTCACTTCATCGAACAACACGCGCTTTCCGTAGGCAAGCGTGACATTATTGACAGCTATCATTCTAACATTAATTTAACGGCCGCAAAGGTACGCCTTTTTGCCGATCTTAGCTATATGGAAAGCAAGCTGAAAGGACAGATCGCCATAATTACGGGGGCCAGCAGCGGGATCGGCGCCGGGGTTTCCAAGGCCCTGGCCGACCAGGGCGCCACCGTGGTGGTCAACTACCCCGTCCCGGCAGCGCAGGCGGCCGCCGAAGGCGTCCTGAAGGACCTGGGGGGCCGGGGTATGACCTATGCCTGCGACGTAAGTAAGGAGGACCAGGTGATCCGCATGTTCCTGGATGTAGTCAAGGCCTATGGCACCGTGGACATCCTGGTGAACAATGCAGGCCTCCAAAGGGATTCCCCATTCACCAGCATGACCCTCGATCAATGGAACACCGTTATCGGGGTCAACCTGACGGGCCAGTTCCTGTGCGCCCGGGAGGCCATCAAGGAATTCCTGCGGCGCGGCCCCAAACCCGAAAAGTCCAAGGCACTCGGCAAGATCATCCATATGAGCAGCGTCCACCAGGTCATTCCCTGGGCGGGGCACGCCAACTACGCCGCCAGTAAAGGGGGCATCCACATGCTGATGCAAACCATCGCCCAGGAATTCGCCCCCCAAAAGATCAGGATCAACGCCATAGCGCCGGGAGCTATCAAAACGCCCATCAACCACGACGCGTGGGCCACCCCTGCGGCCGAAGCCAAACTCCTGGAGCTCATCCCCTACGGGCGGATCGGCGATACCGATGATATTGGCAAAGCCGCGGTCTGGCTGGCCAGCGACGACAGCGACTACGTGACAGGGACGACCCTTTTTGTGGATGGGGGAATGACCCTTTTCCCCGGATTTTCGACGAACGGATAGGAAGCATATGAACGACGAACAGAAGCGCCTGCAAGACCCAACATGGAAGAACTGGGGCCCCTACGTCTCCGCCCGCCAATGGGGCACCGTCCGGGAAGACTACAGCGACGACGGACAGGCTTGGACGTACTGCACCCATGACATGGCCCGAAGCAAAGCCTATCGCTGGGGCGAAGAAGGGATCGGGGGCTATTGCGACAAGGATCAGTTGCTTTGCCTATCGCTCGTCCTTTGGAACGGACACGACCCCATCCTGAAGGAAATCCTCTTCGGACTGTCCAACAAGGAGGGTAACCACGGGGAAGACGTGAAGGAGCTCTACTACTACCTGGATGGTGTTCCCACCCACGCCTACATGAAGATGCTGTACAAGTATCCCCAGGCCCTTTTTCCCTACGACCGCCTCCGGAAAGAAAACGCCGCCCGAACCCGTCAGGACCCCGAATTTGAATTGATCGATACGGGGATCTTCGACCACGATGAATATTTCGACGTCTTCCTGGAATACGCCAAGGCCTCCCCCGAGGACTTGCTGATGCAAATAACCGTCTTCAACCGTGGCCCCAGGGATGCACCCCTCACCGTTTTGCCCACCGCCTGGTTCCGGAATACCTGGGCGTGGGGGTACGACCCGTACAAGCCCCACTTCCAACAAGACGGCACGAGAGTCGAGCTGCACCACGAGGAATTGGGAGGAAAGCGCTACCTGTATATCGACCAGCCCGCGGAATGGCTGTTTTGCGATAATGAAACCAACAACCGCCGCCTGTTCCAGTTCGAGGACCACAACACATTCACCAAAGACGGTATCAACGACTACGTCACCCAAGGTCTGCCAACTGTTAACCCGGAAAAAAAGGGTACGAAGGTCGCTCCCCTCGTCCGCCTGAACATTCCGGCGGGTCAAAAAGCCACGGTACGCCTGCGAATGACGGCCGAAGACGTGTCCAACCCGTTCAAGGACAGCGACGAAGTGCTCGACAAGCGTCGCGCCGAAACCGACGCCTTTTACAAAGACCTTCAATCCGACCTACACGACGACGACCAGCGCCTCATCCAGCGCCAGGCCCTGGCGGGGATGCTTTGGTGCAAGCAGTTCTACTACTACGACGTCCGGCAATGGCTGGACGGGGACCCGGCCCAGCCCAGCCCCCCACCCGCCCGGAAGAAGGGGCGCAATATGTACTGGCCACACGTCAAGGCGTACCACATCTTCTCCATGCCCGACAACTGGGAATACCCCTGGTTCGCCGCCTGGGACCTGGCCTTTCACGCCGTCACCTTTATGATGCTGGACCCGGACTTCGCCAAGAACCAGCTCTACACCCTGACGCGGGAATGGTTCCAGCACCCCAACGGGCAGTTGCCCGCCTACGAATGGAACTTCAGCGACGCCAATCCCCCCGTGCACGCCTTTGCCGTTTGGAAGGTCTACCAGATCGAGGCCAAACAAAACAACGGGAAGGGCGATACCGTGTTCCTGGAAAAGCTTTTCCACAAGCTCCTCATCAACTTCACGTGGTGGGTCAATCGTAAGGATGCCGAAGGGAATAACATCTTCGAAGGGGGCTTCCTGGGACTCGACAACGTGGGCGTGTTCGACCGGGACATGGCCCTTCCCGAGGGACAAATCGTAGAGCAGGCCGACGGCACTGCCTGGATGGGCATGTTTTGTCTCAACATGCTCCGGATCTCGCTGGAGCTCTCCAGGGCCAACCCGGCCTACCTGGAAATGGCCAATAAATTCTTCGCCCACTTCCTGTACATCGCAGCCGCCCTGGAGTCGCTGGGGGACCATGACGGGGGCCTTTGGGACGAGGAGGACCAGTTCTATTACGACCAGATCCGCGCCACGGACGGCTCCTCGAAGCGCCTCAAGCTGAGGAGCGCGGTGGGGATGATCCCCCTGCTGGCCGTGGAGGTCCTCGACGACAAGCTCCTGCGCCAGTTGCCCGGGTTCCAGAAAAGGATGGATTGGTTCCTGAAAAATCGCCCCGACCTGGCCAGCCTCGTCTCCCGTTATAATGAAAAAGGGGACAACGAAAAACGCCTGCTGGGCCTCGTCCGGGCCCACCGCATGAAAGCCGTGCTTGAGAAAATGCTCGACGAAAGCGAATTCCTCAGCCCAGGTGGCTTGCGCTCCGTCTCCAAATACCACCTTCAGCACCCCTACCAGTTCGCCCTGGACGGTCAGACCCTGACGGTGAAATACCTGCCCGCCGAAAGCGACAGCACGCTGTTCGGGGGTAACTCCAACTGGAGGGGTCCCGTTTGGATGCCCCTCAACGCCCTGATGCTGGAGGCCCTGGTGCGCTACCACTACTATTATGGCGAAAGCTTTACCATCGAATGCCCCACGGGCTCTGGGAAATTCCTGAACCTCTACCAGGTCCAGGAGTTCCTCTCGGCGCGCCTCGTCACCCTTTTCCTCCGGGACGCATCGGGACGCAGGGCCGTCTTTGGGGAGAATGAAAAACTACAGAAGGACCCACACTTCCGGGACTACCTGACCTTCAATGAATACTTCAACGGGGACAACGGCAAGGGCCTGGGTGCCTCGCACCAAACGGGCTGGACGGGGATCATCGCGATGATCATCCAGCCCCGGCCCCGGCATGACAAGGACGACACCAAACCCGCAAAGATCACTGCATCATGACCTCGAAAAACTGGTTCAGGGAATGGTTCGATTCCCCCTATTATCACCTCCTCTACGCCAATCGCAACGACGAAGAAGCGGCGCGTTTCATCGACGCCCTGCTGGCGTGGCTCACTCCCGCCCCGGGAAGCCCTATGCTCGACGTGGCCTGCGGCAGGGGACGCCACAGTCGCTACCTGTCGGCGAAAGGATTCGACGTGACCGGGATCGATCTTTCCCCAAATAGTATTGCGTATGCAAGGGGCTTCGAAAACGAACACCTGCACTTCTACATCCATGACATGCGCAACCCCTTTTGGATCCGGTACTTCGATTGCGTCTTCAACTTCTTTACCAGCTTCGGTTATTTTGCTACGCGCCGGGAGCACGACGACGCCATGCGCATGATGAGCCAGGCGCTGACGCGTTCCGGCGTACTCGTCATCGACTACCTCAATGCGCGGTATTGGGAAAACCACCTCATCCATAAAACCGAAGTGGAACGGGACGGGGTCCGGTTCCACCTCACGAAGTGGATGGATGAGACCCACTTCTATAAGAAGATCGAGATCGAGGATGAGCGCCTCGGCCATCCCCTGGAATTCACCGAGAAGATCGCCAAGTTCTCCGTCGGGGATTTTACCGATATGCTGGCCTACCAGGGCATGCAGGTCGCCGATGTCTTCGGGGACTATGCCCTGGGGCCTTATAAAATGAACGAGTCGCCGCGGTTGATCGTGGTTGCCCGCCGCCGCGGTTGATCGTGGTTGCTCGCCGCCGCGGTTGATCGTGGTGGCCGGAAGGTCTAATAAGTAACGCTCAAACTCCCGTTCGACACGTACAGTGAATCCGGTCCGCTTCCCCCGCTGAGGTACACTTCCCCGGAGAAGGTCGCGTTGATCACACCTCCCGAATTGGAAGTGATGTCGATGGTAAAGGGATGCGGGGTCCCGGTGGTGTTATCCGAATAAGCCAATCCCGACGTGAGATTGATCAGGGAGAAGGTGGCCGTATTGTCGAAATTGCTCGCCGTGTCGGAGAAGGAACCCATCAGGGTATACGTAGGCCTGCCCGCTACATTGGGGATTTCGATATTCACCTCGGAAGTATCCGAAGTTCCAGGCATGACACCGGCTGCGGAAAAGATGATGTTGTTGCCCGTGTCGACAACGCCCTTCATGGACACGGTTTGGCCGTTCCAGGCAAAGGAATAAGAACCCGAGGACAAAGAATTGTTGCTTTTTTTGCTACAAGAGACTAAAGCAATGGCCATGCAGAGGCCGATGGTGAGTACGGAACGCATAGAATTATTGGATTTAATTGGATTCAAATATATGTAAAATAATTCATTAGGACAACAGGGGTAACCAAATAGTAAACGCGGCCCCGTGGCCCTCCTCCGACTCCGCCAGGATTATCCCCTTGTGGTTTTCAACGATCTTGTTGGCGATGCTCAGGCCGATCCCCGAGCCATTGTACTCAGAGGAATGGTGCAGCCTTTGAAACAACTGAAATATCTTTTTCCGGTATTGGGGCTCGAACCCGATCCCGTTATCCGAGAAGGTGATTTCCACGTACGTCCTGTGCGCTTCGAGGCAGGGGACCGTGGCCCCGGAGACGTTCCTGGACCTTACCTGGATGAGGGGTTTTTCCCGGGAAAACTTCAGGGAATTGCTCAGCAGGTTGGAAAACAGTTGCTCCATTTGCGTAGGGATCGCGGGGATCATGGGCAGTGGATCGCTCAGGAAAACGGCTTCCTTTTCCTTGATGAGCAATTCGTAGTCACACCGCAAATCGTCCAGGATCCGGTTCAGGTCCGTCAGTTGAAAGGCCTCCACGGCTTGTGTGAGGCGCGAATATTCCAGCACGCTTTGGATCAGGTAGGACATGCGCCTCGAGGATTCCTGGATCTTGCTTGCATACTTTTTCCAGGTCTCGGGGTCGTCCTGGTGTTTTTCCAACAGTTGGATAAAGGTGCGGATCTTCCTCAAGGGTTCCTGGAGGTCGTGGCTGGCGATGTAGTTGAAGGATTCAAGCTGCTCATTGATTTGCTTGAGCTCGCGGGTCCGGAGAGCCACCTCGGCTTCCAGGCGCTCGGAAGCCTGGACCTTTTCGGTGACGTTGGTGACATGGCACATGACCCCCGTCACCTCTTTTTTGTGGTTGCGCAGGGGTTTCAGGGTAAAATCGAAATAACCCCCCGGGCCCTGGTACGCCCTTTGGGTAATAATTTCCCCAGTTTTATATACAATGTCCAAAAACTCAATGCTTTTGAGACTCGCCTGGGGGAAGGCCTCCCGGGCCGTCCGCCCCAGGAGCTGGTCCTCATCGAGCCCGAACATATCCCGATAAAGGGCGTTGGCCAGGGTAAATGTATGTTCGGGTCCGTCCATTATGGCAATGGCCGCCGGGGCCTGCATCAGGAAGGACCTGAGGTCCTCCTCGATTTCGTTCTTCCTCCGGACGATATTCAGCTGGGCCCGGATCCGGGCCACCAGTTCCGTGGCCGAAAAGGGCTTTACCAGGTAGTCGTCCGCACCCGTCCCCAGCCCTTGTACCTTGGATTCCTCCCCGGCGCGTGCCGTGAGGAGGATGACGGGCGTCTGCGCCATGGTCTTGTTCCCTTTGACCTCCCGGACCAACTGAATGCCGTCCATGATGGGCATCATGATATCGGACACGACCAGGGCGGGTTTTTCAGACCGGATCTTGTGCAGGGCCTCCATGCCGTTGGCGGCTGTCAGCACCCGGAACTGCTTTTGGAGCAGGCTGCGGATGTGGGCGCGCATGTCGGCGTTGTCGTCCACTACCAGTATGGTTTCTCTGCTGCCTCCGGGGGCATCGTCCGGCAGCGCCGGTGCCCCGTCTGGCGGCACGGGCGCCTCGAAATAGTCGTGGTATATCGTTTCCTCCGAATCCCAGGGCGCATCGGCCGTTTGATCGGGGGGCAGGTGGCCCTTGCCGAAGGGGATGCGGACCTCGAACGTGCTGCCCAGCCCCATTTTGCTCCTCACCCTGATCTCGCCTCCGTGGAGTTTCACCAGCTCCCGGGTTAGGGATAAACCGATGCCCGTGCCTTCGTAGGAACGGCCCCGGGCGTTTTCCACGCGATAAAAGCGTTCGAACAGGCGGGGCATTTCCGTTTCAGGGATGCCCGTTCCGGTATCCTCCACCGTCATGACGGCGTGATCGCCGTCGAAAAACAAGTGGAGGGTGATGCCCCCTTTCAGGGTATACTTGAAGGCATTGGACAGCAGGTTGAACACGATCTTTTCCCACATGCCCTTGTCCACATAGACGGGTTGCAGGATGCCCTCCGTTTTCACCGTCAGGGTCAATCCCGCCTTTTCGATCAGGGACCGGAAATGGGCGGCCAGGTTGGCCGTAAGGGATCCCAGGTCGGTAAGGGCGTACACGGCCTTTTGGCGTCCGTCCTCGATGCGGCTGAAGTCCAGGAGGCTGTTGACCAGCTTCAGCAGGCGCATGGCGTTGCGGTGCATCAGCTCCATTTGCTCCCTGCCGCCCCCGTTCTCCATTTGCTCCCTGCCGCCGTTCTCCATTTGCTCCCTGCCGCCGTCGTTCTTTAGGGATTCTTCGAGGGTTCCCAGGATGAGGGTCAGGGGAGTCCGGAACTCATGGCTGATGTTGGAAAAGAAAATCGTCTTGGCTTTATCTATGGCTTCCAGGGCCTGGGCCCTTTTCCGCTCCTCCTCGTAGGCCATTGCGTTGCTCAGGCCCAGGGAAATCTGGTCGGCAACGATCTGGACGAAGTTCCGGTAGGTAGTGTCGAACTTTCGGTAGGGGTTCAAACCCAGCACCAGGCTCGCACGGGAGGCCCTGAGGGGGATTTGGACATAGTGTTGGGCGGGGATGTCCCAGGCGCCCTGGGGAACGTCGCCCCACCGCCCGTCGTTTACACCCACGGATAAACCGGCGCCCGAGGCCCCGATGGATGGCGCAACGTGCGGCTCGCCCTTGATGATCCGGGCAAAGGGGATGTCGTAGGGATTCTTGAC
The DNA here is from genome assembly GCA_964544695.1 of uncultured Chitinophagaceae bacterium. GTDB lineage: Bacteria > Bacteroidota > Bacteroidia > Chitinophagales > Chitinophagaceae > Dinghuibacter. The sequence continues at coordinate 42,871 of CAZJDB010000052.1, forward strand.
CAGGGCGTCCAGCGCTTTTTCGAACACCTCGTCCTCTGAAAGCGTGGTCCCGATGCTCCTACCCAATTCGCTGAGCGTTTCCATCTGTCGCCGCGCCACCACCGTTTCCGTGATTTCATTCACCGTGGCCAGCACCCCGCCTATCCCGTCAGGCGCCAAATTATCGGGCACTGCGCTGTAGGCGATGGTAAAATGCGTCTCCTCGATGAAATTATTCCGGTTTATGATCAGCAGGATGTCGTCCATCCAGGTGGAGGGACCTCCCTGGTAGGGCGTGTCCACCAGGGGTTGCAGTACGTGCCAGATCTCGGACCAGCACTCATACCCTGGGACACCCAGGGATCGGTGCGGGTGCTTCAGACCCGGAACTGGTATATAGGGATCGTTGTAAAACTGGATGTAGTCCGGGCCCCACCATAATAGCATCGGAAAGCGATTGGCCAACATCACGCTGAGAAGGCTCTTCAGGCTGGGGGACCAGTCCTCGGGGTCCCCCAGGGAGGTTCGGTTCCACTCGAAGCGCCTCATCAATTCCCCCATCTCTCCACCGCCCTTAAGGAATTCGGGCGTTTTCGGTTTCGCGGCTATTATTTCCATGACAAGTCTTAGGTCAACTTATGGTTAAGTAAAGAATTATGCCAAAATTTTGCGGGGGGGCTCAAATTTTGCATTTTTACGGGGCACATGAATGAGCTCCTGATCATTTTCGGCCTGATCATCCTCAATGCTTTTTTTTCCATGGCGGAGATCGCCCTGGTCTCCTCCCGCAAAGCCAGGCTGGAAAGTCAGGCCGCCAAAGGCGACCTGGCCGCGCGCCGGGCCCTGGACCTCACCGAACAACCCGCCCGCCTGATCTCCACGGTACAAATCGGGCTTACCCTGATCGGCATATTAATCGGCAACCTGTCCGGGAGGCATATGGAAGACGGCCTTTCCGCATGGCTGCATCGGTTCCACTGGATCGGCGCCTACAACGAGGACGTTGCCACGGTCATCATCGTCTTGGTCATCAGTTATTTCCTCCTGGTCTTGGGAGAACTGGTGCCAAAGCGTATCGGCCTGGCAGCCCCCGAGACCATCGGGAAGGCCCTCTCGGGGATCATGAACTTCCTGTCTCTGATTGGGTATCCCTTCGTTTGGGTCCTTACTAAATCGTCCAACTTTTTGTATCGCATCTTCCGAATCGACAACCGCGACAGCCAGGTCACGGAAGACGAGATCAAAGCCCTGATCGACGAGGGTACCGAACACGGGGCCATCGAAGAAGCCGAACAGGAAATCATCGAACGCGTCTTCCACCTGGGGGATCGCAACATCACTTCACTGATGACGCACCGCAGCGACATCCTCTGGTTCGACCTGAACGACCAGGTAAGTCAGATCCGCCCCACGGTTCAGCTTTCCCCGCACTTCACCTACCCCCTCTGCCACCAGACCATAGACGACATCCGGGGCATCGTCACCCTGAAGGCCTTGTTCCGCGCCGACCCCGAAACGCGCCTGTCTGACATCATGCAACCCGCGCTGTATGTCCCCGAAAACAATACCGCCTACCAAATCCTCGAAAAGTTCAAGCAGGCCAAGATCCATTCGTGCTTCATCGTGGATGAATACGGGACCCTCCAGGGCATGGTGACCCTCAACGACATACTCGAAGCCATCGTGGGAGACATGCCCGAGCCCGGGCAGGACGACTACGAAATCATCCAACGCGGGGACGGGACCTATTTGGTGGATGGGCAACTACCCTTCTACGACTTCATGCAATACTTCGACAAACTGGAGTGGATCGACACCGAGGAAATGGAATACGATACCCTGGCGGGGTTTATTTTACATCAGTTGGAAAGGATACCCCGTACGGGAGAGGTCCTGGAATGGAAGGGCTTCGTCTTCGAGGTGGTGGATATGGATGGGCACCGCATCGATAAGGTGCTCGTGAGCATACATCCTTCGGCTTCGGAGGCATCTTCATCCGAAGAGTCGGGCGATTCGTAATGCCTTCCTTTATCACATATCTGGCGAAGCGCATTGCCTATCCGTTCCTGTATCGTCCCCGCGAGGTTTCGGTGCAGTTGCGCATACTGCAGGCCGCGTGGCGGACTTCGCCTCCTCCTTCCGATGCATCGTTCGATGTATTCACCTATCATGGGGAAGACGGGTTATTGTTCTATCTCGTCACCTTTCTTCAAGGGATTCCCTTTACGTTCGTGGACATCGGCGCAGGGGATTGCGTAAAGAGCAACTGCGCTATGTTCGCGGCGCACCTGGGGTGGAGCGGGACCTTTATCGACGCCAACCGTCGGAACATTGCCATTGGCCGCGCCTTTTATACATCATATCCCACAACGCACTTCGCACCCCCGCGTTTCGTTTGTGCGTCAGTAAACAAAAAAAATATTAATTCTTTTTTTGATGGCGATTCGTATGGTATCCTATCCATCGACATAGACGGCGATGACTATGCCATCTGGGAAGCCCTCACCGCCCGCCCCTGGATCGTCATCATCGAGGCCCGCGTCGAGCACGGGAACCAGGATATCGTCGATGCTGAGGGCGCTTCCGTGCCGGCGCTGTGCGCTCTGGCCGCGCGCAAGGGCTATGTGCTCGCGGCGTGGAACCTGCACGGGTATAACCTCATTTTTGTCCGCTCGGACCTGGTAAATGACCGCGTTTTTGCGCGGGTTTATCCGGCGCCTTCCCCGAGCTCGGGGGCGGCGCGCCCTTCGGAGCCGGGGGCGGCGCGCCCTTTGGGGCCGGCGGCGCCTTGAGCCGCCCGGAAGCCTTGAGTTGCTGGTGCAGTACCCACTCTATCTGCCCGTTTACACTACGGAACTCGTCCGCCGCCCATCTCTCCAGGGCCTCGAACAACTCCGCATCCATGCGCAGGGCAAAACTCTTCTTCTGATTCATCATTGATACAAGGTTCCCGTATTCAACACCGGCTGCGCCCCACGCTCGCCGCACAACACCACCATCAGGTTGCTCACCATCGCTGCTTTACGCTCGTCGTCCAGTTCTACGATCTTACGCTTGGACAACTGGTCCAGGGCCATCTCCACCATGCCAACGGCGCCCTCCACGATCTTCGTCCGGGCTGCCACGATGGCCGTGGCCTGCTGGCGCTGGAGCATCGCCCCCGCGATTTCCTGGGCATAAGCCAGGTGGCTGATCCGGGCCTCAAGGATGAACAACCCCGCGGGCGCCAGGCGATCGTTCAGCTCCGTTTCCAGGAGCCCGTTCACCTTTTGTCCCCCTTCCCTCAGCGTGATTTCCGCGCCTTCATCCTCCATATTATCGTAGGGGCAGGACGAAGCCAGGTGCCTGACAGCCGCCTCGCTTTGGATGGCTACGTATTGCTTGTAATCGACTACCTCGAAGGTCGCCTTGTACGTATCCCGGACCTGCCATACGATGACCGCCGCGATCTCCACGGGGTTCCCCATCTTGTCGTTGACCTTGAGGATTTGCCCGTTCAGGTTTTGGGCCCTGAGGGACAAGCGCGTCGTCGAATACAGGGGATTTACCCAAAGCAACCCGTTTTCCTTCACGGAACCGATGTACCGCCCGAAGAACAGGCATACCCTGGACTGGTTGGGCTGCACGATCATGATGCCCTTCATCGTGAAAAAAGCCGCCACCATGAAAAGGATCCCGCCTGTGACCAACATGGGGTTGTTTTGCCCCGAATTCAACGCAAAACAGGTGATCCCGGCCGCCAGGAACAGGATCGACAGGATGAGCGCCAGAAACCCGGACATCGGGTGCATTGTCTTTTCCATATAATTTTGATATTATTTTGATATCAAAGATAAGATGTTTTTTGTTCCTACATTTAAATAAAATTCCCCCGGATGCTGTCCCTCCCGATCGTCCTTTTATTGCACTTCTTCGCGTCCGTTGGGGCCGCGCCTGTTTGGGCCGCGCCTGTTTGGGCCGCGGCCGGCGCGCCCGCTGGCGCGGCTGCGCCCACTTTTTACGCGGCAACCGACCCCCACATCCGCTACGTAGGCCGCATCGAAGCGGCGGCCGAGCCCCGGTTTTGGAACTCCGGCGTATATATTCAACTGAAATTCGAAGGCCCTTCCTGCCAGCTCTACCTGAAGGACCAGGTCCTCTACGGCAAATCGCACAACTACATCGAAATCGCCGTGGATGATGAAACACCCTACCGCCTCCAGATGCGGGGCGCCTCGGACACCCTGACCATAGAAGCGCACATCAAAGGGAGCACCCACATCCTGACCCTATGTAAAAACACGGAATCGGGGATCGGCTACCTGGCCCTCGCGGGAGTGCGCTGCAAAAAGCTCCTCGACCTGCCCGCCGCACCCACGCGAAAGATCGAATACATCGGAAACTCCATCACCTGCGGGTCCGGCATGGATATGTCCGTAAAGGGTTGCGGACAGGGCGAATGGTACGACCAGCACAACGCCTACATGAGTTACGGACCCCTGACGGCCAGGGCCCTGGACGCCCAATGGCTGCTCAGTTCGGTGTCGGGGATCGGCCTGATCCACAGTTGTTGCAAGATGGACATCACCATGCCCCGGGTATTTGACAAGGTGGATATGCGCGATGATTCCCTGGCCTGGGATTTCGGGCGCTACCAGCCCGACGTGGTGACGGTGTGCCTCGGGCAGAACGACGGCATCCAGGACTCGGCCGCATTTTGCGGGGCCTACGTACAGTTCCTGCATGACCTCCGCAAACACTATCCGCAGGCGACGCTCATCTGCCTGACGAGTCCCATGGCCGACGAGAAGCTCACGCCCGTGTTACAGAAATACCTGATGTTCATTTATTCGGAAATGCGCCGCCAGGGGGATACGAAGGTGTATACTTATTTCTTCAAACACTGGTATCATCATGGATGTGGGGGGCACCCGGATATGCAGGAGCACAAGGCGATCGCGGGCGAGCTGACCGCCTGCATCAAAGATATTATGAAATGGTAGCGCCCGCGGCCGGCCGTGCGGCCTGGTAGCGCCTGCGGCCTAGTCGCCTCTGGAGGTTTCCCCCGTGCGGACCTTGATCTTCTTTTTACCCGAATTCTTCTTGTTGTAATCCTGGACCTCCTTGGGCAGGGCCGTGGAGTCCCGGGCATTCTGCGCCACATTGGTGGTCAGGCCCCCATCCTGGAGCTTCCCCAGGACGTAGTGCTCCGTTTTGGCGATCGTGCCCGTGGAAGGATCGAAGTAGTTCCAGGTTCCATGCTTATAGGAATTGGCGTCGAGCTTGACTACTTTTCGCGAGGTGCGGAAGGGATTGCGGGGGTCATCGTACACCGTGACCGTATCGTATGGGTTTTGGGGGTCCACCGCCATCCAGCTTTCTTCCCTGAGCCTTTCCCCCGATGGAAGAAGGTATTCCTGCAAGCCATCCTTGTTTCCCCATTTGTACTGCTCGATCGCGGTCAGGTCGCCCTGGAGGTCATAACGACGCCAGGTGCCGTCCTTTACATCATCCCTGAAGTAACCCTCCTCTTCATAACCCGGCTCTCCCCTCAGTTCGTCCATGTGGATCACCCAGGGCCCTTGCCTGTGGTGCAGGGTGTCCACGCAGTTCAGGGTATCCCCCTTGGCCCCAATGGTGTAGGTCAGGCACTGGGCGTGGGCGCCCGAAGCCAGGGCGACGAAGAGCAGCGTTTTCAACAGGATCTTGGGCATGGTTGACATCGTTTACAATGATATAACGTCCCGCGGGCCGACGGAATTGCGCGGCCGGGGGGCCGACTTAGTGTAACACCTCCTGGAGTTTCACAATTAACTCACCGCCCCGCAGGTTCTTCCCTATAATCTTTCCCGCGGGATCGATCAGGAAATTCTGTGGAATGCTCGTGATATTGTACAACTGTCCCACGGCGTTGCCCCACCCTCTCAGGTCGGACACCTGGGTCCAGGACAAGCCGTCCATGGCAATGGCCTGAAGCCAGGGCGCCCGGCTTTGGTCGAAGGACACGCTGAGGATCGTGAAGTTCTTGGCCTTGAAGGCGTCGTACGCCTTCACCACATTTGGATTCTCCGCCCGGCAAGGTCCGCACCAACTGGCCCAAAAATCCACCAGCACGTATTTGCCCCGGAATTGGGACAGGGAGATGAGATGACCCGACGTATCCTCCTGCGTAAAATCCATGGCCAGGGAACCTTCTTTACCGATGCTCGCCTTCGCAATTTGCTGGGCGAGGAGGCGACCATAAAAATCATGCTGGACGGCGGGTTTCAGTTTGGCGTATTCCGTTTGCAGCCAGTCGTAGTTCTGGCGCACCTGCATGTGCACGGCAAGGATGAAGGTGCTGACGTGCGAAGCGGTGTGCGTATCCACATATGTCGCCGTCATCATATCCAGGGTATCGAGGCGGTGCTGGTAGATCGCCAGGAGGCTGTCGAACCCCGGATCGCTGCGGTGCGTGTTCAGGATTTGGGCCAGGGCCCCCAGGCGCTGGAAAAAGGGTGCGAATACGGGCTCGAACTGATCGTAATCCGCTTGCGTGGGCGACCCCGTTACCTTGGCCGCGTCCAGATCGCCCGCAGGGACCGAAATCTCCACATGCGAAGCGTCCAGGAAAAGGAGCTTGTGCTCGTTATGACCCGCCACACTCAGGAAGTAAAGGTTTGGATCGTGCACCACGCCACGGAGCAGGAACTGCCCCTGGTACACGGTGGTGCTGGCCAGGGTATCCTTGTTCAGGTTCGGGTTGGATAAAAACACGAGCGTCCCCTCGGGCGCTCCGGGCAGGGTACCGTGGATGGAAAAGGCAGTGTCTGCTTGGGCAAGGAGCCCGTTGCAGTAAAAAAGCAAAGCTCCAATGAGCCATTTATGTCGCATGTCTTTCTTTTAGTACGTCAATCACCTCATTCAGGTTGTACCCTTTCGCCCTGAGGAGGACCAGATAGTGATACATCAGGTCCGCAGCCTCGCCCAGGAAAAGGGACTTGTTGTCGTCCTTTGCCTCGATCACCAGCTCCACCGCCTCTTCGCCTACCTTTTGGGCTACCTTGTTGATGCCCCGTGCGAGAAGCTTGGCCGTGTACGAGCCATCGGGCGATGTTGAAGCCCGCGATGCAATCACACCTTCCAGGTACGACAAAAAATCCGAAGAAACATTTTCTTCCCCCCAGCACGTATCCGCTCCTGTATGGCACGTAGGTCCTTGCGGCGCGGCCTTAATGAGCAGCGTGTCACCATCGCAGTCCAGGAGGATATCCCGCAGGATGAGATGGTTTCCGCTTTCCTCTCCTTTCGTCCAAAGCCTTCCTTTGGAACGGCTGAAGAAGGTCACCCGGTTTAACAAACGAGTAGCCTCCAGCGCCTCCTCGTTCATAAAACCCAGCATCAGCACCCTCCTGGTCTCCGCATCCTGAACGATGGCCGGTACGAGACCGTCCGCATATTTACTGAAATTCACCTTCATAATCTGACCGGGATCCGGTGCTTATGCAAATATCCCTTTATTTCTCCAATCCCTATTTCCTTGAAGTGAAAAATGCTGGCCGCGAGCGCCGCATCGGCATGACCCTCCCGGAAAACATCCAGGAAATGAGGGAGTTGTCCACCCCCTCCCGAAGCAATTACGGGAACGGGCAAATCCGCAGACAAGCGGCGCGTGATTTCCAGGGCAAACCCCTGCTTTGTTCCATCGTGGTTCATCGATGTCAGCAGGATTTCCCCCGCCCCCCGGTCCACCCCTTCGCGGGCCCAGTCCTCGCAACGCACGTCGGTCTTCACGCGCCCCCCGTTGAGGTATACATACCACGTTCCATCGGACTCCTGCCGTGTATCGATGGCCAGTACCACGCACTGCGAACCGAATTCCTGGGCCAGTTCCCCGATCAACTCCCGGTTCCGGAAGGCGGCCGTGTTCACCGAAATCTTATCAGCCCCGCAAGCCAGCAACGCCTGCACGTCGCCCACGCTCGCGATCCCCCCGCCTACGGTGAAAGGGATATTGATGTGGCGGCTGATCCGGTCCACCAGCGCGGTCAGCGTTTTGCGTTTTTCATTCGTGGCCGTGATGTCCAGGAAGACGAGCTCGTCCGCCCCCTGCGCCGCGTACAGGGCCCCCAGCTCCACAGGGTCGCCCGCGTCCCTGAGCTGCTCGAAGTTCACCCCCTTCACGGTGCGCCCGTCCTTGATGTCCAGGCAGGGTATGATGCGTTTGGTCAGTGCCATTTGCTCAAGTCTTTTAATTCGATCCGTCCTTCGTAGATGGCTTTTCCTATGATGACGCCGCGGCAGCCGACTTCGGCCAGCGACTCCAGATCCGCAAGTGTCGCCACGCCCCCGCTCGCGATGAAATACAGATCGTGAAAGCGCTCCACGATTTTCTTATAGAGCTCGGTCGCCGGCCCCTGTAGCAATCCGTCCCTGCTGACATCCGTGCAAAAAACCTGATGTATGCCCCTATCCACGTACGATTGAATAAAGTCGAATACATTCATCGTGCTCGTCTCCTGCCAGCCGCTCACGGTGATTTTTTCCCCCTTCACATCTGCTCCCAGGAGAAATTTTTTCGCCCCGAATGCGTTCATCCATTCCGCCATCGTTTCGGGCTGTTTGACCGCGAGGCTCCCGATGGTGGCCAGCTTTGCGCCCGAGCCCAACACGATCTCCAAATCTTCCCGGCGCGCAATGCCTCCGCCGAAATCGATGACCAAAGCCGTGCGACCGGCCACGCGTTCCAGGACCTTCCAATTTTTTACCGCGCCCGCTTTCGCGCCGTCGAGGTCCACGAGGTGCAGCCGCGAAAGCCCAGCCCCTTCGAAAGCCTTGGCCACTTCCAGTGGGTCTTCGTTGTAGACCTTCATTTGCGCGAAGTCGCCTTGTGTGAGGCGGACGCATTTCCCATCGATGATATCTATGGCTGGTATGATTTCCACTTCTCCATTTTTATGTAGGTATATCCTTGGTCTTCCCACGCGGGTCCCACGGGTCGCATCCCAAAACGCTCGTACAGGGACAGCGCGCTGGTCCTGGCATTGCACCAGATGACCCTACCCTGCGCCTGTGCCATGATGTGCCCCAGCAGCAGGCTGCCGTAACCCTTGTTTTGCTCGTGCGGAAGCGTCGCGAATTTCCTGAAGCGGCTTTCATCACCCGCCTCGAACAGCGAAATCACCGAAACGGCTGCATCGTTGATGAACACCCCCCAGTGCGACCCCGCGTCGTCGTCGGCCAGCTTTATCCCGTCCAGCGTCCGTTCGGGATAAAGTACCTCGCGCCGGATGCGCCATACCGTTTCCAGGGGGGCTTCCCTTATCTGAGGCGTCATAGTTTCAAAAAGTTTCGCAATATATCCTCACCCGCTTCCGCGCTTTTTTCCGGGTGGAATTGGACGCCGTAGAAGTTTCCCTTGTGCAGCGCGCTGCTGAATTTTCGGCCGTACTCCGTGACCGCATCCGTCTCGGCACAAATGTCGGCATAGTAACTATGCACGAAGTAACAATAAGGCGTCGCGCCGTTGAATAATGCGCCCTTTGTATCCTCCACTTTATTCCACCCGATCTGGGGTACCTTCAGTTCCCCCACCGGAAAGCGCCGTACGCGCGTCCCGAAAATCCCCATTCCCTCCGTATCATTTTCTTCCGAATGCAGGCACATCAACTGCATGCCCAGGCAAATGCCCAACACGGGTTGCGTCAGGCTTTTCAGGAGGGTGTCGAGCCCGCGCTCCCTAAGATACCCCATCGCCGTACTCGCTTCACCGACACCCGGAAAGATCACCTTCTCCGCCGAGCGGATCAGCGCCGGATCGTCGGTCACCGTAGCCTCCGCCCCGATCCGCGCCAGTGAATAATGCACCGACTGGATGTTACCCGCATTATATTGGACGATCACGTTCATGGACAGATAGTTTTGAGAAAAGCGCTGGTCGAGGCATCAATCGCCCCATCCTGCAGTGCTTTGATGTAAGCAGTCCCGATGATCGCACCGTTGGTGTGTTCACAAGCCGCCTGAAAGGTCGTCGCGTCCCGGATGCCAAACCCCACGATGACCGGATTGCGCAACCCCAGCCCCCCGAGGCGCGCAAAGTAATCCTGCTGGGTGCTCATATCCTTGTTGCGTCCCGTGGTGGAAGAAGAAGACACGGCATAAAGGAACCCCGTGCTCAGTGCATCCAGTTGACGCACCCGCGCATCCGGCGTCTCCGGGGTCACCAGAAAAATGAAATGCAAATTTTGGCGTTTCAGTATGGAACTATAGGTTGTCGCGAACTCGTGCATCGGCAAATCAGGCAGGATGATCCCATCCACCCCCACCGAAGCCGCGTCCGCACAAAAGCGCTCGAACCCGTATTGCAGCACGGGGTTGAGGTAGCCCATCAGGAGCACCGGCAGGCGGATGCTTTCGCGGAACCCCCTCAACTGCTCGAACAGCAGCGTCAGGGTCATGCCATTGTCGATGGCGATCATCCCGCTCGCCTGGATCACGGGCCCGTCAGCCAGGGGGTCGCTGTAAGGCATCCCCAGCTCGATCATGTCCACACCCCCATCCTGCAAAGCCTGCATCACCGGCAGGGTGCTGTCCTGGTGCGGAAACCCCGCGGTGCAATAAACGCTTAAAATCCCCCGGGGTTTGTTCTTGAATAAGGTATCGATTCTATTCATTTTGTTTCCATGTAATTCATGTATGCTTGCATGTCCTTGTCGCCCCGCCCGGAGAGACAAAGGACGACGATTTCGCCGGGCTTGAATTCCAGTTGTTTCAACCCCGCCAGGGCGTGCGCCGACTCCAGGGCAGGGATAATCCCTTCCGTCCGGGCCAACTCGAAAGAAGCCTCCAGCGCCTGTTGGTCGGTAGCGTTGAGGTAGCGGCCGCGCCCCGATGCGTACAGGTGCGCGTGCAAGGGCCCAATCCCCGGATAATCCAGCCCCGCCGAAATACTGTGTGCTTCCAGCACCTGCCCATCCGCCGTTTGCATGACAAGGCTCCGGCTTCCGTGGAGGATGCCGTCTTTTCCCAACTGCGTGGTGGCCGCCGAATGCCCGCTCAGCACGCCCTCTCCCGCCGCTTCCACCGCAATCAGCTCGACTTTGGGTTCGTTCAGGAAATGATAGAAAGCTCCCGCCGCATTGCTTCCCCCGCCCACGCAAGCCACCACCTTATTCGGCAGTTCGCTGCCGGTCGCCTCCTTCAGTTGCGCGCGCATCTCCTCGCTGATCACACTTTGAAAGCGCGCCACCATATCCGGATAAGGATGCGGCCCTACCACGCTCCCGATGATGTAATGCGTATCCACCGGATGGTTGATCCAGTCCCGGATCGCTTCGTTGGTCGCGTCCTTCAGCGTCTGACTTCCGCTCAACGCCGGTTCCACCCTCGCCCCCAACATCTTCATCCGCGCCACGTTCGGCGCCTGGCGCTCGATGTCCCTGGCCCCCATGAAGACAATGCACTCCATACCCATCAGCGCACACACCGTGGCGGTGGCGACGCCGTGCTGACCGGCACCCGTTTCCGCGATGATGCGGTGCTTGCCCAGACGCCTTGCCAGCAGGATCTGGCCGATCGTATTGTTTACTTTGTGGGCGCCAGTGTGGCAGAGGTCTTCTCTTTTCAGGAAAATCCTCGCACCGTATCTTTCGCTCATTCTTTTGGCGGGGTACAAGGGCGTGGGTCTTCCCACGTAGTCTTTGAGCAGGCTGTGGAATTCTTTCTGGAAGGTGGGGTCGCCTATGATTTCCAGGTAGCGGGTTTTCAGTTCTTCGACATTCGGATATAGCATTTCGGGGATGAAGGCTCCGCCGAAGTTGCCGTAGTATCCGTGCTCGTCTACTTGATATGTCATAACATTTTATTTTCGCCGCTGCGCGCAGCGCGGATTATATTTTGTGCACCGCCTCGATGAACGGTTCCAGGTTTTCCATATTTTTTACACCAGGCTGGACTTCGAATTTGCTATTCACGTCGATCGCGAACAAATTGCCGCCGGAGGGGCGGCTGCGGAATCCGCGGATGTTTTCTACGTCCTCGGGGCCGATGCCGCCACTCAAAATAAAGGGCTTGGCCAGTTGGACTTCGCCGAGGAGGGCCCAATCGAATTTGCGGCCCGATCCTCCGTATTGGATACCGGCAGTGTCGAAGAGGAAAAGGTCGCAGGCTCCGCTGTAGTTGCGCACTTTCCATTCGATATTGTCCTCGGGGCCCACGCGGAAGGCCTTGATCGTTTCGAGCTGCTCCGAGATGCGTTCGCAGAACTTGGGCGTTTCATCCCCGTGGAGTTGTACCATGTGCAAACCGTACGCATCCACGGCGCGCATGACCTCTTCGTAGGAGGGGTTGACGAAAATCCCCACCTTGTTGGTCTTCCAGCGCGCCTTGCGCACCTCCTCGGGGGACAACAGGTTGCCCAGGAAGCGTGGGGACTTGGGGTAAAACATGAACCCCACGAACTCCACGCCCAGGTCATCCAGGGTTTGGATTTGCTCCATTTGGGTCAGGCTACAGACTTTGATACGCATGTACGAACGCTTTAAAAGCCAATCCCGGATCTTTTTCCTTCATGAAGGTCTCCCCGATCAGGAAACCCGAAAAGCCATGGGCGCGCATTTTTTTCATCGTCGCCGGATCGCTGATTCCACTTTCTGCGATCCTGGGCAGGTCCGCCGGGAGGCGGTCGGCCAGCCTGAGGGATCGCTCAATATCCACCTGAAAGGTCTTCAGGTCTCGGTTATTGATGCCAACTATATCTACTTCCGCGCAAACGTGGCCCAGTTCATCTTCATCGTGCAATTCCAGGAGTACCTCCATGTCAAGGGACCGCGCCAGGGCGCCGAGTTCCCTAACCTGCGCGGGCGTCAGGCACGCCGCAATGAGGAGGATCACGTCCGCGCCCATGTCCCTGGCCTCGTAAACCTGGTAGGGGTCGATGATGAAGTCCTTCCGCAGGATCGGTATGTCGTTTGCCCGCGCGGCCTCCAAATCGGCACGACTGCCTCCGAAGAAGGGTCCGTCGGTCAGCACGCTCAGGCCCGAAGCGCCGGCCGCCGTGTAGGCGGCCGTGATGGCCGCGGCGTCCGCGCCTTCCAGGAAGACACCCTTGCTGGGGGACTTGCGTTTGAATTCGGCGATGATGCCGGTGTGCGCGGGATCGGCGAGGGAGGCGCGGAGCGACAACGTTTTCCGGCGCGGCCTGCCATCCAGGGTCCCGCTCGTCGCCAGCGGCCGATCCCGCTTGGCGGCCTCGACCTCGCGGCGCTTGCTTTCTACTATGGTATCCAATATCGTCATGCCTGCAACGCTAAAAGTTTTTGAAGGGCGTTATACGCCTTGCCGCTTTCGAGGCTATCCAGAGCCACATTGTAACATTCCTCATAGCCCCCGTACTTGCCCGTACAATGCAGGGCCATGGCCGCATTGGCTACCACCACGGCGTGCTGGGCCCAGGAGCCCTCGGCTTTCAGGATGTGGAGGAACAACTTTGCCGCCTCCTCCACCGAATTGCCCCCGTACAAATCGGTGGCTTCCACCGTCCTTTTGCCCAGCTGTTCCGCCGAATAAATCCGTTCTCCCGTATTGCTGAGGACCTTGGTATCGCCCGTCAGGGAAATTTCATCGTAACCGTCGAGCCCATGGATGATCGTGAACGCCTGGTCCCCCTGTTGCAGGAGGTAGTTATAGATCCGCGCCATTTCCATGCTGTACACCCCGATGAGTTGATACGGAGGAAAGGCCGGGTTGACCAGGGGCCCCAGCATGTTGAAGAAGGTGCGCACCCCGAGGTTGCGCCGGATGGCGCCCACCGCTTTGAGGGCCGGATGGAATTGGGGAGCATGGAAAAAGCAGATTCCGCTTTCCTCCACTTCCTTCCTCAAGGTCGGCGTATCGTTTTTGAACTTGTACCCCAATTGTTCCATGACATTGGAGGCGCCGCTGATGGTCGAAGCCCCATAGTTCCCATGCTTGGCCACCTTCTGACCGGTCCCCGCCACGATGAAGCAACTCAGGGTACTAATATTGAACGTATTTTTTCCGTCCCCGCCCGTGCCCACGACATCGATCACGTCCAGACCCGACATATCCACGCGCACGCACAATTCCAGCAGGGCGTCGCGGAAGCCCTGTAACTCCTCGATCGTAATGCTGCGCATCAGGTACACCGTGATGAAGGCCGTCACCTCGCTCTCGCTGTACGTCCCCTTGGATATCTGCACCAGCGTTTCCTTGGCCTGCTCCCGGCTCAGGGTCTTGTGCTCGAAGAGGTATTGTAAAATCTTTTTCATGCGCGTAGCCAGTTTTTAAGGATGATTTCGCCCATGGGCGTGAGCACACTTTCGGGATGGAATTGCACCCCCCTGATGTCGTATTTGCTGTGCTGCAGGGCCATGATCAAATCGTTTTCGTCGCGGGCCGTCACCTGAATACACGATGGCAGGTCTTCGTCCGAAATGACCCAACTGTGATATCGTCCCGCCTCGATTTCCTGGGGAATGCCCCGGAAGAGGTCGGCGTCCTGGCTCGTGATCCGGATCGGCGTCGCCACGCCATGATACACCTTACTCAGGTTCACCAGTTTGGCGCCGAAGGCTTCCCCTATGGCCTGGTGTCCCAGGCAAACGCCGAGGATCGATTTAGTGGCGGCGTATTCCTTGATGAGGGGCAGGAGCAGACCCGCCTCGGAGGGTATCCCCGGGCCGGGGGATAATATAATTTTGTCGTATGCTTTCACGTCCTCTAAGGGAATACGATCGTTTCTGAATACCTCTACTTTTTGATGTAGGATCTTCTCCACCAGGTGAACCAGGTTGTAGGTGAAGGAGTCGTAATTATCGAATACCAGTATGCGCATGTTATAACGTTTCGGCCAATTCGATGGCCCTTTTGAGTGCGTTTAATTTATTATTTACTTCCTGCAGCTCGCTCTCGGGATCGGAGGCGGCCACGATACCTGCCCCGGCCTGGTAATAGAGGTAGTTGCTACGGCTGAGAAAGGTACGGATCATGATGGCGTGATTGAAGCCTCCATCGAACCCTACGAAGCCGATGGCTCCCCCGTAATACCCACGCGCCGTGGGCTCATATGCATCGATGAGTTGCATGGCCCTGTACTTGGGGGCTCCGCTCAGGGTGCCTGCGGGAAAGGTCGTTGCCATGAGGTGGAAAGGATTGGCTCCCTCGGGCAGGTTGCCCCTGACCTCGCTGACGAGGTGGATCACGTGCGAATAATATTGCACGCTGCGGTACTCGGTTACCTCCACTCCCGTGCAGGACCGGCTCAGGTCATTGCGCGCCAGGTCCACGAGCATTACGTGTTCGGCATTTTCCTTGGGATCGTGCCGCAGGCGTTCCGCTTCGGCCATGTCGATGGCGTCGTCACCCGTCCTGCGGAACGTACCCGCAATGGGATGGATGATGGCCTTTCGCTGGCGGACGATCAGTTGGCTTTCGGGACTGGAGCCCATCAGGCGATAGTCACCGTAGTCGAAAAAGAAGAGATAAGGAGAAGGATTGATGCTCCGCAGCGCGCGATACACATTGAACTCGTCTCCGATAAAGGACCTTTGAAAGCGGCGGCTGAGTACCACCTGGAATACGTCTCCCCGGTAGCAACTTTTGATCCCTTTCCTTACCATTTCCCGATACGTCTCGTCGTCCATGTTGGAAGTCTCTTTCCCGTTCGTCCGGAAAGGATACACGGGTACGTCCTTAGACCGGATCAACGACTCGATCGCAGACCTGTCGCTTTCCAAACCCTTTATTTCGTTCTCACAGAGGTACAATTCCTCCTTGTAGTGATCGATCACGATGACGTACTGGTACAAGCGATATCGCATCAGTGGGATACCCTCCGATTCCTTGAAGCGGATGGGCTCGAAGAACTGTACCGCGTCGAAGGTCGTGTACCCGAACAGTCCTTGGGCCAGGGCCACGGCCTTTTCCGTCACCGCATTCACCTCGAAGCGTTGCATGAAGGACCATAGCAGGGCGGGTACCGAATCCTTTTCGGTCAGGGCCTGGTGCCCGGCTTCCTGGCCGGGGATCTTGGTCTCTACCCTCTTCAGGTCGCTGATCTCCACGCCGCCCACGGCGTTGATCCCGATAAAGGAGTAGCTGTTTTGGCCCGCATGGAAGTCGGTGCTTTCCAGGAGCACCGTATCCCGGAAGCGGTCCCTGAGGCGCAGGTAAATGCCGACCGGCGTATAAACGTCCGAGAGCATCTTCTTAAAGGTCGTTTCGATGTGTATCTTACTCATAGAACTAAAATCAGAAAGGCCCGCTGTGTACAGCGGGCCCTCCATGAATAATATGCAGTATATGCAAAGGCTCTGTTACACAGCGTCCGTGAATCGGTCTCCGTGCCACCACCAAAGCATATTATGATTGAGCTTGTTCATCCATGCAAATATGCGGCAAAAATGCATCCCCGCAAAAAAATTTTCCCCGGCGCCGCGGCGCCCCCGCGCAATTCGCGTCCCCCGCCGCGGCGGGTCACAGCACCCCCTTCGTCGTCGGCAGGTGGTTGCTGAGCGGATCGCGGGCCACCGCCATCCGTATCGCCCGGGCCAGCGCCTTGAAAATGGCCTCGATCTTATGGTGCTCATTCTCACCGCGGCATTGCACATTCAGGTTGCAACGCGCCCCGTCCGAAAAGGACTTGAAAAAATGAAAAAACATCTCCGTGGGCATCTCGCCGATCTTTTCCCGGTGGAACTCGACATCCCACACGATCCAGGACCTGCCCCCGAAGTCGATCAGCACCCGCGCATCCGCGTCGTCCATGGGCAGGGCGAACCCATACCGTTCCATCCCCCTTTTATCGCTCAGGGCCAGGGCAAAGGCCTCCCCCAAAGCAATCCCCGTATCCTCTATCGTATGATGCTCGTCGATGTGGAGATCCCCCTTCACGGCTATGGACAGGTCCAGCTTTCCGTGACGCGCGATCTGGTCGAGCATGTGGTCGAAAAACCCGATACCGGTATTTATTTCGGTTTGCCCGCTACCATCCATATTCAGCGTAACGGATATTTTTGTTTCCGCGGTATTGCGTGCGTGAACCACTTTGCGTAGCCCCAATTTGAAGAAGGTATAAATATCTTTCCAATGCGGCGTCTCCAGGATAACCGTTTCGCGCAACCGCTTGGCGTTCGCGCTGATCTCGCCCGCGCCCAGGGAAGGGTCGTTGTTCAACCAGATCGCCTTGCAGCCCAGGTTCGCCGCCAGCTCCACGTCGGTAATGCGATCCCCGATGACATAGGAATTGGCCAGGTCGTAGGCGGGGTTATTGATATAGGCGTTCAGCATCCCCGTTCGGGGTTTCCTCGTTGGCGCGTTTTCCGAGGCGTGGGTGCCATCAATGTGTACTGCGGAAAAGCGGATGCCTTCCCCTTCCAGCGTCCTCATGATAAAGTCCTGAACGGGTTGAAAATCCTTTACGGGGAAAGAGGGCGTCCCCAACCCATCCTGGTTGGTCACCATCACCAGTTCGTAATCGAACTCCCGGGCGATGCGGCCCATCCATTCAAAAACATGGGGATAGAAGACCAGCTTGTCGAATGAATCGATCTGGTAGGAAGGGGGGACCTCGTTGATCAGGGTGCCGTCCCGGTCTATGAACAAAAGGCGCTTCATTTCACCTTGTCCTTTACGCGGATCGCCTTGACCTCTGCCGCGGTGACAGCCGTCGCGGAGTTTCCGAAACTATGCCGCACATAGGTCAGTACGTCGGCGATGTCCTGATCGCTCAACGTGGTATGCGGAGGCATGATGTTGTGGTATTCATTGTCGTCGATGGTCAGGGGAGTCTTCATCCCTTCCATCACGATTCGGATGAGCGCCGTTTTATCTCCCAATACATAGGTGGTCTTGATGAGGGGAGGGTTCATGTTCATGACCCCGCTGCCATCCACCTGGTGGCACGTCAGGCATTGCACCTGGTACAACTTCTTGCCCCTCGCGATGGAGGCGGTGAGGCCGTCCTGGAGGGCGGCGCCCGCGACCAGGAGTGTTGCGATGATGATTAGCTTCATGATTCAAAATTAAACGATTCGTCTGAGGCGATGATACTAACCTTGAAATGAGTGCATCGCCTCTATCAGCGCACGGTTCTCCGGAGGCGTCCCCACCGTGATCCTCAGGCACCCTTCGCACAACATCACCCGGCTTCGGTCGCGGACAATGATACCCTTGTTAACTAAAAATTCATATATCCCATGGGGATCGGTCGTCTGGACCAACAGGAAGTTCGCATCGCTGGGATACACACGCCGAACCACCGGCAGCCCGACAAGCGCCTCCGCCAAAGATTCGCGCTCGCGGACGGTTTCCCGGATCCATTCATTGACCTGCTCCACATTTCCCAGGGCTGTTAGCGCCAGTTCCTGGGAAGCCTGGTTGATATTATAGGGAGGCTTGATCTTGTTCATCACCCCCACGATGACCGTGGAGCTGAACGCCATCCCCACCCGTAGCGCCGCCAGGCCCCAAGCTTTGGATAAGGTTTGCATCACTACGAGGTTGGGATATTCGGTCAGTTCCTGAATGAAGCTCCGGTGCCGGGAATAATTGATGTAGGCCTCGTCGATCACCACGATACCAGGAAAATTATTGAGCACCGCCTCGATATCTCTCCGCTCCAATGCATTTCCCGTGGGGTTGTTGGGCGAACACAGGAAGATCAGCTTCGTATGCTCATCCACCGCGGCTCCCAGGGCGTCCAGGTCTAATTGGAAACCCGCGGTCAGGGGTACCTTTCTCAACGTTACGTCATTGATGTGCGCACTGACCTCGTACATCCCATAGGTCGGCGGACATATAATCACATTATCCACACCCGGGCGGCAAAAGGCGCGGTACACGATGTCGATGACCTCGTCGCTTCCGTTCCCCAGGAAGATATGGTGCACGGGCACCCCTTTTATCTCCGAAATACGCTCCTTCAGTTTCGCCTGGAGAGGATCGGGGTAACGGTTATACGCCTCCGGCAAAGGGGACCCGAATGAATTTTCGTTGGCGTCCAGGAAAATGCGCGCGTCCCCCTTGAATTCGTCGCGCGCAGACGAATAGGGGATCAGGTTTTTGATGTTGTCGCGCAGCAGCGCGTTTATGTTGAATTGCATAACTTAATTTTATTCTGCGCCACCGGTGCCACGGGCACCGCTTGTGGCGGCTCCGCCGCCGCCGGGCGTTGGACTACCGCCGGGGGCCGCGCCGCTTGTGGGACCGCCGGGCGCGGACAGCCGCACAGCCACGGCGCGCGCGTGGCCCAAAAGGCCTTCGGCTTCCGCGAGGGTGATCACGGTGGGGCCAAGATTTTTCAGGCCCCCGGGGGTCAGTTGTTGAAACGTAATTTTCTTTACAAAGCTATCCACACTCACCCCACTGTAGGCGCGGGCATACCCATTCGTGGGCAGTGTGTGATTGGTGCCGCTGGCATAATCTCCGACGCTTTCGGGGGAATAATGGCCGAGGAAAACCGAACCCGCGTTCACGACCCGTGAAGCCAAAAACTCCGCGTCCGCGCAGGCGATGATGAGGTGCTCGGGGGCGTAGGCATTGACCAATTCAAAAGCCTCGTCCATGCCGCCCATCACGACGATCCGGCTATGCACCAACGCCGCGGCGGCCAAATCCTTGCGCGGCAGGGCGCTCAGTTGTACCTGTACTTCGTTCATCACCTCGCCCGCCAGCGTTTCGCTGGTCGTGACCAGGAGGACCTGGCTATCGGTCCCGTGTTCGGCCTGGCTCAGGAGGTCGGCCGCCACAAAGCGGGGGATGGCCGAATCGTCGGCAAGCACGCAGACCTCGCTGGGCCCCGCGGGCATGTCGATGGCGACTCCGTTTTGCTGGACCAGTTGCTTGGCGCAGGTCACGTATTGATTGCCGGGACCGAAAATTTTGTAGACGCGGGGAATGCTTTCGGTTCCGAATGCCATGGCCCCGATCGCCTGTACCCCGCCCACGCGGAAGACCGAAGTGATGCCAACCGCGCGGGCTGCGTATAGGATGGCAGGATGAAGGTTTCCCGAGGGATCGGGCGGAGAACACAAAATGATTTCGCGGCACCCCGCGAGCCTGGCGGGGATGCCCAGCATCAACAACGTCGAAAACAAAGGTGCCGTCCCTCCGGGAATATATAAACCTACGCGTTCGATCCCAACCGACTTCCGCCAGCAACGCACCCCCGGCATGGTTTCCACCACGTTCACCCGGTCCAACTGCTGTTCATGAAAAGCCGTGATATTGGCACGGGCGAGGTCTATTGCCGCGGCCAGTTCCGCAGGTACGCGGGCGGCGCCTTCGGCGATTTCTTCCGGGGGCAGCACCAAACGCGCGATCCGCGCCCCGTCGAAGCGTTCGGTGAGGCGCAGGACGGCCGCGTCGCCGAAATCGCGCACTTCCGACAGCACCTCCGCGACTTTGGTCCGGAGGGCAGCCTCGTCCGCAGAGGGGCGGCGGAGCACCTGGGACCATTCTTCGCGGGTGGGATGAAACAACAACTGCATCAGACGATCATTTTTTCGATGGGGACCACCAGAATGCCCTGTGCGCCTGCCGCCTTCAGCTTTTCAATGATCTCCCAAAATTGGTTTTCGCTTAAGACGCTGTGCACCGAGCTCCAGCCTTCCACCGCCAGGGGAAGGACCGTGGGGCTCTTCATTCCGGGCAGGAGCCCGATGATCTCCTCCAGACGGTCATTGGGCGCGTTCATCAGCACATACTTATTATTGCCGGCCTTCTTCACTGCCTGGATGCGGAACAGCAGCTTGTTCAGGATGTCCATCCGCTGTGCATCCAAGGCGCCATTCCGGACCAGCACCGCCTGGGAATATAAAATGGGCTGGACCTCCACCAGTCCATTCATAAACAGGGTGCTTCCGCTGCTCACGAGGTCGCAAATGGCATCCGCCAGCCCGATACCTGGCGCGATCTCGACCGAGCCGCTGATTTCGTGGATGTCGGCTTTCACCCCGTGTTCCTTCAGGAACTTGTCCAACAAAACGGGATAGGTCGTCGCAATCCGCTTCCCCTCCAGGCAAGCGGGGCCGGGATACTCTTCTCCCCGGCGCACTGCCACCGACAGGCGGCACTTGCCGAAGCCCAGCTTCTCCACGACCTCGACGCTCCGGTTCTTTTCATACACCACATTTTCACCCACCATGCCCACGTCGGCCACGGCGTCTTCCACGTATTGGGGGATGTCGTCGTCGCGCAGGAAGAAAACCTCCAGGGGGAAATTGCTGGCTTCGGTCTTGAGCATTTTCACCCCGTTGGATACGTCGATGCCGCACTCCTTGAGGAGTTTCATCGAATCGTCGTGGAGGCGACCGGATTTTTGAATGGCGATTCTGAGTTTGGCGTCTGGCATAAAAAAATAAGGTCCGCCGATTGGGCGAACCTCAGTATTGTTTAGAGCACACAAAACCGTCAGTTCACCCTTGAGGGAGAAAATGATGGTGATGGATGTGTGCGAAAATATTCATGCCGCGAAACTAACTAAATTTCTTTGCATCTTCCAAAAATTTTGCCAGCCCAATGTCCGTCAACGGATGCTTCAGCAGGCCTAGAATGGATTCCAGGGGCGAGGTGACGACGTCGGCACCCGCTTCAGCGCACTTGACGATGTGCAGCGAACTGCGGATCGAAGCGGCCAGGACCTGGGTCTTGTAGCCATACGTCCGGTAAATCTGGACGATCTCGTCGATCAGTTGGACCCCGTCCCAGTTGCTGTCGTCGATGCGCCCGATGAAGGGAGACACATATTTGGCGCCTGCCTTGGCAGCCAGTATGGCCTGACCCGCGGAGAATACAAGGGTACAGTTTGTTGCGATGCCGTTATCGGTGAACCAGCGGATGGCCTTCACCCCGTCCTTGATCATAGGGACTTTTACGATGATATTGGGGCGAATGGCGTGCAGCTTTTTCCCTTCCTCTACAATTTCATTGAAGGTGGTGGAGATGACTTCGGCGCTGACGTCTCCGTTTTTGACGATGTCGCAGATGGTCGCGTAGTGCTTGGTTACGGCTTCTTGTCCTTTGATCCCTTCTTTAGCCATGAGGGAAGGGTTGGTGGTTACCCCGTCGAGAATGCCGAGTTCGTTTGCTTCTTTGATTTGGTCCAGGTTGGCCGTATCGATGAAGAATTTCATAATTATTTGGTGTTTATGGTGGGCCGTAAAGGTAAGAAAAGGCTCACGGGAGGGCAAAAAAAATGGCAAGTTACTTATATCGCACCGCTGCGACCGCCTACCCTTGCTGCCTTCCGGCCCTGGGGGAGTTCGACAGGAGCTGGTCGTATAAGACTTGCCACGGCAAAGATAGGGGAATTGCCGACAACCGGCAAAAAGGTCTAGGGGCTGACAAATTTCACCGCCCCGGAGTTGTCCCATTGGGTCTGATAGGTAATGGGCCCTGTTTGGGTGACCGAACCGGAATACGTTTTTCCAAGCCAGGTTATGCTCAATTGAACAGGAACACCCAGTGTAAGGGGAGTCAAAATCAAATCGGCGGACAAGGGTGCGGGCACATCATAAGAATAAGCAAAGGGGAAGCTTCCCAGGTAAACGCTGTCCGAAAAGGAAAACGTATAGCTGTTGGTACCTGTAGAAGTGGAATACACAAAAATGCTGGACCCTCCTCCCAAATAGGTTTTAACCGAGGTCGAGATGAGCTGGATATCATATAAAGTATCCAGGGATCCTAGAGTCAATCCATAACCCACGGACGGGCTGATCAACAGGGTGTCTGTTGGGTTCATGAACTGATAGGGAAACAACGTATCCGTACCGACCGTCACGGAAACCACATCCGTATGCCCAAGCAATTTTCCGGTCAGTGAATCGAAAAAGGAAGCGGAGATCGCATAAATTCCCGAATGACCGAAAGTCATGTATCCTTCCCCGTTTACCATGGTAGGGGACAAGTACAAGGCAGGATCGGATGGGGTCACCGTCCACTTATAAATATGGTTCGTAGGGGGTTGTGCCCATTCCAGGCTATCCCTGAGTGCAGTCGAGTCGCGGATGTAAAAGGCCTCGTGGATCCGGAGATTCTGGTCGTACCAGACACCCAGATAGTCGACACTCCCCGGCTGCGCGTTTTTCCGGCAGGAAAACAACATAAAAAGAACACCCAAAATAAAAATCGCCTTGCGCATATTGAACCAGATACGAGGGACAAAAGGAACGTTGCCTAGCGCGCACGCTCCGCATTATTCTGCGCCAGCGAATTCACGCGCCCCACGCCCACAAGCTCGTCCCAGCGCCCGCCCAGGGGACGATAGTACACCAAGACCAGGTAATTGTTTTCGGTCTCGAAAAAATTCCCTTCCGTGGGTGTGCTGTCTACGGTCCCGTCCGGGGACCGCAAGACATAAATATAGTCGTAATAGCCTTGCTTCAAATACTGGGCGCAATGGTATACGTTATGCGCAGGATCCCAGGTCATGCGGGTGCTATCGTTGAACTCATAGTTCGTAAGCGCGCCAAAGAGGTAAAGGTCTTTCCCGTCATAAGGCTGCCCGTCGGGAGGTACATAAGTGAAGTAAATGTGTCCATAATCTCCCTGGTAGGTCGGGTTGACGCCATCGGTGGTGATGATGTTATAACTCCCGTTTTGATCCTGGTACACGACGTAGGGAAATCCGGCCCTGGACTGATCGGGGCGGACGACCACGTTGATCCGGGTGGTGCCTTCGTCCAGCTTGGCGATGCGGTCGCTTTGAAAGCGGAAGCTGCGGATATCGAGCCACCGCCATTCGCGCGTCCCCGGGAAGACGGCGTCCGCTTCGGGGTTGTATTCCAGGTAGCCCTGCCGGACAAAGCTCGGGTGGATATCGTATTTGGCGGTCTCCCAGCGCCAGTTCTGGACGATAACGACCTTGACCTCCTGGGTGGGGGAATTGAGCTGGTGGGCGCCCGTACTCACGGTGAACTGTACCTTTTGGTGCGTGGTATGGACTTCATCCGTGAAGGGAGGCTGGACTTCGAGCCCGCCAACCGACATGCTGTTGTTCAGCACCAGCATTCGAACTTGGAACACCGGATTGTCCTGGTCTCCGCTAACAAAAACCTTCAGCAGGTAATTCCCTCCCTTGGTGGGCATATAATTGGGGTCGGGCAGGGTGGCATGGTAGTGCGTATAGCGCGTGATGGCAAGGGCGGAAGGGCGGTACTGATCGATCTGGATGCCCGCGAATCCCTTGGTATATTCCATGGCGTTGAGGCCGGAGGGACTCCAGTCCTCGTTCCTCAACTCATAGATATAGGAATAAGTCTTCGTGTCCCCGTCCAGGTCGTCGAAAGCCAGGTCCAGACGGTCGCCTGCGTTCAGGGTGATGACGGGCGGCGTGATCTGGCTGCCCTTGGCATAGAGCTGCACGGTTTTGATGTTACCACGGAATACGTGGGTGGCTCCGTCATCCGTTTGAGCCAGCAGGCTGGACGCGCAAAGGCATGCAGCCAGGGTAAGAGAATGCTTCAAATCCATTAGTTTTACAGATCAACAAAAGTACGTGCTTTGAACATTGCCCGGTTTATTGCCCAACGTATCGCTTTTAATCCGGAGCGGACCTTTTCCAGGTTCATCATCCGCCTGGCCATCATCGCCACGGGGATCAGCGTGGCGGTCATGATCGTGGCCCTGGCCTTTACCGAAGGATTCCAGTCAGCCATCAGCCAAAAGGTCTTCAGCTTTTGGGGGCACATCCGCGTGGAACACATGGAGCCCGAGCAAACCCTGATCGCCGAGGAAACGCCTATGCATCAGAACGACACCGTGATGGAGATGATCCATTCCTGGCCGGGGGTTGCCTATGCCGATGCCTTCGGAACCAAATCGGCGATCCTCAAGACGAACGAAGGAATCGAGGGAATATTATTCAAGGGCGTGGAAAAGGGGTTCCATTTCAACCGCCTTTCTTCCTTCCTTCAACCCCAGGAGGGGCGTTGGATCGAATTCCCCGACAGCGGGTACAGCAAGGAAATCAACCTTTCCCAATATACCGCCGATCAGCTCAAGCTCAAGGCCGGGGATGACCTCCTGATCTATTTCATACAACCCAACGCGCCGCCCAGGGCGCGGAAGTTGAAAGTTGCGGGGATCTATAAGACGGGCATCGACGAGTACGACCAGAACTTCGCCATGGGTGACCTGAACCTGATCCGCCGCCTCAACGGGTGGGACAGCACGATGATCGGGGGATACGAGATCTACGTGAACGACTACCGCAACATGGGCGCCATAGCCGATTCCATCCGTGTGAACCTCCCCGTGGGCTGGAACGCGCAAACCATCCAGGACGTTTATCCCAACATCTTCGACTGGCTGGGCCTGATGAGCTGGACGGAATGGCTCCTCCTGGGCGTCATGACGTTGGTAGCCGTCCTGAACCTGATCACCTGCCTCATCATCCTGGTCCTGGAACGCACGCGGATGGTGGGGATCCTCAAGGCGATCGGCACCACCGACGGGACCATCCGGCGGATTTTCATGATCCATGCCGCCATCATCGCGGGCTGGGGCATTTTCTTCGGAACCGCCCTGGGGTTGGGTATCTGCTGGCTGCAGCAAAAGACCAACCTCGTCAAGCTGACCGAGGACGCTTATTATCTTTCCGTGGCAACCGTCAAGATCGTCCCTTGGCAAATCCTGGCGGTCGATGCGGC
Source organism: uncultured Chitinophagaceae bacterium (assembly GCA_964544695.1). GTDB lineage: Bacteria > Bacteroidota > Bacteroidia > Chitinophagales > Chitinophagaceae > Dinghuibacter. The sequence goes on from CAZJDB010000052.1 coordinate 68,475, forward strand.
GACCATGCTGATTTGTTTCCTGGTCCTGCTCATCCCCCTCCAATTGACCAAACGCATTACACCCGTGAAGGCGATCCGTTTCGAGTAAAGTGGGAAAGCAGAATCCCCGTCGCTACGGCGGCATTCAGGGATTCGGCGGCGCCGATTCGGGGAATGGTCACCTGCAGGGTGGCCAGCGCCAGCAGCCCGGACGAGAGGCCATGTGACTCATTGCCCACGAGAATTACGCCGGGGGGCGACGCAGCAATACCCGTTACGGGAGCGCCGTCCAGGGTGGCTGCATAGACGGGGCGACCCAGTGCGGCCAGGGCGACAGCCAGTGCGTCGTATCGAACCGCCACCCTCAGGAAACTTCCCATGGTCGCTTGTATAACCTTAGGATTATAGACTTCGGCGCACTCAGGGGAGCACAGGAGGTGCGAAACCCCGAACCAGTCCGCGATCCGGATGATGGTCCCCAGGTTCCCCGGGTCCCGGATGTCGTCCAGTGCTACACACCAGGCGTCAGGGGGGAGCGTCCAGGGAGACTCATCTGAAACCTGCAATACTAAAACCACTTCGTGGGGCGTTGTCAGGGCGCTGATCTTTTCAAGGACGGGAGCTTCCACAGGGAAGACGCGGTCCGGAGGCAGGGCGGCAACGAGCGGGGAATTTTCGGCTATCCATGAGGGTAAGGCAGCCAGGTACTGCACCCGGGACGGCACCTTATCCAGGACTTCGACCGCTATCTTGGGTCCCTCGGCAATGAAGGCCCCCAGGCGGGTTCTGAATTTTTTCTGGTGTAAACTTTGAATATATTTAATTTGTGCCTTACTGAGCATGGTACCTTTTTGGCGTTCATATGGGTTGATTTGTCTGGTGGGGTGGTTGACCTTCAGCGGTTGTTATAAAGCCAAATACTACCAGGCAGGCAAACCGTTCGCGTTCAAAAATAACATAGAACTCAGCGCGGACGTCAGCACCCAGGAAAAAAAAGGCTTGGTAAGGGATCTATTTCAGCAATTGGACGACAGCCTCACCCCCCAGGTCAAGGATTTCCTCTTCGTGTGGCATACCCTCCAAAGTCCCGCGGTTTACGATACCAGCTATGCGGGCGCCTCCCTCAAGATTATGCACTTCTACATGCTGAAGGAGGGTTTTTTTAGTCCGGAAGGCGGCTACACCTATAAGATCGATACGGTCGTCGTCAACAAAAGACACAAAAAGGTCCAATACCGCGTGACCACCACCTTCCACATCGTCGCGGGCCCCCGGACCCTGCTGGATTCCATCGTGGAAGACCTGAAGGACCCCGAGCTGCAGGCCCTGCTGGATTCATCGCGGAAGTCCACGTTACTGGTCAGGGGCGAGCCCTTCAATGGAGACAAGATCGACGGCGAGATCAACCGCCTCATCAATATTTACAAGAACCACGGGTACTATTCCATTTCCCAGGATGCCTTCCAGGTGGAACTGGACACGACCAATCCCATCCTGATCAATCCCACCCTGGATCCCCTGGAACGCATCCGCCAATTTGTGGAGCAGCAGAAAAAACAAAAGAACCCAACCACCGATCTGTACATCACCTTACGGCCCAACCTCGACAGCGCGTTGCTGAAAAAGTACTACATCCGCAAGGTCTACATCTATCCCGATTTCGAAATTACCCGCGATAACCGGAAGACACCCCTGACGGGTATCTACATTGACAGCGTCAGTATCCGGTATCACACGCTGAAATTCAAGCCCAGCTTCCTGTTGCGCAATACCTTCCTGAAGCCGGGCGACATATATACCCAGGACAACTATAACAAAAGCCTGAACACGCTGAATTTCCTGGGGGTCTGGCAGGTGCCGATCATTCAGGCACGGGAGGTGAAGGATACCGTAGCCCCGGCGCCGAAAGGGGACAGCGCCGAAATGCTGACGCGCGTGCAACGCGCGGACAGCTTGCGCAAGGCGGCAGACAGCGCCCAGCTCGCGCGCAGGGCCGTGGAAGACAGTATCCACCTGGCCAGGCTCAATGCACGCGTCGACAGTACCCTGGCCGCCATGAAGGGGGACACGACGATCCACCACGACGAGGACGCCCACGCTCTGCTATCAGCGGGGGCGGGCATCAAGGCTACCGGTCCCGGGCAAACCCAGCCGACCCACAAAGGCAGGGATTCCGTGGGTTTCCTGGATTTTTATTACCTGCTGACTCCCGCCAAACCGTTAAGCCTGGACGGCAACCTGGAACTCAACTATTCCAACAATACCAGCTACAGCGAAGCGCAGAATTCCATCGCCACGGGCAATATCATCGGCCTCGACGGAGACGTGGGAATCACCCACCGCAACGTGGGCCGGGAAGCCATCAGCATGACCAATACCGTCAACGGAGGCGTTGGGCTGGCACCCCAGTACAACTTTGACCTTGCTTCGGTGGACCTGGGCTACACCAACAACATCACCATTCCGCGCTTCGTCACGCCCTTTGCCTCGATAAACAACCTCAACCCCCTGGCCAAGCAAACCGTGATCACCTCGAACGTGACCTACGTTGAGCGCATCGGTTTCTTCGACCTCCAAAGCTTCAACTTCAAATACGGCTTTCAGTGGAAATCGGACACCAATGTCACGTGGTCCTACAACCCTATAGACGTGGAATATTCCTACATCTATAACCGGACCAATAGTTTCGAACAGGCCCTCGATACGAACCATTTCCTGGCCTTCGCCTATACGAATGCCCTGATCATGGCGCAAAACTTCAGTTACCTCCATACCTATATCAACCGGCACCATCCCAACCGGATCAGCTACTTCCGCGCCAGCCTGGAAACTTCGGGGCTCCTGGCGGGGATCGCCAAAAGGGCCAGCAACGGGGACGTGTTCGGGCAAGTCTCCCAATACCTGAGACCCACCCTCGAATACCGGCACGAAATCAATTTCAGCAACAATAATTCCTGGAACTTCCGCTTATTTTCCGGGGTAGGGATACCCCTGGGTGGAGACTCATCCCTCCCCTTCTTCAAGCAATTCACAGGGGGAGGTCCCAACAGCATGCGTGGTTGGGCCTTCCGCAGTCTGGGACCCGGTTCCATCCGCCTGGCTCCCGATACAGCGAATAACTTCAACGACCGTTTCGGGGACATCCAGTTCGAGGGGAATATCGAGTACCGCTATAATATCGCCGAGATCATTCCCAACTCCATGTACCTGAAGGGAGCCATATTTACCGACATCGGGAATGTCTGGGACTTCAGGCGCCAGTCCTTCGATCCCGCGACCCACCCGACTTATGACAGCGCCACTCTGGATATTTCCCATTTCTACCAGGAACTGGCCGTTGATGCGGGTGTGGGCTTACGCCTGGACTTAAGTTATTTTGTGCTGAGGTTCGACTTCGGCTTCCGGATCAAAAAACCCGACGAACCCCTTCATGACGGGTGGCAGCTTCCCGACATTACCTTTCTCCACGTGTTCGATGGTTCGAAGAACAATAAATTGTGGCGATACAATAACTACAACTTCAGTTTCGGGATCAACTATTTTTTCTGACGGACGCTATCTCTGAAAGGAACCCTTCGAGCGTTTGCGCATCTTCAACCCGGAATGCACCGATGCGCGTCCGCCTCAACGCACTCAAATATCCCCCACAACCCAGGGCCGCTCCCACATCGTTCGCCAGGCTCCTTATATAAGTTCCCGTGGAACAAACGATGCGCACGTCCACTTCCGGCAGGCGCCAATCCACTACCTCAAAGGCGTGAATCGTCACGGGCCGGGGCTCCATGGTGACTTCGAGTCCTTTTCGGGCCGCCAGGTATACCGGCTTTCCCCCCTGTTTGATCGCAGAAAAGATAGGGGGCACCTGGAGTATACTACCGCGGAAGTTATTTAGCACGCTCTCGAACGCCTCCGGCGTCACTCCATCGAGGGACGCGAACCCGGAAGGGGCGCTTTCCAGGTCGAACGTCGGCGTCACCGCCCCCAGGGTAAAAGTGCCCCGGTACTCCTTTTCCAGGCCCATGTACTCGTTGATCTTCTTGGTAAACTTCCCCGTGCATACAATAAGGAGGCCGGTGGCCAGCGGGTCAAGGGTCCCCGCATGGCCCACCTTCTTGATCCCGATGGAGCCGCGGACTTTTGCGACCACATCGAAAGAGGTCCAGGTCAGTGGTTTATCAATCAGCAGGACTTTTCCTTCTACGAAGGGCAGTTGCCAGGGAGCGCTTTCAATCATTTCACGCAAAAATAGCTTACGAAATGCTATACATATCGAAGAATGGATATATATTTACGTCGTTATTTCCCACCCTATTCCGTACCTCCCTTAATCCGTACCGGACCTGCAGCACCTTGTTGTCCGAGCGTCTCATTTATTGTTAATTAATATAACCGCTTATGAACAATTCGATTACACTCGAAGTGGCAGCTGCCATCATTAGTTTTGTTGCTCCGTCCGTGTATGTGGCCGTACAGATCATCCGCTTCAACCGGAGCCTGAAGCAACATAAAGCACATTAATTGTAGGTACCAACGCATCCCATATCTTATGGTTAGGGTCCGGCGCAAACCGGACCCTTTTTTATTGTATCGCCGCGATGCACCGCCGCATCAGCCCCAGCGTAGTTCTACGCAAAATGGCCGTATACCGCTTTTGGGTATTGTCCCCGTTTGAAACATGAGCTAGGTTTGAACATTATTCATTAAACACTGCACAAATGAAATGTTCTCACCTACTGGCACTAATCAGTTTTTTGGCCTTCACCGGCTGCTCTAAACAGGGACCCACGGGACCCAAAGGCGATACAGGTCTCCAAGGTGCACAGGGTCCCCAGGGGCCCAAAGGCGATACGGGCACCGCGAATGTCATCTATTCTGACTGGACTGGAGGTTTTTCCGGCACCTCCGGCGAATGGAGCGTGCCAGCCCTGACCGCGGGGGTACTGGACAGCTCGGTCGTGCTGATCTACGGCATTACGGATGGGATCATTTTCACGTTGCCTTACGACAATGTCAATGGCAGCGGCTTTTACGTCAATGACCTGATCTCCACAGGGAATATCGAATTGCTGTGCGACGCCAACGACAACCTGGACTTATACATGTTCCGCTACGTCATCATCCCCCCCGGCGTGCTGGCAACGGGCATTCCGCGAACCTACCGGGAGCTGATGAGCCGCTTGGGCATCGCGCCTTAGATCGCCTGCCGCGCTTTGATCTCGAGGTACTTGTTGATGGTAGCCACCGTCAGGTTTTCCGGTGAAGTGAATACGGAAAGAATGCCAACCTGCGCCAGTTCTTTTGCGATAAGCCGCTTCTCATATAGGAAGCGATCGGCGATGGTCTTGATATAAATATCCTCGATGGTATGCGCCTCCGCGCGTTGCAAAGAATGCAATTCCGTATTATCGAAAAACACAGTCACCAGCAGGTGAAAGCGCCCAATAGCGCGCAAATAAGGCAACTGCCGACGGAGGCTGTGGACCGATTCGAAGTTGGTGAACAGGATGAGGAGGCTGCGCTGCTTGAGGCGACGCCTCAGTTGGGCGTAAAGCTGCTCGTAGTCGCTTTCCTTGAATTCGGTTTCTTGGTTGTACAGGGCTTCCATTACGGCCGACAGTTGGCTTGGCTGGCGCTCGGCGGGCAGGAACTGGTCTATCTTCCTGGAAAAGGTGATGAGACCTGCCTTGTCCCTGCGCTGCAAAGCAACGTTGATCAGGGCCAGGGAGGCGTTGATGGCGTAGTCCAGGAGGGTCATGCCCTGGAAGGGGAATTTCATCAGGCGCCCCTTGTCGATGACGCAGTAAATGGGCTGGCTGCGCTCTTCCACATAGGTATTCACCATGAGCTGGTCCTTGCGGGCGCTGGCCTTCCAGTTGATGGTGCGGTAATCGTCTCCTGGCACGTAGTCCTTGATTTGTTCGAATTCAAGGCTGCGCCCTGTCCGCCTCAGGCGCTGGCGTCCGGCGTCCTGGGTGCTTCCCATGACCTCGAACTGGTGTTTGCGCATGTGGATATAGGAGGGATAAACCTTCACGACTTCTTCCCTTCCGAAGGAGCAGCGACGGCGGACGAGACCCAGGGGCGAAAGGATGAAGACGTGCAACTGACCGAAAGTATAGACCCCCCTTTCCTTGGGGACCAATTCATATGGAATTTCGGCAGTCGCGCCCGGGGCAATGGACAAAGTGCGTCTCCACTGCCGGTCCTGAAATTGTTCGGGTAACTCGTCGATGACGACGGCGTTCAGGGTGAAAGGATAATTGTTTTGGATCTGAAGGAGCACCTCGTTGACGTCGCCGTTGCTGAAGCGCTCGGAAACCTGGCGCCCCGCGAGGAGTCCTCCCCTGCGCCCGTACAACAACAGGGTATCGAGGAATACGGACAGGATCAGTACCCAACCCAACAGCCTGGCGACCACCATCAGCGGGGGGAAGAACCAGGACATGGCCAGGAGCAATACGATGATGCCCCCGATGATATACGCCCGGAGCGACAGGTAATACGAAAGGTAGAATTGCCGTAACAACGCTAACGGGGAATTTCCAATGATTGCAATATCTGCTTGATCACCTCTTCCTCGGTCACGCCCTCCATTTCCTTTTCCGGGGTCAGGAGGATGCGATGTCCCAAAACGGGATAGGCCACCTCCAGGACGTCCTCGGGAGTGACGAAGTCCCTGCCATTCATGGCGGCCGTGGCCTTGGCCGCGTGCATCAGGGCCAGCGAGGCCCTGGGTGAAGCCCCCAGGTACAGGGAGTGATGTTGCCGCGTGGCCTGGGTCAGGCGGGCAATGAAGCGCAAGAGAGGCTCCTCGATATGCAGGCTCCTGACCTGGTGACGCAATTGCATGATGCGCGCGGGTTCCAGGACGGGCCTGAGCAGGCTCACGGGATCGCTGACATCGGTAACGTTGAAGCGGGAAAGCATGCGCACCTCCTCTTCTTCGACGGGATAGGGGACTTTGATCTTGAAGAGGAAGCGGTCCAGTTGGGCTTCGGGGAGGCGATAGGTGCCCTCCTGCTCGATGGGGTTTTGGGTAGCCAGTACCAGGAAGGGGAGGTCCATGGGGTAGGTCGTCCCATCCATGGTCACCTGGCGCTCTTCCATCACTTCAAACAACGCCGCCTGGGTTTTGGCGGGGGCCCGGTTGATCTCGTCGATCAGCACGAGGTTGCTGAAAATGGGACCCCGCCTGAATTCAAAGCGGGCTTCCTTAGGGTTGAACACGGTCGTGCCAAGGACATCCGAAGGCATCAGGTCGGGCGTAAATTGTATCCGCGAGAACTTCACCGACAAGGTGCCCGCCAGAAGGCGGGCGCCGAGGGTCTTGGCGATTCCCGGGACGCCTTCGATCAGGACGTGTCCATCAGCGAGGACAGCGGTGACCAGGAGGCGAACCAGGGCTTCCTGACCCACCAAAACCTTCCGGATCTCCCTATATATACTGTCTACGCTTTCCTGCAATTCCTGCAAGTCGGTCCGTTGTTGGTATTCCATATTATGACGCTATGTTATAGAATTTTTCTAAGAGTCCGTACAATTCCTCCAATTGTTCCACACTCAGTTCCGGTGCATCGTAGACATACCGCACGTGGGTGGCGATGTCCCGCACGACGCTTTCGGGGACCCCCGAACGATGGGACAGGCGCAGCACGGAAGCCTCATCCCCCAGCTCCAGCTTGACCTGGTAATGGTTTCGCGTGAATTCCTGGAAGTGCTGGACCATCTTGATGGCGAGGTTCAAATGATCTGCCTTGCCGTAATACAGGCGGCCGATGGTCTTCACGAAGTCCACGGACTCGTTCGTTTTCGCGGGGATTTCGGGGATGATCCTTTGGCGGCGCTTCAGCCCCAGCAACACGTATATGGCAAAGAGAATGATCAATACGAGGAAAGCGGGGCCCAGGTGAGGATCGGCCAGCAGCTTCCCCAGGGCGCCCGTGAAGTTGTCGGTGTTTTCGTCGTATTTGTACAGGTAGTACTCATTCCATATGATCTTGTCCACGTGGGCCGGCAGGACGGACCAGAAGGCTTCGAAATAATGGATGTTATTTTTATACAGCAGGAAGTAGTTGCTGAACGCCAGGGGGGCGGTTTGCACCATCACGGCGCCTTTCCCTGCCCGGATGTGGATCATGTCCGCATAATGGAAGTCGTTGGTCCCCAGGATGTCGGTGAAGCTGCTGTCGAGGTTGGTGATCGCCCGGTCGAAGCGCCTGCCCGGGTAAAAATAAGTCGTGGTGTCCTTGAAAGGGCCGGCCAGGTTAAGTCGCAGGGAGTCGTCGCCCTGCGTGGCATTTTCCTGGAAATAGTATTCCATGTTCGTACTGCTTAGTTGGATGTGCAGTTCGTCCATGGCTTCCTGGCCAAACAGGCTCGAGGACACGACGAGGTAGTTCCCCTGCTGCACCCAACTGATCAGGCGGTTCCATTCATAGACGTTGGGGTAGAACTGGGGGGACAGCACGAACATCAGTTGGTTCCGGTCCGAATCGTCCAAATCCTGAAGATAAGAGTCGGTCCTTTTGCTGAGTACGACGGGGGCTCCGTGAAAAAGGGTGGGCAATTCCTGGTAGGCCACGTAGGCGCCATAGGGGCGCTTTTCGCGGTACGAAAGGGTGATGGTGGAGTCGAAGTGGCGTTCCACCTTGCGGGTCGTCGCCCACCACACGAACCAACCGACCACGACGAGCGCGATGAACAGGATGATATAGAGTCTGGTGCGTTTCAAAGGGTATTCAGTCGGTTTTGGAATTGGGTGTATTGGTCATGGAGGATCCGGAAGGTTTCCCCGTCCGGCGCAAAACCTCCGAAGTAACTGTATTCATAATGCCTTAGCAAGCGGGCAAAGTCGGACTGCAAGGGGTTTCCGTTCAATTCCCTGAAGTATTCCCGGTTGGTCTTATCCTTGAAGAGGTGGATGAGGTTCCGGGCTTCCAGAGCGATCAGGGTTTGGAGGAAAAGGAGGTGTATCGCCTCGCGGTAGTCCTCGCGTTGGATGGCTTCCCGCAGGGCCTGCCCGAGGTCGGTCTTGAGCTCAACGTCGGTTTCGGTTTGGGTCAGGCGTTTTTTTCGTTTCCGGCGGGACGTGAACCAGGACTCCCCGCTCCCCGATTGAATGAAGAACACGATGGCCGCAACCAATAGCCCGGCCAGGAAGGTCCAGAAAAGAAATGCTACCCAGGGTTTGTCCAGGGACCGCCAGAAGGCCTCCCAAAACTTATTCTTGTGAGGATTGTCTTCGATTTTTACAGGCTTCGGTTGGCCCGGACCCACGTCAACGTACCAGAAGTCGTCGTCCTTCCGGTCCCCGGAAACGTGTTTGGGCGGAACGCGACGGACATTGGCCTTCAGGGGTGGCGCATTCCTGAGGGTCGTATACCATGGTGGCGATGCGCTGTCGACGGTAGTCGTCGTGTCCTGTTGCGCGCTCACGGTCAGGCAAAGGCTGCAACAAAAGAGTCCCCAAAGGATTTTACGCATCGACGCGCCCTCCTTTCCTGCCCAAGCGAATGGGATAATAGACGAAATACCCGAGGATGAAAGTCAGGGAACAAATAAGGATCGTCAGTTTTCCCCAGACGGGCATGCCTTCGTGGCGCGTAACGAAGCCCTCGAAGAAAGCGGCCGTGATGAACACGGGCACCAGCCCTATGATGATCTTGCAGGCGTCCTTCGCCCCCTGTTTGAAGGCTTCCAACCTGCTGAGGGTGCCCGGGAACAGGAAGCTCCGGCCGATAATGAGGCCGGCCGCCCCCGAAATGATCAGGGCGGATATTTCGAGGGTGCCGTGGATGAACACGGTGAGCCAGAAGTCGCCCGCAAGGCCCTTTTGGGCAAAAAAGGTTTCGAAGGCCCCCAGGCGGATACCCTCCATGACGAGTTGATACAGGGGGATCAGGCCGATCAGGACGCCCCCCGCCAGCATGATGAAGGACACCTTGATGTTGTTGATCATGATGCCCAGCCACATCTGGAGGGGATTGCCGTCGTCATATACGCCAAAGGGCTTGCCCCTGGCGATATTGTCCTCCGTCATGTTGATGTAGGAATTGCCGAACAGGTGGCGGATGAAGGATTCGTCACCGCGGGCGGAAAACACGCCCACGATGAAGAACGTAGTGAATATGACAAAGGAAATCAGCATTATCCAGTGATGTTTCCGGATCGTGTTCGGCAAATCGTAGCGGACGAAGCGCGCCAGGCGGTTGCCGTCGTCCTTTCTATTGCGGTAAATGCCCAAATAGATTTTGGCTGCGGCTACGTTCAGGTAGCGGGTTGTCTTGCTGGTTGGATAAAACGTTTTCGCGTAGGAGAGGTCGTCCACCAATTGGATGAATTCCGTAGCCATTTCATCAGGGTCGGAGGCCGGCTGCTCTTCTATCTGCGTCCAGCGGTCTTTGTTCTTCTTGATAAATAATGCTTCCCGCAAGCAGAGAAATTTTCCTGAAATTTACGGAAATTGTCAACATGAGCACCATCCGGATACCCACGAGCTTCAATATCGACCTGGAATTCGAAATCCCGGAATTTCACCGGCGACTGCTCGCCTGGATTATCGACTATTCGATCATCGTCCTGTACTGGATCGTGGCGTACCGGATCGCCATGGCCCTGATGACCGAATATACCAGCGAAACCAACGATCTTGTCGTCATTGCCCTGGAACTCACGGCCATCCCTATTCTCTTATATTTCCTGCTCTCCGAGATCTGGATGAACGGGCAAACGATCGGGAAGAAGGTCATGCGCATCCGGGTCATCAACATGAACGGGGGCAAACCTTCGTATGGCCAATTCATCATCCGCTGGTTGCTGCGGCCCGTGGACTTCGCCATCACTTTTTGTCTGGGCGGCCTGCTCTCGGTCATATTCACGCGCTACGCCCAGCGCCTGGGGGACCTCGCGGCGGGCACGATCCTCATCAGCACCAATACGAAAGCAGGCCTGGATGAAACCATTTTCATGGATGTCACCCAGGACTACGTTCCCCAGTTCCCGCAGGTCATGCAGCTCAGCGACAGGGACCTGAATACCATCCGCTCCCTGCTCGAAAGGGCCAAGGGGAATGACAGCCTGCACATCGCCGATACCGCCGCAGAAAAGATAAAGACCGTCCTGAAAATAGATACGACCCTCCCCCCAATCGAGTTCCTGGAAACCCTGCTGAAGGATTACAATTACATCTCCGTCCAATAGGCTATCGCCTCAGGGTCGTCGCGATAACGGCGCCGATGATGATAATGGTGAGTATGGACAGGTAAATGATGGTTAGAATCCCGTAGAATTTAAAAACCACCTTCTGGTTGGCAAACGCTCTGCCCAATAATTCCTGGTCGTTCGACTTCAGCGCCTTTTTCATGCGCGTGGAAAACAGGTACATGAAGAATGCAGGCACGAAAACCAGGGCCGAGATGATCAGCATGTAAATGATAAAGGCCACCGTCGAAAACTGGTTGACGGAACTCAGTGGGTAAGCGGACCCCAGCGAATTGAAAAGGCTGCCTGCGGTAAAAGCCCCGATCAGGATGAGGCCGGTCAGGATGAATCCTATAATAGCAAGGAATTTGCCCCATTTAGCCGTTTCGGCCAGGGACTCCTGACTATAGGTATCGAGGTGGAGGTCAAAAAGAGATTGTTGCTCTTCCATGAAGTTCATTTTAGTGGTTGAGCTTCAAGATAGCAAAATTCCTTAATATGCCCGGGCAAACAATACTCTTTCCTTGGAAGGGTTTCCTGTAAGGACGCACTTACCAACCTCGGGCGGGTTGTTCAAGGGAATGCAGCGGATGGTCGCCTTGGTCAGTTCCTTGATCTTTTCCTCCGTTTCGGCCGTTCCGTCCCAGTGGGCCGACACGAATCCGCCCCGCTCATCGAGCACCTTTTCGAACGTGGCAAAGTCGTCGACCAGCGTAATGTGGGCATCCCGATAGGCCAGCGCACGATTGTACAGATTCGCCTGGATCTCTTCCAGGAGCGCTGCCAGGGCTTGCGGTAGGCCTTGCAGGGGCAAACTGCTTTTCTCCCGGGTATCCCGGCGCGCCACTTCGGCCACTCCGTTTTCCAGGTCCCTGGCCCCAATGGCGACGCGGATGGGAACCCCCTTCATTTCGTATTCGGCGAACTTCCACCCCGGTCGGTTGTTATCGTTATCATCGTATTTCACCCGAATACCGGACTTGCGAAGCTCTTCCACGAGCGGCACGATCCGTGCATCGATTTCCGCCTTTTGGGTTTCGCCTTTATAGATGGGCACGACCACCACCTGAAGCGGTGCGATACGTGGAGGGAAAACCAGCCCCTCGTCGTCGCCATGCGCCATCACCAGGGCTCCGACCATGCGGGTGCTTACTCCCCAACTGGTGGCCCAGACGTAATCCAGTTTGTTTTCCTTACTGAGGAATTGCACCTCGAAAGCCTTTGCGAAGTTCTGCCCCAGGAAATGCGAGGTCCCTGCCTGCAGGGCCTTGCCGTCCTGCATCAGGGCTTCGATGCTATAGGTATCCACGGCACCGGCAAAACGTTCGCTGGGACTCTTGGTCCCCTTGACGACGGGCAGCGCCATATAGTTTTCCACGAAATCGGCATAGATATCCAGCATCAACCTCGCCTCCGCGACGGCTTCGGCTTCCGTAGCGTGGGCGGTGTGCCCCTCCTGCCAAAGGAATTCGGTCGTCCTCAGGAAAAGACGCGTGCGCATCTCCCAGCGAACCACGTTCACCCATTGGTTGATCAGCAGGGGCAGATCACGATAGGATTGGATCCAATCCTTGTAGGTATTCCAAATGATGGTTTCGGAAGTGGGCCGGACGATCAACTCTTCTTCCAATTTGGCCTCCGGGTCGACCACTACCCCCGCGCCCCCCGGATCGTTCTTCAGGCGATAGTGTGTTACCACGGCGCACTCCTTGGCGAAACCTTCCACGTGGGCTGCCTCCTTGCTCAGGAAACTCTTCGGAATGAACAGGGGAAAATAGGCATTCTGATGTCCCGTTTCTTTGAATTTACCGTCCAACACGCCCTGCATCCGTTCCCAAAGCGCGAAGCCGTAAGGCTTGATTACCATGCAGCCCCGGACGGCCGAATAATCGGCCAACCCTCCTTTGATAACTAGGTCATTGTACCACTGCGAATAGTCCTTTTCCCGGGCGGTAATTTCCTTACTCATAACGCTATCTTAAAATATTTTAATTGGTGCAAACGTACATAAATTGTAGTAACTTAGTGGAGGTTACCAAATCTACGTGAGTATGAAACTTTCCTCTCTTTCCCTTATCATAGCCGCAATCGGCATATGCAGTTGTTCCACCCAGCGTAAAGCGCAGACGACTGACGACGTTTATTATTCTTCCGGTTCCAACGGAGGATATGTAGCAACCGACGGAAGTGATGATCGCGTTGCCGCCAATACCCAAACATCAGATAACTACAATAACTACGCCTACGGTAACGATGGCTACGCGCCCTTCTCTACCTATTCAGCCTACCCCTATATGGGTTATGGGATGGGAATGGGAATGGGTTTCGGCTATGGCTTCGGATACAGCCCCTGGGCCAGCCCTTTTTACTCGCCGTATTTCGCTTACGGATATTATCCCTACCCGTTATATTCTCCGTATTACCCTATGTATTACGGGGGGTATTACAATCCCTACTACCCGGGCTTCGGTTACTACTCGAAGGTGGGCATTACCAGCACCGGCACCCTGCCCCTGGCCCCTGGAAGGATAAATACGATGGCGTATAACAACAACCACTTCAACAACATCAATTCCACCGTGACCAGGGTGGGCAACATCACCAGGCCGGTAGCCGCCAGCAGCTTCGCCGCGAACAACAACAAGTTCGCCCGCGTCGCTACCCCGACGTCGAACACCACCTGGCACACCTACCGGTCCACGGTTCAAGGGAGTTCCACCCGCAACAACTTCCGCTCCAGCAGTTCCTCGCCCTCCTACCATCCCGCCGGGGGTGGCAGCTTCGGCCGGACAGGCAGCTTCGGCGGCGGCGGCGGAGGTCATATGGGCGGAGGTGGCGGCAGGCACTGATCCAAACCTTTTCTCTCCTTATACTCACTACTCCTTTCTGACGACCTGAAAAAGGAGGCCTTGCATGAAAGCCACAATAACCTTGGTATTATTGGGGGTGGCAAGTCATACGTTTGCCCAACTTCCCGAAGACATCCTACGGTATTCCTTTTACCCACAGGTGGGCACGGCGCGTTCCCTGGCTATCGGGGGGGCGATGGGCTCCCTGGGCGGGGATATCAGCAGCACCTTTACCAATCCGGCGGGCCTGGGCCTGTACAAGACCCGGGAACTGGTGCTGACGCCCGGCATGGGCTTTAACAGCAACCATAATGACTTCCGGGGGACGAACGCCACCTCCTCTTTGAACCGGTTCCAACTTGGGACCAGCGGCTTCGTCTTCGGCGCCCCGACCCAGGTACCCAATACCAAATGGAAGGGGTCCGCCTTCAGCATCGCCGTCACCAAGGTCTCCGACTTCAACAACCACAGCTATTACCGGGGCCTCAACAATTACAGCTCCTATGCCGATCAATACGCCGACGACGCCAACCAGAGCGGGCAAAGCATCGACGGGATCCTGAACGATCCCAGCTTCGCCTACGGTACCTCCCTGGCCCTGGGCACTTACCTGATCGATACTGTCACCAACGGATCGGGACAGCAGCAATACGTCGGCCTGCCCGACTTCCTCCTGAACGAAAAAATTCCCCTGATCCAGGAAAAGACCGTCGATTCCAGGGGAGGCATGTCCGAGGTGGACGTTGCCTTTGCGGCCAGCCATATGGACAAATGGTACATCGGGGGCGCCCTGGGATTCCCCATCGTCTACGTCAACCAGACCATCCACTATACCGAAACGGCCTCCAGCCCCGATCCCAGCGGAAATTTCGTGAGCTCCTCGTTTTACGACAACCGCATATCCAAGGGTTATGGCGTGAACCTCCGCCTGGGCGTGATCTTCAAGCCGGACAACAGCCTAAGGCTGGGCGCGGCCTTCACCTCTCCCAGCGTCATCGGCACGACGGACACGCACAATGCCACCATGACCACCAACACGGGGAGTTATGCGGGCACACAAACGGCGCAAGCCTCCGATTACCTGGGAAATGCCTCATCTTCCAACAACTATACCCTCATCACGCCCTGGAGGGCGCTTCTCAGCGCCTCTTACGTCTTCAATGCCGTGGAGGACGTGAAACAACAAAGGGGTTTCGTCACGGCCGACCTCGAATACGTGGGCTACCACGAATCGGGCTTTGGTTCCACCGCCTCCTCCGACGACGATCCCACCTGGGGCTCCACGCCGGCCCAGAATGCCTATTACCACACCCTCACCCAACTGGTTCACTCCCAATACAAGGATGCCGTCAACCTGAAGGTCGGCGGGGAGCTCAAACTCGATACCTGGCTGGCCCGCCTGGGCTTTGCGCATTACGGGAATCCCCACCGGGACAACGACGACCTGAAGGCTGGAAAGACCATCTTCAGCGCGGGGTTGGGGTACCGCAACTTCGGGATGTTCTTCGACGTGGGGTATGCCTACGCCATCGCCACGGACGTGGATTTTCCCTACCTGGTATCCTCCAAGGAGAATACGTTTGCGGACCTACGCGACCACCGCGGAACCCTCATGATAACCTGGGGTGTTAAATTTTGACGCCCCCCGGCCGCGCGCAGTGCTGAGATTTGAGCTTTTTTTTATATATTTAGAGCCAATCCATTCTTATGATCCTCCGCTCACTTTTGATAGCCGGCCTGGCGGGCGCCGCTTGCCAGGCCCACGCCCAGGTCCAGACCAACCTCCCCGACTCCTCGGTTAAAATCCGGGACATCAGGTCCGTTTTCCAACAAATCGAAAAAGACTCGGGCCTCAATAAGGTAACGCTGAACCAGGAAGAATTCCTGGGAGACGAAGCCCCCGATAACGGCGGCAGCCTGCGCGGTTACTTCCGGGGGGACACGCTGTGCAAGGCCTCCACTTGGATCGGCCTGTCTTATGCCGTCATACAGGAGCACTTCTATTATTCGAACGGGCAATTGATCTTCGTATTCGAAACCGAGGATGACTTTGCCCAAAAGGCCGGCGGCCTGGACCCCTCCAAACTCGTCCGGTCCTTCGAAGCGCGGTATTATTTCGAGAAAGATAATGTGTTGCGCGTGCTCACGAAGGGGAAAAGGAAGATGGATGCGGACGACCCGCACCATTACCTGGAGTTGTATCACAACGCCCACTACTACGCGGGGCTGCTGGTCAAAAAGCACCGGATACAAAAGCCCGTATCTCCTGCAACTGTTCCGGCGAGAACCACTTGATATCGGGGTCCCGCTTGAACCACGTGAGCTGGCGCTTGGCGTAGTTCCGGGTGTGTTGCTTGATTTTCGCTACGGCCGTTTCGAGACTTTCTTTGCCTTCCAGGTGGTCGAATAATTCGCGGTAGCCCACGGTATCGAGGGCTTTCTCGTTTTTGTGGGGTTCGAGTCCTTCGACTTCTTTCAGTAGGCCATTTTTCATCATGGTGTCCACGCGGGTATCGATGCGGGCATAAAGTTCTTCGCGCGGCAGCTCCAGGCCGATTTTAATGACGCGATAATCGGTTCCCATTCTGCTCCCCTGCTGAAACGTTCTTATCGACGCCCCCGTTGCCTCCACGACTTCCAGGGCGCGCAACAGGCGGTGGGGGTTTTTAATTTCCCCTTTTTCATACCATTCCCTATCCTTAGCCTTCACCTGTTTTTGAAGCCATTCCAGGCCGTTCCGTTCGTACGCGTTGCGGATGTTTTCTTTTATTTCTTCCGGAATTTGCGGAATATCATCCAGGCCTTCCAGGAACGCCTGAATGTAGAGGCCCGTGCCTCCTACCAACAGAGCAAGGTCGTTTTCGCGGAAAATTTTTTCTACTGCTTCCTGCGCTTCCTTCGCGAAAGTCTGGGCGTTCACCTTTTCGGTGATGGAGTGATTGGCGATGAAGTAGTGGGGGACTCTCGCCAGCTCTTCGGCGGTTGGGCGTGCGACCCCGATGTTCAGTTCCTTATAGCACTGCCGCGAATCCGCGGAAATGATACCGCCCCCCGCGCCCACGGCCCCGCCATTTGCCAACCCGAGGGCCAGCCCCGTTTTGCCCACACCCGTTGGACCCGCGATGAGTAGGATGGTCTTGGACACGACTTATATTTCTTCGCCGAAGGTCTCTTCCGCGCCCTCCTCGGTAGCCTCCTCGTCCGTGCTCGCAGCTTCGCCCCCTTCTTCGCTGAAACCTTCCTCGCCCTTGGTCAGGTCGTATTTTTCCTCCACTTCCACGAACTTGTCCCCCAGGAGGCTGCGCGTGCCGTATTGGTTGGGCGCCAGCCCTTCGGTCCGAATGACGGCGGGATAAATGAGCTTTTGATTCTCGTCCTTGACGACCGTGATAAGCTCGATGAGAAAGGTCCAGTTGCGGTTGAAATCGTAGATATATATGAACTTCTGGTTCGGGTCCTTGATCTCCGTGAAGATGGGGGTCTGGTCCATGATCAGGGGTTCCTTCACGTAATCCTTGTCGTATTTTTCCAGGGTGATCTCGCGGCCCCTTTGCCAGTGGTCGTTACTGCGGAAAAAAGTTGCCTTATGCTTGTTGTCGAATTCAAAGGATTTCAGGACTATATCGTTCAATTCCTTGAAGCTTTGCGATTGCTTGATGACCACGTCCCGGTAAACTGCATCGTCCTCTTCCCAATAAACTCTGAATTTAAGTACAGCCATTGCTTCTCAATTTGAATTATACCCACAAATTTAATAGAAATATGCTAAGATTTTAGTCTTTTGCGGGGTCCCCGGAGGCCTCCGCGGCCGTGGTTCCCAAGCCCTTCGGGGCCCTTTCCAGGCCCATCTTCCCGGCCACTGTCAGCATCAAATCATATGCCGCCTCATAGCTATTATCGATCATTCCATCCAAAATGGCTTCGCGGATGGCCGTTTTAATATCCCCCACCCTCTTTTCGGGCCCGAGCCCGAAGGTCTCCATGATGATTTCCCCCGTAATGGGCGGCTGCCAGTTCCGGATCCGGTCCTTTTCCTCCACCGCCTTCAGGCGCTCCTGCACCATCTCGAAATTTTCCAGGTAGCGCTTGACCTTTTGACGGTTCTTGGAAGTAATATCCGCCTTGCACAACACCATCAGGTCCTCCAGGTCATCCCCCGCATCGAATAGGAGGCGGCGGATCGCCGAATCGGTGATATTCTCTTTGGTCAGGCTGATCGGCCGCAGGTGAAGCTCCACCAATTTCCGCACATAGCGCATCTCCTCGTGCTGGGGCAGCTTGAACTTCGCGAAAAGCTTAGGGACCATCTTCCCGCCCACCACCTCGTGCCCGTGGAAGGTCCACCCGTGCCCCGCCTCGAAACGCTTGGTGGCCGGCTTGCCGATATCGTGCAGGATGGCCGCCCAGCGCAGCCAAAGGTTATCCGAAACCGCTGAAGCATTATCCAGTACCTGGAGGGTATGGAAAAAATTGTCTTTATGCCCCTTCCCATCGATATACTCCGCCCCCGCGAGGTCCACCATTTGGGGAAAGATCTTTTGCAGCAGGCCTGTGCGGTACAGGTATTCGAACCCCACACTTGGCTTCTTGCTGCTTATGATCTTATTCAGTTCCTCGGTGATCCTTTCCTGCGAAATGATTTTGATCCGGTCGACGTTTTCCTCGATGCCGGTTTCGGTTTGTTTGTCAATTGCGTATTGGAGTTGCGAAGCAAAGCGTATCGCGCGCATCATCCTGAGCGGATCGTCCTTGAAAGTCGTATTCGGGTCTGTGGGCGTTTTGATCACCCGCAGCTCAATATCCCGCAAGCCTCCGAAAGGATCGATCAGGCGGCCGTAATCCCCTTCGTTCAGGCTTACCGCCATCGCGTTGATCGTGAAATCCCTTCTCAACTGGTCGTCCTCCAGCGTGCCCGGCTCCACTTCGGGATTCCGGGTCTCCGGGCTGTAGCTTTCTTTCCTCGCTCCTACAAATTCCAACACCATATCTTCGAGCCGCACCTGCGCCGTTCCAAACGTCTTGAAAAAGTTCACCGGCGGCTCGGGCCGCATGCGCTCCGCCACCTTATGCGCAAGGGCGATCCCGTCCCCCACGCAAACGATGTCGATGTCCTTGGTTCCACGGCCGATCAGCTTATCACGCACGAACCCTCCCACCAAGTAGCACGGCACCTGCAGCTCTGCCGCCGCGTGGGCGATCTTCTTAAAAACGAACAACTCTCTGTCTGTACAAATTATATCCATCGGCGCAAAAGTACTTCTTATGGTCGGATCACCTCTACCTTTCCCCCGCCCAGCCAGCGCACCACCTGCGAGGGCTGATGCTTTTCCCTGTCGTCCTGGCGGTATTTCACCACATAGTCCACGTTTGTTACGATTTCCTCGTCTATCTCCGCGAAGTTTCCCGGGGAAGGCTGCCCGGACACGTTTGCCGAGGTCGACACCAGGGGCTTTCTCATTCGCTTGATCAAAGTCTTGGTGAAAAGCTCTTTCGTGACCCTGATTCCTACTGAGCCATCCGCAGCCAGGAGGTTGGGCGCTAGGCCTATGGCTCCAGGGCAAATCACCGTCGTCGGCTTTTCGGTATTTTTTAGGTAGTCTATTAGCTCCAGGTCGGTGGCCGCCGTGTACCTTAGCAGGTCTCTCGCTTCGGCCACCAGCACGATCATGCTCTTGCTTTCCGTCCTTTGTTTCAGCTTGTATATCCTTTCTACCGCCTTGCTATCCGTCGCGTCACAGCCGATCCCCCAAATCGTATCCGTGGGGTAGGCGATCAAGCCGCCTTTCGCCAGAACTGCAAGGCAATTTGCTATGTCTTCCTGAAAGTCCATCCGACAAAAATACGCTACGTTTGCAAAAAAAATTTTATGGGTTATTCGGATATGATCCGGGAGGCATGGGAGAACAGGTCGTTGTTGCAGGACGCAACCTACGCTGACGCCGTCAGGTCCGTCATCGAGGATTTGGATAAAGGGCGCTTGCGCGTGGCGTCGCCCGGTTCGGCTTCCGACGGCTCTTCCGCTTCCGGCGACTGGCAGGTCAACGAATGGGTCAAACAGGCCATCCTTTTATATTTCGCCATCCAGCCCATGGATACGCTTAGTTTGCCCCCCTTCGAATTCCACGACAAAATGAAGCTCAAAAGCGACTATAAATCCCAGGGCGTCAGGGCCGTCCCCCACGCCGTCGCCCGCTACGGCGCCTTCCTGGGAAGGAACGTCGTCCTCATGCCCAGTTACGTCAACATCGGCGCCTACGTAGACGAAGGCACCATGGTCGACACCTGGGCGACCGTCGGCAGTTGCGCCCAGATCGGAAAATACGTCCACCTCAGCGGAGGCGTCGGCATCGGGGGCGTCCTCGAACCCCTCCAGGCCAGCCCCGTTATCATCGAAGACAACTGCTTCCTCGG
>CAZJDB010000053.1:0-10631 GCA_964544695.1 uncultured Chitinophagaceae bacterium
GTATTGATCCACCGTCCCCCCATTGCCCGCCCAAACCGATGTCAGGGTCAGCGGGCTGCCCACTTTCCACAATCCGGAAGGGGTCGTCACATCATCCAGGAACCCGGAAAATAACCCGTCGCTGCCATTGGCTCCTGCGGAAATGCCCGCATCCAGGACGTTTTGGCCGTAGGAAAAGACGTATTGAGTCCCGCTCACCGAATTGGGTGCCGCCACGATGATCACCGAACGGGCGTGCTTCGCGTTGGGTAGGCCCGTAGTCCCCAGGTTCATGAACGTCGTCCCGCTGAAGGAAATGACTGGATTGAAATTGATATCGTTGGTGGCGTCGTCTTCGAAAACAGGCCTCAGGGCATTCGTCGCTTGAGTAGCGTTATTTCCTTGGGTAGAATTGTCATCCCAGGTATTCAACTTAGCTCCGTCCGTGGTAGTGGAAGTATTCTGGTCGGCGCGCAACCATAATTTGTCGCCGTTGACGTTACCCGGGTTTTGGGCCGTGGCGACGCCGCAAAGAATGGTTATTCCAATTAGGATATAGAGAAGTGGTTTCACTGAGGGTAAGCATTAAAAATACCCCCGCAAGTTACAATAATGTATTACGACACATTAAGTGAGAAGGATAACCCTTTAGAAGTTTTAACTCATTCCGCCGGGTTCCCCGGGCCTTCGGCCTACCCCATTCCGCCGGGCTCCCAGCCCCTTTCATAGGTTCTCCTCCACAGCGCCGCCGCGTCGGGATTATGCAGTATATGCCCGTTGGTGGGGTCCGTATGTAACACCCCCGAAGTACGCTGTGCGATATTCGCCAGCTGACAAAGCAAGACGCTCTTGAAACCCTCCGAAACAGGCTGGGTAAGTTTGCCTTCCCCGCGAACGGCCTTGATGAAATTATCGAAGTGGTACATGTCAAGGTTGCCCGTAGCGCTTACGGTATTGTCCGGATCCGCTTTGACGTCCGGGGTCACCTGTTTGACCAGCTTATTCTTCAGGTCATAAATTTTATAATCTCCACCGCCCAGGTTGACCAGGGTCCCCTGGTCCCCGTAAATGATGAAGCCCCGGCTCGATCCTTCCACCGGATAATTATTGCAACTCCTCCCTTCCCAGGTAATCGATTTATCCGGACCGAACTCGAATGCGGCTACCTGCGTATCCGGCGTCTGCCAATCATCCTTGAAGGCATAACGCCCCCCCGAAGAAGTCACCTTGGTGGGATAGTCCACGTCCAGAAACCAGCGGCAGCAATCCACCTCATGGGTCCCGTTGTTGCAAGACTCTCCCGTTCCCCAATTCCAGAACCAGTGCCAATTGTAGTGGACGAGGTTGTCCTGGTAAGGCCTCCTTGGCGCGGGCCCCTGCCACAGCTCGAAGTCGAGGGTGGAGGGTACGGGCACGTGCTTTCCAATGCCTATCGAAGGACGATTATTGGTATACCAGGATTTCGCGAAGTAGGTACGCCCGATGGCGCCTCCCCTTACCTCGGCCACTGCCTGGATGAGGGTAGGCATGGACCGCCGCTGGCTGCCCATTTGGACCAATTTACCCGTCCTGGCTGCCTCACTGATCAGCAGCTCACCTTCGTAGGGGTTATGGGAACAGGGTTTTTCTACGTAGACCTGCTTGCCCGCAGCCACCCCAAGCAAGGCCGCCGGTGCGTGCCAGTGGTCCGGGGCGGCAATGATCAGGGCATCCATGTCCGATTTGCGGACGAGTTCGCGGATGTCCCGGACGAGCTGGGGAGTTGGCGCCCCCGCTTTTTTCAGCGCATCGAAGCCGATTTTGATGGCGCCTTCTTCCACATCGCATATGTATCCTACGGATACATTGGGAAGTTGCGAAAAGCAGCCTGCCAGGTAGGAACCCCGTCCGTGCAGGCCCATCACGCCAACAACCACCTTGTTGCTGGGTGCGTTTTTACCAAAAACGGGAAAATTCAGGATGGTCACCCCGGCGCCTGCGCCTGTTCCTGCGGCAGCCCCGGCAGTCGCTATGGTGCCCAGGCCGACGGCCACCCCGGCTGTCGTCAGACTCGTGTCTTTTAGGAAGGTTCTGCGGTTCATGATAATAAAAATACGCGACTTCGTTGACTTCCCCTCCAATCCTGCGTATATTAGAGTGTAAACCCCCTCATTTATGGGCCGCTTGATTCCGGGAGCCGTGGTGCTTTTGCTCGCGTTGGGATTTCTCCCTTGCTGCGTCAAGCACGCCGTGATCTACCCGGAGCCCATAGATACCATCCCCGCTTTACCCTCCAATGGAGCTCAATTCTTTTCAGGCCCGTCTCATCCCCCGCCCGTTACCGGGAACCCTGGTGACTTTTACCTGGATGTTTCCGACAGTCTGATATATGGCCCCAAGAAGGATCACTATGGCTGGGGTTCCCCCGTGCAGCTTCCTTCAGAGCCCGCGCCGGATGGCGCCGGAGGAGATTGCGCCATTTATTGGGGGGATGGCTTCCCCCAAACTAATATTGGAGTACTGGGGGATTACTACCTCGATTTGTCGGGCTCGACCATATACGGCCCTAAGTCGATTAATGGCTGGGGCGTGGGTACATTGCTGACCAATAACGGCGATACGACCAGCATCGCCGCGCCGGCGTCTCCTTCCAATGTGCAGTAGCGCGCCCGCGCCCCGCCACCGCCACCGCCGCGCCCCACTGCGCCGCCGCGATCCAGGCGCGAACGCCTCATTTTTTTAGCAGTTTTTTATCCACCAACGCCAGCAGCGTCTCCCTGTAAGACTTGCTGAAAGGCACCCGATATTCCCCTACTCTCAGCTCAGCAGTATGGATGGAGGTGATTTTATTCAGCGAAACGATATAGGACTTCTGGACGCGCAGGAAGCGCGCCGCCGGCAGCCGGCTTTCCAGGAGGTGGATGGGACTGAGGGTAAGGAATTTCCCCCTCGTGGTTTGAAGCGCGCTATAGTTTTGGGCGGCTTCGATGAAGAGGAGTTCCCCAAAATGGATTTTTTCAAAGCCTTCTCCCGACTTGATAAAAAAATAATCCTCCGCCTCCGGGGCCGCACTGGCGCCTCGCGCCTCCATTGCCCGGTTCACCGCAACCAGAAAGCGTTGCGGAGTGATAGGCTTCAGCAAATAATCCAGTACATGCAACTCGAACCCCTCCAGCGCATAGTCGGGAAAAGCGGTGGTTACGATAACCAGAGGCTTCTCGGGCAAGGTCCTAAGGAAATCCAGCCCCTGCATCCGGGGCATATGGATGTCCAGGAACATCAGGTCCACCGCTTGCGTGGACAGAACCCGGTTGGCTTCCATGGCTCCCCCGCATTGGGCAACCAGCTCCAGGACCCCCGATTCCTTCACCAATCTTTCCAGGCCTTCCCTTGCCAGGGGTTCGTCGTCGACGATGATGCAACGCAGGTTCATTGGATTTGAATTGTAAGGGTAACCGAATAAATCCCCGCGGGCTCCCGAATCTCCAACCTGTGGCGCCCAGGATACAACAGCCCAAGGCGTTTTCGCAAGTTATCCTGGCCGATACCCCCCTGGTGCAGCCCAGCCTCCTCCCCCACGGTATTGCGAACTTCCAGCGTAAACACGGGCTCCCGGTAAGTAAGGTTGATCCACACCCAGTTCTCTTTATCCGGGAAAGAAGATACGTATTTAAAGGCATTTTCCACGAGGGGCATGATGAGCAAGGGCGCAATAAAAAAAGTGTGGGTTCCTTCCTTATGATAGGTCAACTTGAAGCTGTTCCCCTTGCGCAGTTCTTCCAGGCGGATATAATTATCCAGATAGGCGGTTTCTTTTTCAATCGGAATCAGGTCGGCCGCACATTCGTATAACTGGTAGCGCAGCATCTCCGAAAACCCCGCCAGGCTGTGTTCGGCCAGGTCGGGGTCCTTGCGGATCAGGACGTATATACTATTCAGGGCATTGAACAGGAAATGGGGGTTCATCTGGGACTTGAGGAAGCGAAGCTCACTTTCCACCCGTTCCTTTTCCAGGCGTTGATTCCTCCGTTCGGTGCGCAGCCGGTCCCTGATGATCGTGAAAGCCAAGGCCAGGAAAGCCCAATATGCATTGCCCAGAAGGGTGTATCCGAAATAAGCCCTCCAATCGATGGGAAATTTAATAAGCGCGTAGGATCCACCCGTGATGAATACGGAGGCGACGCTCACGGCCAACACCAGGTACAACACAAAAAGGCCGCCCCTTTTGGGTTTCAGGTACCGGGGCACCAGGCGGTAGATCACCATGTAAATCATGCTCGCCTGTCCCACGAACCAAACGCCCGTAACGGCCAGGGCCAATCCCAGCGGAGAATGGTATTGACGCACGGAAAACCAGGTCCAGCCCGCAAAGTAAAGCAGCCAAAAAAGGATGTGCCAGCGTACTTTTTTCATCATGCAAAGAAAGGTCTTTGACGCCCGCTCGCAAAACCCCCTGGATGAAATGCCTTGAACCAGGGACGAAATACTTTGGTCACCTGGGGCGGCGCTTTCATCCATTCCATTTTTTAACCCACCGGACCGTCGCCAACTTGCAGCATAAAAAAATTCTACTATGCGCACCATCCTTTTAGTTTTGTGTCTCGCCTGCGCCGCCAGGGCCCAACAGCCCGCCGCAACCTCCGGGGCCCGACAGCCCACCGCAGCCCAAATGGCCCAACAGCCCGCCGCAGCCCTCACGGCCCAACAGCCCACCTTCGCGGTCTCAAAAACCGGCCACGGTCCCGCCCTGATCCTTATCCCCGGTTTGGATTGTTCCGGCGAAGTCTGGTCCGAAACAGCCGACCGCTACAAAGATCGTTTCACCTGTTACAGCCTTACCCTCCCCGGATTCGCAGGGGTTGCCCCGCATTATTCCGACAGCATCCTTTCCTCCCTTTCCACGGAAATCGCGGCTTGGATCGCGAGGCAGGGCATCCGCAAACCTATCTTGATCGGACATAGCCTGGGCGGGTGGTTGGCTTTAAAAATCGAAGCGGACCATCCCGGCATCAGTGGAGGAATCGTTTGTGTCAGTTCCGCCCCTTTCCTTCCGGCACTCTCCATGGGTGATGATATTTCAATGGACAGCGCCAGGGCCACCGGGGCCATGATCAAAAGGTACATGTCCGCCATGAAGCCTAGCCGGGCTAACGAGCGCCCCACCCTGGCCTTCATGATCCGGGACAGCGTGCGGATCGAACAGGTCGTGGACATGGCCTTGCATTCCGATCCGCCTACCCAGGCCGAAGTGATGTACGAGCTTTTCAGCACCGACCTGAGACCGGATATGGCCAAGGTCCGTTGTCCCATCCTGGTCCTGGGTGATTGGTCCTCTTACAAGTCTTATGGCGCCACCCGCGATAACACTTTAGAAAAATATCAGCACCAGTTTTCCAAAGCGCCGCAGGTTACTATTGTCCTAAATGATGCATCCAGGCATTTCATCATGTACGATGAGCCTTCCTGGTTTTTTGCCCAGGTGGACCCTTTCCTGGGATCCCTTACTGCATTAAAATGACAATTGACCCGCCAATTGGCGTCATTGACCACCACTGGCTGCAAACACCTTCGCGGCCAGTGTATGTTTGTATGTCAGAGCCTATACCCTGAGTGTATAGGAATAGTCGTTATAGGTAATATGCAAAGCAAACGCCGCTCTATTCCTGGAGCGGCACTTTTTTTGGTGGCTGCGTATAACTACGCAAAATGCCTGAATACCACTATTAGGGTATTGACAAGCGTCTGATGCTCCTGTATGTTTGCTCCCGAATACTGACTAAGCGCAAGCCTTCGTCATATAAAAGCAGTCGTTTTTGGTTAAATGCAAAGCACGGCCGCCTCTGTCTAGAGGTGGCCTCATTTTTTTTCGCGCCGATCAACAAGAACTGTACGGTATCGGACGAAAATTGTCCGCTAGTGTACACCACCCAATGGTGAACAGCCTGTTA
Source organism: uncultured Chitinophagaceae bacterium (assembly GCA_964544695.1). GTDB lineage: Bacteria > Bacteroidota > Bacteroidia > Chitinophagales > Chitinophagaceae > Dinghuibacter. Next base: position 5,907 of record CAZJDB010000053.1, read on the forward strand.
AAATTATTGATTATCAATAAGTTGAAAGGTGTCCGATTTTCTGGCAGTGCTTTGGCATTATACCCTGCATACTCAAACAAACACAAAAAAAAGTATAGCCATGAAAAAGTTTTTTGTTCTTGCATTCGCAGTTGCTTCCTTCATCGAGCCTGCATTTGCCTTCAGCGGTGAAACCGCCAACACCAAAGCCACGCGCAGTTTCAACGCCGATTATAAGGGAGCCAGCAACATCTGGTCCACTCGCAGTGGTTGTGATGAAGTGCTGTTCTTCTGGCACAACAACCTAATGGATTCCTACTACACCAAGGACGGGAACCTCCTTGGGACCTTCCACCAGGTGGATTACACGGAATTGCCGTACGACGCCCAGAAGAGCCTGGCCACCACATATAAGAATTACCACATCAACAATGTTTCGATGCTGGAAAGGCCCGGTCAGGATTCCAAGTACTACGCCACGGTGCAAAGCGATCGCCACCTCCTTATCCTGGAGATCAGCACTGATGGGAATGTGGAAATCTTCAAATCGATCCGCTAAACAATACACGCCATGTTAAACGAATAGGCCGCCCTCCGGGCGGCTTTTTTTTGTCGTGTATACGGCACCGTAAAACCTGTACGCTACCGGACGAAAAGCGTTCGGTAGTGTACAGTCGGTAAACGCAAACACCTTGTTAAAGTAATTGATTGTCAATTAGTTCTGCGCTAAAAAATTTCTGGCAGTGCTTTGGCATTATACCTAATACAAAAAAAGTATAGCCATGAAAAAGTTATTTGTTCTCGCACTCGCAGTTGCTTTTTTCGCTAAGCCTGCTTCAGCATTCAGTGGTGAATCCGTAAACACCAAGGCCTCGAAGTCCTTCAATGCCGCGTATAAGGGAGCCAGCAACATCTGGTCCACCCGCAACGGGTATGATGAAGTGCTGTTCTTCTGGCACGATACCTTGATGGATTCCTATTACACCAAGGACGGCAGCCTGGTAGCGACCTTCCATAAAGTGGACTTAACCACCTTGCCTTATGACGCGCAGAAGGAGCTGGCCACCACCTACAAGAAGTACCAAATCAATTGCATCTCCATGATGGAACGGCCCGGTGAGGACCCCGTCTACTATGTGTCGGTCCAAAACCGTCACACCTACATCCTTGAGATCAGCACCAGCGGAAGTGTAGACCTCTTCAAATACATCCGCTGATCTACAGGGACACGCCCCTTTTCCAGAGTATAAAATCATCCTGACCATGCCGTACCGCCGCAACGGTGATCTCTCCGCTCGCGACTTTGATCACATAGTCCAGGATGCGCTCCCCAGCCTGTTGTATGGTTTCCATCCCCTCTATGATCGACCCCGTATCTATATCGATAATATCCCGCATGCGTTCAAACAGCGGGGTGTTGCTGGAGAGCTTGACGACCGGGGCGATGGGGTTACCCGTGGGCGTACCAAGACCCGTGGTAAACAGGACGATGTTAGCCCCCGCGCCCACCTCGGCAGTAGTCGATTCCACATCATTACCTGGAGTACACAGCAGATTCAGGCCCGGAAGGGTAACTTTTGAGGGATAATCCAGGACATCGGCCACGGGTGAGGTGCCTCCTTTTTTAGCGGCCCCCGCCGATTTGATGGCGTCCGTGATGAGCCCATCGCGGATATTACCGGGTGAGGGATTCATGTCAAAGCCGGACCCCACAGCCTTTGCGCGCGCATTGTACGCCCGCATCAGGTCCCCGAAACGAACGGCCAGGTCCTCGGAAAGGCAGCGGTCGCTTAGGTTCTGTTCCACCCCGCAGAGTTCGGGGAATTCGGAAAGGATCACTGATCCGCCCAGGGAGACCAGTAAATCGGATGTATAGCCAATGGCCGGGTTGGCCGATATACCTGAAAAACCGTCGGAGCCTCCGCATTCGAGGCCTATGCACAATTTGTCCAGCCCCGCGGGTGCGCGACGCGCCTGGTCAGCGATCATGAGGCCCGCGAACGTTTTCCGGATGGCCTCGCTCAACAGGTCGGACTCCTTCCCGATTTTCTGCTGTTCCAGGATAAACAAAGGTTTGTCGAAGGAAGGCGAGCGCCGGGCAATTTCCTCTTCCAGCAGGCTTACCTGGGCGTTCTGGCAACCCAGGCTCAGGACCGTCGCCCCCGCTACATTGGGATGCGTGACATAACCCGCCAGCAGCCCGCACAGGGCCCGCGCATCGTCGCGCGTACCCCCGCAGCCTCCATCGTGAACCAGGAACTTGATCCCGTCGACGTTGGGGAAAAGGCGCTGCGACGCCGAAGCGAAAGAATAATCCGCATGCAAATCCGCCGAAAGAATCTCCTCCACAGCCGACCCCGCTTTATACAAGTCAATCAGTTGACGCGCCTGGTCCTGGTACACCCGATTCCGCCCATACCCCAGGTCTTCCACCAATGCCTGCTGAAGCACCTGCAGGTTTCGGTTTTCGCAAAAGACCATGGGAATAACAACCCAGTAATTGGCTGTGCCCACGCTGCCATCGGAGCGATGATACCCGTTGAAGGTGCGTCCGGCAAAGTGCGCCGTATCCGGTTTAATCCAGGAAGTCTGACGCGCGCCCACGGTAAAGTCCCCCGCCGCGTGATGCACGTTCTTAGTATTGACCCAGCCGCCAAGGGGAATGGGCTCGGTGGCTTTTCCCACGAGCACCCCATACATATAAATCGGATCGCCGATAGCCAACGAAGCAGTCGCGAACTTATGTTTAGCCGGAATGGCCGAAGAAATCACAAAGGGAACCCCTTCCAGGGACACCGTTTCCCCCGCGCCCAGGCCCGTCAAGGCAACCCCCACATTATCCAGATGGTGAACTTTCAAAACGCGCTGTTGCATTACAATCCTCCTTTTTCCATGAATTCGAGCAAAGCTTCGTAGACCGCCCCCTCGAACCCCTTTAACCGGGTCAGGTCGGTCTCCCAAAGCGATTCCAGTTGCAGGGCCTGTTTCACCGCGAGCCGCGGTTCCCCCGAAGCCCAGCAGCCCGCCAGGGCGTCGGCCATATCGTCCGTAATGGTATAGTGAATGCCCCTGCTTTCCCCCACAAATTTACTGCCTTCTTTCCGGATAGGCCGCATGAAGAGCAGGTAGCCCGCAAAGCCCCTGCTGATGCACGCAGGTGCAGTCCCTTTCAACGCATAATGGCGCTGCAGCACTGGCAGGACACGGGCCTTCATCTTCAGCGAATATTGCAGGGTGATGTTGATCCATCGGTGTTCCAGGTAAGGGTTCCGAAAGCGGTCCAGCACCTTTTCTCCGAAACGACGGGCCTCCCCCTCGGGGAGCGTCATCGGGATGGCATGCGCGATTTCATTCATCATCAGTTCTTTGATGAAGTCCCCGAATACTTCGTCTTCCATCGCATCCCTGACCGTGTCGAAGCCCGCCAGGAAGGCCAGCCCGCAGCACAAGCTGTGGGTGCCGTTGAGGAGGCGCAGCTTCAGCTCCTTATAGGTATCGATGTTGGCAGCGATGATCACGCCGGAGTCCGCTTCCACAAAAGATAGGATTCCGGACAATAATTCCCTGGACCCTTCGATGGCCCAAAGGTGGTAGGATTCGCAAACCAGCAGCAGGTCGTCCTCGTATCCCAGGTATTTCTGGATATTTTCCAGGGCCGGCCCTTCGGGCCTCCCGGGGACGATACGGTCCACCAGGGAACTGCAAAAATAGTTGTGCCCGTCCAGCCAGTCCATGAAATTGGTTTCGAGCCGGTTGAATTCGGCGAGGTGCTGCACGATCTCCTTTAGCTTGCGTCCGTTATCGGATATCAGCTCGGTGGGAATAATGACCATCCCGGGCCCGCCCGCTTTGTAGCGCGTGTACAGGAAGGCAAGCAGTTTGCCCGGAAAGGAAGCCGGCGGGTTGGCATGAATATCTTCCTCTACCGGCTGGATACCGATCTCCGTAGTATTGGATATCACGATCCGTATGTTATCCTGGCGCGCCAAATCCAGCACGGAATCCCAGTGGTCGGCCGCGGATAAGACCCGGCTGATCGCCGAACTGATACGGTTTTCAGAAACCCGGTGTCCATGTTCGATGCCCCGGATGCACAGCGTGTACAGGCAGTCCTGGCGCTCGAAGGCGCCCAGATCCCCACCCGAGGTGCTCTTGACGATCACCACCCTTCCCCCGAAATGACCCTGTCGGTTGGCTTCATCTATGAAATAATCGGGCAGGCCCCTGAGGAGCACTCCGGTCCCGAATTGTAATATTTTTTCCGGCAGGTTCAAGGTTTTCGGATCCGGTTTCAATATCCCCCCGTCCCCATCCGGTATCTCTTCCAATTGTGCGATCGAGAGTTTCATAGTATAATCATTGCTTTTATAACTTCAGGCCCCCAGGTGGGGAAGGCCGCTCCCGCCTCGGCAAAACCCACACGGGCCGTGACCCAGGACATGGGATCGACCCGACCGGCCAGAATGGACGAAATCACGAAGTCGAAGTCCGCGCGGGTAGCGTTGCGGCTGCTCATCAGGGTCGCCTCCTTCCTGTGGAATTCGGGGTGGGAAAAAGAAAACGCTTCCTTTTGCAGCCCCAACAAAACGTACCGGCCTCCCTGGGACAAATAATCCAGGCCGCCCTGGATGGCCGCCAGATTCCCCGTGGCGTCGATGACAACGGAGGCCAGGCTCCCTCCGGTCAGGTCCTTGATGGCCTTGATGGAACCCGGTCCGGCCAAAACGCATGAAACCGCAAGCCGTT
>CAZJDB010000054.1:0-3721 GCA_964544695.1 uncultured Chitinophagaceae bacterium
AAAGAAACCTGGGTATCGAAACTGATCAGCCCCCCGAAGATTTGTCCTGCCACGTGAACGGATCCATCCAGCCATGTAGGATTCGGAAGACCCACCGAAAGCAACCCGCCGGCCTGGAACTTGATGAGGCTGAAATCCCCGTTGGCAAACCAACAGTCCACGTGGACCCCCACATCGAGGTCGAAATAGAAATAGAGCTGCCCAAGAGCATACCAGTTCTGCCAGCCCGCGGGCTGTTGGTTACACTGGAAGCCTCCCGTGAAGTTCTTCAAAGCCAGGTCGAAGCCCAGGATCGCGCTGACATTGGCATACAGGCAGGCCACGCTGAAGCTGAGGCTACCATCCACCTCTGCTCCGAACATTAGTCCATTCCCATCCGCTTTGTTCATCGAATTTACCAGGGCGTCCACGCTTGGATCGCGCTGCACCCCGAAGGAGATCAGCGCCTGGGGCAAAGGGGGCAAAGCGGGATTGATCAGCGAACCCATCTCGAAGTAGGCTGTGGCCCCCACGTGGATCGCAAAGTATTGGGTACTGTCGTTGATCAGGGTGAAGCTGACGCGCTTTCCGAATGCATCCCCGATCTTGAAGTACCACCCGTCCGGCCCCGCGTACATGCCTATCGGGATATCCGCCGTGACGAACGCGAATTGTCCCTGGATGTCCGCATCCAAGCTGAATTTATTATCCGTGAAGTCGTAATTGATATCGACGGAACCTTTGACCGTGGGGCTGCTGTTGGCGGGATAATCCGTCAGGACATAAATATTCCCTGAGAGGTCCAGCATGCTGAGCGCCCCATTGCTGATTTGTGCGGTGAGGGTTACCTTGGCGTTCATCGCATCGGGCCCCGCCCCGGAAATCAGAGATACGCAAACGGTCGCCCGGATACCCGCCGTACCCTGTTGAGGCGTGAAGGTCACGCCGGACATGGTATGGCCGGGCGTGGCGTCATTGGCGTTAGAAGCCGCCGTCAGGTTGCTGGGGTCGGCGGGCAGATTATTGCTCATCTGCATATTGGAATAGGCCCCGCCGCCGAACCCGTTGATCCCGAAGGGTCCCGCGAAGGGTATGGGGTTGGCGATTTCCGCGCAGGCATCTATGTACCAATAATTGAAATTGTTCACCGATCCGAACTGGGCGGTAGCCTCGACCGATACCATGGGGAAGGTTGCCGCAACGTGTCCCTTCACCCCATCCCCGTAAGTATTGTCATGGTTGTAGAACACCAGGTAGCCATCCACGCTGACGGGACCCACGTCTCCCTTGAGCGCAATCGAGTCCACCTGCACCCCGCCTCCCAGGGTGATCTGTGGCGCCTGGTTGGTGAAGGAGGCGTTGATCGTCCCGAAGACGGCCAGTTTGGTCGTGGCGCTGACCACCGATTCGTCTCCGAAGCCCAGGTCGAGATTCAGGTCGAACTGAATACCCAGCTTCAGGTTACTCATATCGCTGAAATCGGTATAGGGGGAAACGTTATTGATGGACACGGGAAAGCCCCCCACCGTCTTCTGGGGACTCGCAAACGCCCAGCTCCCCGGGCTGAACCAGAACTTGCTGGCATGCGTCGTGGGATCCCGGTTGGCTATCCCCATGCTGTCGAACTTGAGCGCCGGGAAGTTCAGGTTGGGCGACCCATTGGAAATATCGATGCCGATACTCCCGTTCAGCATGAAGGAAATCGCAACACCCAGGCTGTCCTTCTTGATGTCGAAGGCGCTGTTGGAGTCCAACTGTATATAGGCTGCCCATAAGTCGATCTTCATGGAATCCTGGGGCTTTACGATGAACTCGTATTGGAATGAGGAGTCCTTACTGGCGGAATCGGTGTTTTTATGCATATCCCCCGAGTATACCAGGGGGGTCTTACTGATGGGGAGTTGGATTTTCCCGTTGAAATCCCCTTTAGTGAATGTATTCTGGGTCACTTCCACCTCAATGCTGTCCAGGGAAAAAGCCCAGCCTCCCAGGTTCCCGCTGGTCAGATCGATGAGGTTGGTCCCAATGATATCCACGCTGACCCCCTTGGTGTCGATCACAAGGTTCTTTGCCTCGAAGCTGGTCCGTGCGCTCCCCTGGTTGAAGGTTTTGAAATCTGCCGGCAGCAGGATTTTCATATCCGAGATGTACAGCCCCTCGAAATCATTTCCACTGAAGCCCGTGTAGTTTTTGGGGAAGTTGAATCCCGGGGGATTGATTTTACTGGAATGGTCGAAATAAATAGTGTCTGGCAGGAAACTCAGTCCCTTCACCCCCACGATCTCGAAGCGGGGCATCACGATGGAAGCCACCCAGTCGTCCCACTGGTGGAAGCTAAAACCGAGTTTGGCCACCACCGCGCTGTCCAACAAGTTACCACTGGTATCCTCCCTTTCGATGGTGCTCTTGGGAAAGCTGATCCGGGCATGGGCCACGACGGCGCTCAGGCTGTCCCCGGCCCAACTGACGTAGGTCCCGCTGGTGGAGTCCGCATTGGGAGAGCCCTGGAAAACCAGGCTGTCCCCGTCGCTGCCAAAAGTGAAATAGCGATCGGTGGGCAACAGCAACGTACCCTGCGAAAAGGTCATTCCCGTGGGCTGGATACAGAAGCCCGTGCCCGCCAGGGACAGCCATCCATTGGCCTCAGGGATATTGATATTCGCCAGGACGCTCATGGTGGCACCTTTGGGTGAAAAGGTCATACTCATGATAGCCAACGTGATGGGCATCCCTCCAAAATTCTGGTTGTCCAGGCCAATGGGGAAATTCACGGGCGTATTCCCTGTTATCTGGCTGACCACCTGGGCCGCTTTATTATTGGACAGGAAATTGTCCACGGCGCCGGACAATTGATCCAACTGGGACCCCGAGGACTGCGCAAAGCTGTTCCAGGAGCCGAAGCCCTGGAACTGCTGTTGCGCCGTGGAAGAGGTGACGAGTCCGGCGTACACCTGTTTCCCGGTGTTTACCTTGATATTGCTAAAAACCACTGCCAGTTTGATCGTGGCCCCCAAGGGCTTCCAATCGATGGTGCCGCTCCCCTTGTACGTGCTGTCGTTGTTGCGCGTGATGCTCGTGGGGCTCAGGGTGAATTGACCAATGGTAAGAGAAGCGCCCTGGAGGCTGGTATTGGCGTCGATGGAAGTACTATCGGTGGGGGGCTTCAAACCACAGTCGGCGGAGGAATCGAAGGCCGTGGGGTTCGTATTTACCGGGCTTTTCGTCGAATCGGGCTTTTGCATCTGGGTCTGCGCGGTTTGGCCGCCTTGCGTCGCGCTGCCGCCTTGCACCACGGAGGCGCCGCCGTACTGAAACGCAATGGGTGCGCTGTATCCATTGTTGTCAAACGTAATAGCATTATTCGCGGCCCCCGCCGGCGTACTCGCGTGCACCCGCGACACATACGTTTGCCCCGTCACCAGGATATTCCGGTACACATTTGTATCCATGGGGAAGATCGCCGAAGGCAATCCCTGCTTCATAAAAATGGGTGGATTATTCAGCGCGTCTGTTGGTGTCTGACCCCCAAATATTTGGTGTATCTCCAAATCATAGGTCAATGGACCCATCGCCGCGGCACAAGTATAATGTGGCGTGGTCCAGGTGAACACCAACGGATAGGAAGGATTGACGACCCCGATGGAAGAAGTCAGGTTAATTCCGTTCACGGGTTGCACGAACTGAGGCGCGGAGGCCTTGTAGCAAATGGTGAACACGCTGCATCCCACGTTCGGATCCGAAA
>CAZJDB010000055.1:0-9312 GCA_964544695.1 uncultured Chitinophagaceae bacterium
CCGTGCAAGTTGATCGTGTATTCTTCAACCTTGCCGGGAACCAGGGGCGCCGGCAAACTGAAGCCGTTCCGGTAACGGGCCCTGAAAATCTCGGCGTTGATCATCAACTCGTATCCCGACATGCTGAGTTCCTTAGGGTAGACATCCGGATACACGTCGATCAGCTTGACAACCCAATCGGCGTCCGTGCCGGAAGTGGAGGCGAACAACCGTGCGACCACATTGCCGGTGATGGTTAAATCGTCCGAAAGGGTATCCGTTTCCCAGGAAACGACGTCTTGCCGGTTATTTACGAAACTTTGATTGGACGTCAACCAGGGATACCAACGCGAATTGGGGCCGTAGGTTTCCTCGATAGGTCTGGCCCGGTAGGGCACGGGCTTTGAAGGGTCGGAGACGTACGAGGTGAATCCACCTCCAGCGTCAGGCGATGAAAAGGCTAGCGTACCATGGGGTTGCAAATAGAGCCGCCGCAAAATCGCCTCACGCGGCGGCCATGCTGAATATCCCTTCCATTGATTGGATCCCGTTTGAAAAGTGATCGCCTCGGCAAAAGTGTCGTCGCCAGCGCCTTTCAGGTAATGAGCGAACCATCGGGCCTGGATGTGCTGCCGAAAGTAAAGCGCCGTTTTCTGTCCGTCGAATTTGATATTGGCCAGGCTCGTCCCGTCCCCATTTGCCCACTGCCCGTGCAGCCAGGGTCCGATCACGAGGAAATTGCGATGGCTGCTGTCGCGCTTTTCCAGGTATGCGTAAGCATCCTGGGGACCAACCATGTCCTCTTCATCCCACCATCCTCCGACGTGCTGGATGGGTACCCGGGGATAATCGAGGCGGTTGAGCAAGGCCTGACGCTTCCAAAAAGCGTCATAGTTGGGATGCGCGATGAAGTTATTCCAGGTTGGCAGGGTCCTATGGGCGTATAGACGGTTGAGGTTCGACAAAGGGCCCAGGCGCAGATACCAATTATATGTATCGTATTCGTGAAAATTGTAGAGAGAATCGGTCTTGGCCGCTTCAGTCAGTACTGAATATTCAAAACCATAGCTGAGACGGAAGGCCCCGTTGTGGTGAAAGTCGTCGTTGAGGAACATGTCCGACGGGGTCGCCTGTTCTGATACGGCTTTCAGTGCCGGGTGGGGATCGGAGGCTGCGATAATGGATAGCCACCCGTCGTAGGAAATCCCGTATATGCCGCATTTCCCGTTATTGTTCGGGATATTTTTCAGGAGCCAGTCCATGGAGTCGTAGGTATCACTGGCTTCATCGACTGAACGCGGGTCGTTTCGGTCGCGGGACATGCGCGTCATTTCGAAGGTGCCTTCCGATTGGTAACGGCCGCGGATATCCTGATATACGAAAATATATCCGTCCTCCGCGAGTTCCTTAGTGTAATCGCTTTTCTCGGGGCTTTCACCCGAACCGACACCATAGGGCGTACGACTCATTAGAAAAGGCAACAAACCACTTGGTTTTTTGGGCGTGCAAATCACCGTATGCAGTTTCACGCCGTCACGCATGGGGATCATGACTTCCCGGCAAGCATATAAGTCGCCGCTGGACACGAAAGATGCGCGCAATCGTATATCATCAGAGGCACTTCCAATCATGACGTCGAACTGTCCCGTCCGCTGAACCCATTCCAATTGATCATTATAATAACTCAGTTTATCAGGTGTAATAGTAAAGCTGATGCGTCGGCTCTCCCCGGGTTGGAGAAATACCTTCCGGAAGTCTTTCAATTCCTTGACCGGGCTCAGGGGTTGGGACACCATGCATCGCAAATACAATTGCGCCACTTCCTCTCCGGCATAGCGGCCCTTGTTGGTCAGAGTAAACGAGGCGGTCAGTGTGGTCGAATCGAAAGAAAGATCGCTGTAGGCAAACGTGGTATAACTCAGCCCGTATCCGAAGGCAAATCGGGGAGAAACGGGCAAATCCAGGTAAGACGAGGTGTACCAGCGGTCCGAGTCATTAGCGGGGGGACGTCCGGTATTGAAATGGGCGTAGTAAATGGGAACCTGCCCTTCGGCACGTGGAAAGGTGATGGGCAGCTTCCCCGAAGGGTTGTACTTTCCATACAGTACATCCGCTATGGCATTCCCACCCTCGCTGCCGGGCCACCAGGCATACAAAATGGCGGGCACGTGATCCGCGGTCCAATTGAAAACCATGGGCCGTCCGGCGAAGAGCACTACAACAACCGGCTTCCCCGTAGCTACGATGGCTTTGATCAGGTCTTCCTGCACACCGGGCAGGTGAATATTGGCTTTGCTCTTGGCCTCGCCAGTCATATCGGGAGCTTCGCCCATGGCCATTACAACGACGTCCGCAGAACGCGCCGCGGCAATCGCTTCAGCAAAGCCGGCCTTCAGGGAATCATTGATTCCGCACCCGCGCGCATACAATACATGCGCACCCGCAGCCTGCAGACCGTCGTATAAAGAAGGGATATCCTCGTTTGGATCGACATCGAGCGCCCAAAATCCCTTCAGTTCTTTTTTAGCTTTGCCCAAAGGGCCCACCAAAGCAACCGTACCCGGCGACAGTGGCAACAGGGCGCCTTCATTTTTAAGCAGCACCATGCTTTTTCTCGCCATGTCCCGTGCGGCTTCGAGATTTTCCGGCCGGTTAAGGGCGCCTTTTTCGCGTGCCGGGTTGATGAATTTATAGGGATCGTCGAAAAGACCGAGTTGATATTTCTTCAATAGGATTCGGCGCGCCGCGGAATCGATCAGGCTCATGGGAATTTTACCGTCCGCCACCAGCGAAGCCAGGCTATGAATATAGCTGCGGCTTTCCATGTCCATGTCGTTTCCCGCCTTTAGGGCCAGCTCTGACGCCTGGGAATTATCGCGCGCGTAGCCGTGGTTGATCATTTCTCCAATGGAGTTCCAATCGCTGACGACAAAACCCCCGAACCCCCATTTGCCCTTGAGGATGTCCCGTTGCAAATAAGCACTGGCGGTTGCCGGGGTGCCGTTTAGGGAATTGAATGAATTCATGACCGTCGAAACACCCGCATCGACTGCTGCCTTGAAGGGAGGCAGGTAGACGCTCCAAAGGGTCCAAAGACTCATGTCCACGCTATTGTAATCGCGGCCGCCGATGGCTGCCCCATAAGCGGTAAAGTGTTTGGCGCAGGCCAAAACGGAGGTCGTGTCCCCGATCCGGGCGCCCTGAAATCCCTTGACGCGTGCCGCCGCGATCAGGGATCCGAGATAGGGGTCCTCCCCCGCCCCTTCCATAACCCTGCCCCAGCGCGGGTCCCGGGCAATGTCCACCATGGGCGCAAAAGTCCAGTTGATGCCGGAGGCCGCAGCTTCCGTAGCGGCAATGCGTTCGGCGTGCTCAATGGCATCCAGGTCCCAACTGGCTGCTTCACCCAGGGGAACGGGGAAGGTGATCCGGTATCCATGGATGACATCCTGCCCGAACAGCAGGGGTATTTTCAGGCGGGACTGCAAAGCTGCGTCCTGGAAGGTGCGAACATGTCCCGTACCCATGATGTTCAGCACGGCGCCGACTTTCCCCTGGCGGATTTCTTCCAGTTTATCGCCGACATCCTTGGTGACCGGCCCGGTGGCTTCCCAGTCGCCATTGTACTGATTCATCTGGCCGATCTTTTCTTCCAATGTCATGCGTGAGAGCAGGCTATCCACGAAGGATTGCGCAGCCGCACCCAGGGCGGCGGTGGCGAAGACGGCTGTGAGTATATATTTCATAGGGCGCCATTTTTCATTTCGGCAACCGCGAAATTAGCCGCCCGTGCGGTCAGTGCCATATACAGGATGGAGGGGCTTTGATTTCCGGTGCTGGTCATGCAAGCCCCGTCCGTGACAAATACATTTTTGCAAAGGTGCATTTGGTTCCAATTGTTGAGTAAGGAGGTTTCAGGATCGCGCCCCATCCGGCAGCCACCCATTTCATGGATGTCCAGGCCCGGGGCCTGCTTGTTTTCATACGTCTCGATGTTCGTACAGCCCGCAGTTTCAAGCATGGCCCTGGTTTCCTTGAGGAAATCCCTGACCATCCTTTCGTCGTTATCATCGTATTCCACGGAAGTGATCAATAGCGGTATACCCCATTGATCCTTCTGGTCCGGGCTCAGGCGCACGTGGTTCGTAACCTTGGGAACGGTCTCCCCCTGGAGATACATGTACACTTTCCAGGGACCCGCTTCGCACAGCGAAGCCTTATAGTCGGCCCCTACCTCCGGACCGTCGAACGCGGCACCGCGATCGCGGTAGGCGCCCATGAAAGTCGTGTAGCCTCCGAAGTAATCCGTTTCGTGTCGATGCAGGTTCTTATAGTTCGCCAGAATAAGTTCGGTTGGATTCCTGCCATAATAATAGTGATCAAGGTACCCGTCCATATCGGCGTTCACGGACGCCCGGTAATTCTGGAACATTACGTATTTCCCCAGCAACCCGTTGTCGTTTCCCAGGCCGTGCGGGAAGCGGTTGGATTGCGAGTTGAGCAGGACCAGGTTGGAATTCAGTGCCGAAGCATTCACGAAAATGACCCTGGCCTTGTATTCCATCACTTCCTTCGTGTTCGCGTCGATGACCCGGACCCCGGAAGCTTTTCCCAACTTGTCGTCGTAAAGGATGGAATGTACTACGGAATAGGGGCGGATCGTCAGGTGTCCCGTTTTTTCCGCCCAGGGCAAGGTGCAACTATTGGAGCTGAAATATCCCCCGAAGGGGCAGCCCCGCATGCAAAGGCTCCGCGCCTGGCAGGACATCCTGCCCTGGTCGAGGTGGATCTGCTTGGGCTGGGTGAGGTGCGCCCAGCGCGCATGGACAAGGTGCCTGTCCTTATAAGTATCGTGGATGCGCTGACTGATGACCCGCTGAACGACGTTCATGTCGAAGGGCGGCAGGAATTCCCCGTCGGGCATGGATTCGATCCCATCTTTATTCCCGCACACGCCGATGAATTCTTCGACGTGCGAGTACCAGGGCGCCACGTCTTCGTACCCGATTGGCCAGGCGATCCCATAGCCGTAACGCTCGGGGTTGATGAATTCATACTTGCTCCAGCGCTGGCAGGCCCGGCCCCAGGTAAGTGACTTTCCGCCCACCTGGTATCCGCGGATCCAATCGAAGGGCTTTTCCTGTATGTACGGGTGGTCTTTGTCCCTGATGAAAAACAGGGCCGTGTCTTCCCCGAAACCGGCCGCCTTACTGATGATGGGATTGTCCTTCAGGAAACTGTTGTCCATCCGCTGGCGGTGCTTGAATTCCCAGGGGGGCATTCCGGAAGTGGGATAGTCCTTGATGTGCACCACATTCCTTCCCCGTTCCAGGACCAGGGTTTTCAATCCATTTTCACAAAGCTCCTTGGCAGCCCAGCCTCCGCTGATGCCGCTGCCAATGACGATGGCATCGTATGTTTCCATTACAAAGGTTTCACCGCTACTTCCCTGAAGTCCACCACATCCGAATCGCTATGGTTCTGCAGGCCTATCCAACCCGAATCGGGACGGCGTCCCCGCTGGGGCTCGTATTCTAATTTCCGGGGGGGCACCGGTTGCCCTTCCCAATAATCCGTGACCTTGACCCCATTCAGGTAAACGATCGTATGGGGGCCGTCCAGCGTGATGATCATCGTGTTCCATTCCGGCCCGGGCTTGCCTGGCTTGGCTAGAGGTTTGGTCAGCGAATACAAGGTTCCGGTAACGTGGTAGTCGTCCTCTCCCGACGTTTCGGGATGGTTGTCGATTTGAACCTCGTACCCATAATGAACGGGCATCATCTCCTCCCGGGGTTCGATGGGGATACGGATGAATACCCCCGAATTGCTGTTTGCCTTTTCCATGCGGTAGACCACCTTGATTTTGCAGTGGCCCAGCTTTCCACCCGTCCAATACAGCAGGCCCATGCCCCCATGGCTTCGGATCGTGCCGTCCAGCACATAACTGCTGCCCGGGCCTACGTGCTTCCAACCCGTCAGGTCTTTCCCGTTGAACAAGGGTCGCCAGCCCGTATCCTGGGCGTCAGCTTTCAGCGCGATGAACAGCATACCGGCAAGTACGCATTTACTTAGAAACATCGCCCGTGATTTCGCTGGGAAGCTTCCAATTGGGCCGAATGTAATGGCAGGTATATCCTTCGGGGTATTTCTGGAGGTAGTCCTGGTGGTATTCCTCCGCCACCCAAAAATCCGAGGCGGGTGCCACTTCGGTCACGATGGGATGGGACCAGATATGCGCCGCTGTCAATTCTTTGATCAGCGCTTGCGCGGTTTCTTTTTGCGCCTCATTCGTGTAGAAAATAGCCGAACGATAGGAAGTGCCCACATCATTCCCCTGGCGATTTCGCGTGGTGGGATCGTGAATCTGGAAAAAGAATTCCAATAATTTGCGGTAGGATAATTTTTCCGGATCGAAAATAATTTCGATGGCTTCGGCGTGCGTTCCGTGGTTCCGGTAGGTCGCATTTTTTACATCCCCGCCCGTATACCCGACGGTCGTGGAAATCACCCCGGGCAGTTCGCGGATCAATTCCTCCACCCCCCAGAAGCAGCCTCCGGCTAAAATGGCTTTTTCAGTATTCATGGTTGACCATTGTAAAAGTTAACGACTGCAATATAGTCTTTGTCGGAATGTCCCTTCAGGTGATGCTCCTTGATGAAGGCGCCCACCGCATCCTTCTTTTCCGGTAGTTGATCCTGCAGGTCCTTCCAACTACCGAGCGGGATGAAATTCCCATGCACCATAAGGAAATAATAGTTGACGTCCACGATTTGCTGGTCGACGGTAGACGTACCGTAGGGGATGGTCTCGCGGACGGATTTGTGCTGCTGGAGGCACAAGCTCACGGGCCCATTGACCAATACCTGGAACCAGACCCCAACCAACGCCTTATCCTGCGGGTGGAGCTTGTCCCCCCGGACGAAGGCATACTGAGTTCCGTTCGTCGTATCGGTCAGGTTCAATTGCTCGATGGGCGTGGTGCATACAACTTCCTGGCCCTGGGCATTCTGGAAATTGATCTGGTTGTCGATGAGGTTGAGTCGGACCAAGCCCACGTAACGGCTCCCGCCGGCGTCAAATAGGACGCCCTTCATGAAATCAGATTTGAAGAAGGGGCTACCGGAGCTCACCGAAACGTACTTGTTGGTGAATGCTATGGCGCCGACCGGAATGTCACCACCGCCACCGGATAGAAACCTGTAATTGGTTTCAGTATTATCGACATTGATCACCTGCTGCCCCAAAACGGGATAAGCAGCGACGATCACGAAGGCTGAAAGGATGAGGTGCTTCATACCCTAAATATAAGTCAATTCTATTGGACCTGTATCTGGCCCGGGTCAGCCCTACTGGACCTGAATCTGGCTCGGGTCCGTGACGACGATTTCCGGTTTTCCCCGGTACATTTCCTGCTTTCCCGTAACACAGATTTGCTTTCCCTGATAATACGTCTCGGGTGCCTGCGGGAATTTCCCGCTGTCCGCTCCCCGGATCACGATCGTCATTTTCTGGTTGGGGTATTCGGCGCCCAGGTTCAGGAGGGTCATGCCGGAATCGTCGAAATGTCGGCCGCCATACACCTTATCGCAATAGTGCGCGAGTGCGGTGGTATCGGGGGCGGTCGCCACTGCTGCGGCGGCTGTGGCCGCGGCGTTAACCATCGGCTTGCTCAGAATTCCGTTCAATACACCCGCCAGGCGGATCCCGGCCTGCTGTAACCGCTCTTCTATAATGGGCATATGCTGCTGATAATAATCGTCGGTTACCGTATGGTTGGTCATTTGATCGACCTCCGCGTACAACTTACTGCTGATCTGGTAGCTTTCCCATATCCATTTAATGAGGGGGTCGCCTTGCCATTCCTTGATTTTTGCAGGAGAAATATGGTCGTATTTTTCTGCCAGTTGCTGGTCATTCAATCCCTGGTGCTCGATCAGCTTCGAGTCCCAAAGGGCGTGCAGGTTCGTCCCCTGTCCCTCATAGTTCAACTGAATGGTATTGCCCCCCTTGTCCTCAGAGCGGCTGACGTGCATGGGCTGGTGAAGATCTCCCACAAAGTGCACGATGAACTTCAGGGCGACAATCTTCTGATCCCTGGTGGTAGTGCTGCTAGCCAGGTCGCTTTCACATTTCAGCAGGGCGCTGTACACGTTGGGATCCGTCATCCCCTTCACCTTCGCCTGGAAGTCTTCATAGCTCAGTCCCAGGGGCAGGTTTATATAATGCCAGGGGGCCGTTTGACGATATTCGGGGGTGGGTCTCACCTCGTCTGCCCAAGTGCTGGCATCGGCCAGGGTCTCATTCCCCAGGAGGTCACGGACGGCAGCTTTGGCTTCGGGGGTGAGGTGGTTTTCGGCGATCCTGCCGATGGTACGGTGACCGGTGGCACCCCACGAGATCAAGGCTAATGCGAACAGGCTCAGGGCGCAGGCGGAGAGGAGCTTCTTTTTCATAAATGTTGGTTGGCTGCAAATATCTTATATTGGAATGACAATGAAAAAATGAACGAATCCTTGTATGAATATTACCAGGGATTGCCCACGGCCACCCTGCTGATCCTATCCAGGAAGCCCCAGGATTATACCCCGGAGGCTTTCGATGTCATCCTCGGTATTTTGAACCAAAGGCAAATCGGAGAAGGGGACCTTCAGCAGGTAGATGTACATTTCCAAGGCATCGAGGTTAAAAAACAGCGAGTCGAAGCTAAAAAAGTTAAAATAAGTGATTTTATAAGTGATTTTTTCCGGCCCAAAAACGGGATGACTGCGGAAAGGTGGCTCCCTGTCGCCGTAGTTCTGCTTGGGCTGAGTTACCTTATTACCCTGGCCAACGACTGGAGGACGCTGTTTTCGAAATATTTCTTCCCGCTGAATATTATCGATATAATCTACATACCCATCACAATAGTTCTATTGCTCACGAAAAGAAAATGGGGATGGATATTTCTCTATGCCTATATGCTCTTTTCCTTTCTTGAAAACCTTGACTTCATATACCATTGGATGTTCGAGTGGCATTTTTGGAGTCGGGTACCGGTTACCGGTACGCTGACGGCGCTCTTTTTTCAGTTGCTCTTTGTCCTGTTCCTTTGGAGGGACGACATTGCGGGATATTGTAAGGTCACCCCCCGGGCAAAACGCTACACGGCCGCTTTTGCCGTCATTTTAGCCGTCCTTTGTATCCTGGTGATCCCCTATCTCTAATTATTCACCATCTTCATCGCCCCCTCTCCATACCTGGGTCCGGTATTAGGAAACTTCTTCAATAAGTCCTCGATAGCCGAACGATCGGCGGCCGTCAATACGACATCCACGGAACCGGCATTCTCTTCA
>CAZJDB010000056.1:0-55639 GCA_964544695.1 uncultured Chitinophagaceae bacterium
TCTACAAAAGCAGTTTATACCAAAGGGCTGGTAGTAGGAAGTGTTCAATCAGGGAAAACAGGCAATTTTAACGCTGTTATAAATCGAGCAGTTGATGCAGGTTATAACCTTGTAATTATTCTTTCCGGAATAATGGAAGATCTCCGCAGTCAAACGCAACTTCGCCTCGAAATGGATGTTATTGGAGAAGGGATCATAAATCTTCAAACAGAACAATCAGGAATTAAAGGGGTGGGTAAGGTTTCACGGTTTGGTGTTCAAGGCAATTCCGAAATCCCACAAGTCTTTTCAATCACATCATACAAATCCGATTTCAAAAAGCAGATTCAGGACGCTAATTTTTCTTTAAACCACAAAAATTTACTCGTCTGCAAAAAAAATACCGGAGTGCTGAAAAATCTTTTAATCTGGTTGAGTGATTATCTTTCTGAAAACAAAGATCAGCATACCATACCTTTGCTAATTGTGGACGATGAGGCAGATAATGCTTCCCTTAATAACTTAGGACATAAAGGGCGGGAATATGCAAGCACTATTAATGGCCATATACGAGCAATACTGGAACTATTTTCCAGAAAAACCTATTTAGGTTATACAGCTACCCCTTTTGCCAATGTTTTGCAAGACCGAAACGATGAGGCAGAAGGTCAATGGATAATAAATTATAAGAGGAATGGTGAATTAGTTAATAAAAGATTTAACCAAGTCTCAAATATATTCCCTGACGACTTTATAGAACTCCTTGAAGCACCTTCAAATTATATAGGGGCGAAGCAAATTTTTGAAACTATCACTGATCCAAATGTTAGAAAAATCCCGTTGGTAGAAATAGTCACCGATTCTCATAATTCTTTCCCAGCAAAAATAATTGATACTCAAAACGGGCCGAAAATTGCCTCCCGACACGAAATTGAAACAGGCGCCAAAGGCCTGAGAGCCCCTAAAAAGGATGATCCCTTTCCTACATGTCTGCCTGAATCATTAAAAGATGCTCTGGAGTGCTTCATACTCGGTATAGCAATAAGGATGAAGCGAAGGCCTTTGATGGTAGGGTCAAAATTATATAATCCGCATAACACGATGCTGATTCATGTTTCCAGATTAACAGACTGGCAAAACAGAACAAAAGACCTTGTTCAGAAAGAAGTTGATAAACTTCTTCAGAGGACTCAGGAATTGCCAACTTCTCCAGATTCAATTTATGCCCAGCTCGAAAAAACATGGAACAAATATTATGCTTCCATCGTAGATAATATCCGGACCTATTTACCAGACGGATACATAGATGAATTTCTATCACCAATTTCATTCTCCGAAATAAAATCCCTTTTACCAAGTGCAGTGGAAGGCCTGGAAGTTAAAGCGATAAACAGTGTAACCAGGGAAAAACTAATCTATTCTACTGATGGAAGCGGAAACGGGAAAAAATATATAGCAATCGGTGGCAACCGGCTTTCCAGAGGATTTACACTTGAGGGTCTAACCATTAACTATTTCATTAGAAACACCAATTACGCTGATACTTTACTTCAAATGGGTCGATGGTTTGGGTATCGGCCAGGATATATTGATTGTTGTAAATTATTTACAACAATAGATGCAATTGAGAAGTTTGATGCAGCCACACGTACCATTGAAGAATTGGAATTAGAGTTCAAAAAAATGAACCGTCTCGGAAAAACTCCGGAAGATTTTATATTGCGAGTAAGGACTCATCATGGTGTACTAGAAATCACTCGCCCATCAATTCTTAAAAATACCGAAGTCGTAAACTGGTCATATCAGGACACCCTTGTTCAAACAACACAATTTGAAATGGATGCATTGCGTATTTCAAATGCGTGGAATGATTTAAAACGGCAATTTCAAAAGTATGCCGCATTCACTAAACTATTTAATGACTTTTATTTAATAGATACAGACACTATTGGTTTATTTGATTTCCTGGATTGCACTAATTCATTCTATAAATTCAGTGACCAGCTCAGCCATATAAAGGCCTTCATTAATATCTGTAATCATCAGGATAAGCTTAAAAATTGGCGGATCGCGATTAAGAGGACCGGTGAAGGTAAAATTCCTTTAACCTCCGACGAATCGGGTTTGCCAGGAGAAATTGAGCTTTCAAAAAGATCGGGCCCAGGACCAGCAAATGGCCATTACAGGAAAGAATTTTTGGAAAGCGGAATATTTACTGGATCTGGCAAATCCGCAAATATAGTATCCTCTGGAAAAGATATGGCCTTATGGCTTGATTCGGAGGAAATTGAAAGGGCAGACCGTGAATTTATACAACAGAAAACCAAAGAAATATTAGAAAAAACGAGTGCCCTGGATAAATCTGAAGCAGAGAAAAAAGCCATGAAACTTACAAAGCCAGAACGTATCTACCGGGAAAAAATGAGTGACAATAACGGTCTATTAGTTATTTATCTTATGGATTTGCGTGAGGTCTTCAAGGAAAGTGATGAAGAGTTAAAAAAAGCAAAAGTGGATCGACGCATTGATGTAACAATTCCACTCATTGGATATGCAATTGGTTTCCCTCCAATGTCTGAAAATATAGGTGGAGTATATGTACGCGGGAAATATAATATTGATGAAGATGAAGCAGAGTCAGAAGAATTTGATGAAGAAACACTAATTGCAGTTGACGACTAGCTATGGATACGATCGAACTCGAAGCACGCTGGAAATTAATCTCCCATACTGGGTTTATTAAATACCGCTTATTAAGGATCAGCCCAGTATGCATTCCTGAGCTTTATTTGGCATTGGATATAGAGGGCAATCGCTCTCTGGTCTTACAGGTTCCTGAAGACGTTGAAGTATTTTGCCCATCAATTAATTTGGAAAATCTAAGTATTGAATGGCATGATAAAAACAGGCTGGTAATCATTGGTCTACGTGAAGGATACTTTTCTGACTTATTTAATGAATTCGTCATTTCAATGTATAACCGTCTAAAAGATTGTATACTTCCCGATAAATACACCAATGAATTTATAAGTAATTTCAATAGATGGCGTCTTTTTTTTGATGTTCATTCATCAAATCAACTATCTGAAATCGAAATTAAAGGCCTATTTGGGGAACTTATTGTCCTTCGTTGGTTCCTGTTAAGCGACTCAGTAAAAACCACTGATAGCATTCTTGAGGCATGGCAGGGACCCTACGGCCGGCCGCAAGATTTCATTTTTATAAGTTATAATCTTGAGGTCAAAACAAAAAACACCGACGATACTTATATCCATATTTCAAGTGAATATCAGTTGCAGGTTGAATCAGGGAAGAAATTGCAATTAGGAGTTGTAAGTTTAAAAAATAGTGATGACAATACTACTTTGAATTATCTTATTTTAGAAATAAAAAAGATAATCCTATCTAACGGAGGTGACCTATCAATATTTTTAAGGGCCATTTCCAGAACAGGTATAAACATTCATAATTTGGAGGAATACAATGATTTTAAATGGACCCCCCTAAGTATAACGCTATATGATTGCGATGGGATTGAATTTCCAAAGATTATCCCGAGCCTAATCCATAAGAATATAGTCAATGTAAAATATAACCTTACTTTAATCGGTCTGAATCCATTCATCATTCAAGAGGTAATTATATAATGGAGCTCAAAGAACTTCTTTTATACAGGACACAGCTTTTGGACGACTGCCGTGATACTGATGGATATATTTCCGATGCAGGCTTTATTGATTATTGTCTTCCGTGGCTAAACGATACAAAACATATTGACTCAACAGATGTAACGGACATTTACGATCTTGTGGAAAATGGAGCAATAAAAATAAACGCCTATCTATATAATGAGTCAGGAGAACGACTACAATTATTCCTTGTAAACGAAGACAGCCTCAACCCTGGTGCCCTGGAAGAACAGCTTATGGTCACACAAAAATCTTTCTATGAGAAGCAAATGAGCAGAGTCCTAAATTTTTTTAAAAAATCAGTTAAGAAGCAGATTAATGAATTGTTACAAGACGCCAGCCCGGCATGGGTACTTACACATCAGCTTAGCACACCTACTTTTCTTGAACAAATTGATGTAGTAGAAATATTTCTCCTAAGCGCTACCGCTACTGTAGAAACTCGGGGCGCATCACCATCTGGAAAAATGATTGAATTTGATGAGGAGTCAATCTCAGTTAGTTATACAATTAACAACCAGAAACGGACAAAAGACATACTAATAATAAAAAGGCTAATCGACCTTAATTTTCTCTATAATGTACACATTGCATCTGATGGCCGTTATCCATTGATAATTGATTTCACAATTCCCCCATTTCACCCTATTGCATACTTGCATGCTGCCAGTGAAGCTGACTTTGATTCATATCTTTGCGCCCTGCCTGCTACCCTTCTCGCGGACCTATATAAGAAGTATAGCAGCCGGTTGCTTGAAAAAAATGTTCGGTCATTTTTGCAACTTAAGGGAGTAAATAAGGGAATGCAGGATACAATTCGCAATGAGCCGGAAAAGTTTATTGCTTATAATAACGGCCTGACTATCACAGCAACATCGAATGAAATAACTGAATACAAGGGCGTCCGGTGTATTAAAACGCTATCTGATTTTCAGATTGTAAATGGAGGTCAGACTACAGCTACAATTTATTTCTCTCAAAAGGGTGGTCTATCCATTAACTCTATACAGGTAATGGCTAAAATTAATGTAGCTAAAAATGCCTCTGAAGAAGTTCTGGATGATCTTATTTCAAAAATAAGTACATTTTCAAATGCACAATCAAAGGTATCAAAGGTAGACCTTAGGGCTCGAAGTGCTCAGCTGATAAAACTAAAATCGCTTTCTGAAAGCGTGCTTACGATAAGTGGTAAAAAATGGTTTTTTGAAAGAGCAAAGGGTGAGTATGCTACAATGATACGAATAAATAGTGCAAAAAAAAATCAGCTCGAAAAGACTTACCCCAAAGAAAGAAGGTTCACTAAAGAAGAACTTGCGAAATATTATTCAGCGTGGGGGGACAAACCTTATGCAGTCAAAAAAGGCGGCGAGAAAATTTTTCGCTTGTTTCTGGAAGAAATCTCCGGAGAAGGTAAAAGTAAAAAAATCATTTCAATTAATAGAAACTTTTATGAAGACCTTATTGCACGAATTATTTTATTTAGGAGCCTTGAAAAAATTTATGGCGCTGGAGGTAATTCCTTAGGGCAGCTTCGTTCTGCGGTTGTTCCTTATTCCATTTCGGCTCTCTATGAATTCACAACCGGAAATAAAAACTCCTTTAATTTCGATCTTTTAAAAATCTGGAAGACAGAGAAGCTAGATGAAGAGCTTCAAAAAATTTTCAAAGACCTAATGATCTTAATGAATAAATTAATAAAGAATTACAGTAAAAGTGATGATTTAGGTGAATATTCCAAAAAACCAGAATTGTGGGAAGATATCGAAAGTTCTATAGAACTCAAAGATTTTATGAATGACCCCAGTCATCAGGGGATATTGAAACGATATTCTGTTTCACCTGAAGAATTAAAAAAACGTGAAAAAGAAATACAAGATACAAAACTATTAAACTTTGAACCCTTATTGGATGCCGCCTCTATATTCGACCGCGGGACTGCTTTTTACAGATCTATTATCGATCAAAGTAATTATGAATTGAAAGAGTCCGAGAAATTTAAACTCAATGAAATAATTTCTGCTATACATCAGCAAAAAATGATTGAGCCAAGCCATATAGCATTTGAAAAGGTACTAATTAGGAAATTAGCCAGTGAATATCCAGATTTATTATCAAACAGCTATCATTCAGAAATGGTTCGAAATACAGTTAACTTCGTTATTAAAAAATATAACTCTGCTATTTCGGCTGAAAATAGTATTCTGGCCGTATTTGATGTTGTAAAAGAAATTGCAAAGAAAAAAGGTGTTATGTATTATTCGGTTTGGGGCGAGATTGGCAGAAGTCTAAAAAGTAATGAAATGCCTTCAATGCAGCATGTATTGCAAGCCTCGGAGTATTTAGCCGTTACAAATAACAATGACATTATTTAGTCCTACTCGGAACAGCTAATCATAGAGTTCAGGGAATTGTTTGTTTCTTTGAGGTTACCAGAAACAAAAAGCCCCGGAAATACTGACATTTCCAGGGGCTTTAACTAAGTTGATTCATGCAGTTGCGGACCGGACGGGACTCGAACCCGCGACCTCCGCCGTGACAGGGCGGCATTCTAACCAACTGAACTACCGATCCAAAATATAGGAGTGCAAAGATAAGGGTAAAACCCCCCCGACAAAAGAATTTCAACAGAATTTTTAGCCCCCGGAGGGACGTATCTTTGACCGACATAAATCCTTCAAGATGATCAAAGTGGGCGTTTTTGGAGTCGGTCACCTGGGCAAGTTCCATCTGAATACCTGGAAAAATATTGAGGGGGCGGAATTGATAGGATTTTACGATCCGAACGACGAAATGGCAATCCAGGTCGAAAAGGAATACAAAATAAAGAGATACGCAGACGCGGCAGAGCTAACGGCAATGGCAGACGCCGTAGACATCGTTGCCCCCACGACCCACCACTTCGAGCTGACCAGCATGGCAATAAGAAAAGGAAAACACGTCTTCGTAGAAAAGCCCCTGGCCAGCACCATGGAGGAAGCCAAAGAAATCGTAAGCCTGACGCGAGAGGCCGGAATTAAGCTCCAGGTCGGCCATATCGAACGCTTCAATCCCGCGCTGTTAAGCCTGAAAGGAACCCAATTGAACCCCATGTTTATCGAGGTGCACCGCCTGGCCCAGTTCAATCCCCGGGGGACGGAGGTAAGTGTGATCCTGGACCTGATGATCCACGATATTGATATTATCCTGAACATGGTCAACAGCGACATCAGGTCGATTTCGGCCAATGGGGTGGCGGTGATGACGGATACGCCGGATATTGCCAACGTGCGCATCGAGTTTCACAACGGGTGCGTGGCGAACCTGACAAGCAGCCGGATCAGTATGAAGCGTATGCGCAAGATGCGCCTCTTCCAGAAGGACGCCTATATCGGGATCGATTTCCTGGAAAAGAAAGCAGAGATCATCAAGATGGAGCCGGAGCCCCAAAAAGGCCAGTTTACTTTCGACATCGAAACGCCAGGAGGCAAACGGACCATCGCCATTGCCAACCCGGTAGTGCCGGAAGAAAACGCAATGCAACTTGAATTACAATCTTTTATAAATTCAATTAGGTCGAATAAGCCCACGGCGGTCGGCGAAATGGACGGGTACCGGTCCATGGAGGTCGCCCACCAGATCATCCAAAAGATCCAGCGGAATCAGCCGGTACTATAGCATTTATTCATTAATTTTGGAGTATATCCAATGGCATGAAAAATCGTCCTCACTTGGGGGTGCTTCTACTCATTTTATTCTTCGGCGCAATAGCTGTTGCGGTTGCGTGTCTCCATATTAGCTTTTACATTCCATTGATTATCAGCGCAGTAGCGGTAAGTTTGACAGCGAAGAAAAGATATGCCGTGGTGGCCATAGGCGGTCCAACCATCTGGGTAGACGGCCCTAAATCAGCAAAACGAGACTTAAAAGACCTCAAAAGAGGTATAGATATAGCCATATCAACAATAGCCTTAGTAATCACCCTTCCCGCAATGGTTCTGATCGCCCTTGCCATCAAATTGACCACAAGGGGAGCCGTTCTGTACATACAGGAACGTATCGGCGAAGGCAGCAAGCCTTTCCAAATGATCAAGTTCCGCTCCATGCACCTAAATGCGGAACCTGAAGGCCCCGCGCTTGCAAGGGTAAACGATCCCAGGATCACGAAGATCGGGCGGGCCTTGAGAAAAACGCGCCTGGACGAGCTGCCTCAATTATGGAATGTGCTAAAGGGAGATATGACCCTGGTGGGTCCCCGGCCCGAAAGGCAATATTTCATCGACCTCATTACCGAACGCGCCCCGAACTATGCCCGCCTTCAACGGTTGAAACCCGGTTTGACTTCTATGGGCATCGTCCGTTTCGGTTATGCGTCCACGGTGGAGGAGATGATCGACCGTCAGCGGCACGACCAATATTACTTCGAGAACAGGTCCCTGGCCCTGGACCTGTGCATACTCGCTGAAACCCTGGACGTCGTATTACGCCGGAAAGGGAAATGAGTATCCTTTATCTCCCATACGAAAAGATTGACTTCCAAAAATGGGACGCCTGCATCGGGGGCGCCTCAAACGGCTCTGTGTATGCCCTTTCCACGTACCTCGATCACATGAGCCCGGGTTGGGATGCCCTCATACAGGACGATTACGAAGCCGTGATGCCCCTTACACACAAGAAGAAATGGGGCATCGAATACCTCTATCAGCCCCTGTTGACAGCAGAAGGAGGTATTTTTGGAAAAGCGTCCATCACGACACCCCTCTTGAACGCTTTCCTTCAAGCGATCCCGACAAAGTATAAATTATGGGAATTCAGCCTGAATCGCGGCAACCTCATAGAAGGCAGCGATTTCCCCATCTATAAAAGAATGAATTTCATATTGCCGCTCAACAAGCCATACGAAGACATCAGCGAAAAATACCGGAAAGATTTAAAGGCAAACCTGAAAAAAGCCGCTGAGGAGGAACTCGAATACCACAAAGCCACAGGTATAGATGCTGTCATCGGTCTCGCGGACCGAAAATTAAAATCGCTGACAAACCTTACAAACAAGGATTATGAAAATTTCAAGGCGCTGACGCAAAAGCTGAATGCAAAAATCCGCGCGGTAAGGAATAAAAACGGAGCCATCCTGGCCTCCGGCGTATTTTTTTTCTCCCACGACAAAGCTTATTACGTCCTTGCGGGCAACCACGATGAAGGCCGAAAAACCGGCGCCTCCCACTTCCTGCTGGACCAATTCATCAAAGAATTCGCAAACACGAAAATTACCTTCGATTTCGAAGGAAGCGACCTGCCCAACCTGGCGATGTTCTACAAAGGATTCGGGGCAGAAGAGGCCCCCTATGCGGCAATCCGGCTCAATCGACTGCCGAAAGCGATTCGCTGGCTGAAAGGCTGACAGCGACCCGATCGGCTCAAACGCTAACCGCGCGCTCCTCCAGTATCCGCTCCGCGAGCACCATATCCACCGGCCGCGTCAGCTTGATATTCGTCTCCTCCCCCTCCACGAGCGAAACCTTCAACCCAAACGCTTCGACCACAGTCGCCTCGTCGGTGAATTTTTCCTTGTAATCGATCTGATAAGCCGGCAATAAAATCTTGGAGTGGAAGGTCTGGGGCGTTTGGACGAGGTGCACCTTGCTCCGGTCCAGGGGTTCGTTCCCCTCATCGGTTTCGATCCGGACGCTGTCCCGCGCAAGTATGGTGGGAACAGCGCTGCCGGTTTCGAGGGCCTGGTTGTAACAACGCTGGATCAACTGGGGCGTGACTAAACAACGTACCCCATCGTGCACGAAGATGATTGATTCTTCGGTAATCAAACTTAGCCCGGCCTGCACGGAATGGAAGCGGCTGTCTCCACCGGCGACAACCGTTATGCGTTCGAAATCAAAGTACCCGTCGATGATTTCCTTTCCCAGATCGAAAAAGGCCAGAGGCAACACCAGGATGATCTGCAAATCGGGAAAGGCTTCCAGGAAGACCTGCAATGTATAGTAGAGCACGGGTTTGTCACGTAGCAGCATAAACTGCTTTGGCAAAGCACTCTTCATGCGTTTGCCGCTACCTCCCGCTACAATCACCGCGAACTTCCGCATAAAGACAAATATAAAGATTTCTATAACAACACCTTGCACTCGGCAAGAAGGCGGTCGTACCGGATGGCGGCGGTCCCTACCTCTTCGCAAACGAGTCCCCCGGCGATATTGGCAACACCGGCCATCAGCGCGACATCCCCGGTCGTAGCATACACCAGGGCGGCCACGGCAATGACGGTGTCTCCGGCGCCGCTCACGTCTGCGATGTTACGGACGTGCGATCCGATCAAACCGGCCTGCAACGCGGATTGATAAAAGACGCCCTTTTCGGAAAGGGTGATCAGAGAAATCCGGTGACCCAGTTGGTTGAAAAGTTGTTCATGCACACTTTGCAGCCAGGGCAGCGAAACCCCTTCGTCTACGAGGTTTAGCCCCTCGCGGACTTCTTTGAGGTTGGGCTTGAAAATGTCGACATTCCGATAGGAAAAAAAGTGGCGCCGTTTGGGATCGACGGCGGTGAGCACGTCCCTTTCGCGACATAACCGTATCACGGTGCCGATCAGGGCTTCGGTGAGGACACCCTTGTTATAGTCCTCGAATATCAAAATGTTGGGGCGAACTTCATCCAGGTAACGCATGACGTGGGCCTCCAGGAGCATGGAATCCTCGACGGACAGGTCGGAAGTCACTTCATTATCCAGGCGCAGCATCTGCTGGTTGCGGCTGATGATGCGCGTCTTGCTGGTCGTGATTCGGGAAGCGCTGGACAGCAAATAAGACGAGCCGATACCGGCATCCGCGAACAGGCCCCGTAAAACAACCCCATCCTCGTCCGACCCTATGGCAGAAAGGATGGATACCTGCGCGCCCAGGGACTGGAGGTTGAGGGCCACGTTGCCGGCCCCGCCGATCCGGAATTCCTTGTGATGCAAGGCAACGACCGGGACGGGCGCCTCCGGGGATATACGGTCCACACGGCCCCACATGTAGGTGTCCAGCATCACGTCTCCGATGACTCCTACTTTTATATCTCTGAAGCGTTCGAACAATTGGTCGAAGGAAAATTGGCTCATACGCTGGCGGATCTGTTACGGACTGCAAGGTAATAAATTGGTATCCCCGAGACAACTATCAATGCCCCGGGCCAGGTGGTGCTCCACTGGTATACGAAAAGGCATATGGTAACGGTGGTGGCGAGCAGGCAATAAATGATCGGCAGGTAGGGGTAACCGAAGGCCTTATAGGGGCGGGGCATGTCGGGGCGGCGATAGCGCAGGACAAAGATGCCGATCAGGGTCAGTACATAAAAGATCAGGACCACGGAGATCACGTAGGTCAGCAAGGCGTTATAACTGCCGCTGAGGCAAAGCAGGCAGGTCCAGATGCATTGGATCCACAGGGCATATCCTGGTACCGCATTGCGGTTGAGGTCCCCGGTCCGCCGAAAAAACAACTTGTCCTGCGCCATGGTATAGTACACACGAGCCCCCGAAAGGATGAGCCCGTTGATGCATCCGAAGGTGGAGATCATGATCATAACGGCGATGATGATCCCCCCCAGGCCGGGAAAGATCTTTTCCGCCGCGGCCACGGCCACCCTGCTGTGCGGGGCGAAGGCAATATCCTTCATGCTGAGTACGGATACGTACATCAGGTTGGCGCAGACATAAATAACACTCACGATCAGCGTGCCGAAAACGAGGCTCAGGCCGATATTGCGCTCGGGGCGCTTGATCTCTCCCGCTACGAAGGTGATGTTGTTCCAGGCGTCACTGCTGAACAAGGATCCCACCATGGCGGCGGACATGGCGCCCAGGCCCACCATGAACCCAACCGACTGCCAAATCCCCGTGCCGGAATCGTATTGCCTGAACTTCCACCCTTCCTGCCAGTTGGCGTGCCAGATGCTGCCACGAGCGGCTAGCAGCAATCCAAGGACGATCAGCCCGAAAAGAGAAAGTAGTTTTATTACGGTAAAGGTAGTTTGAATGAATTTCCCTTCCTTGACGCCGCGCGTATTGACATACGTGAGTAGAATAACCACCCCCAGCGCCAGGAGACTCTGCCCCGTGATGTTCACAGAACCCACGTGAACCAGGACAGTATCCAGTCCCGGCATGAGGTACCCCGCGTAAATGCCGAAGGCCACCGCTACGGCGGCAATGGTGCCCGTTTGCACCACCCCGAAGAAACTCCACCCAAAGAGGAAACCAATCAGGGGGTTATAGGCTTCGCGGAGGTATACGTATTGTCCACCGGCTTTGGGAAACATACCACTCAATTCCCCATAGCTCACGGCCGCGGCAAGCGTCATGAAGCCCGTGAGCGCCCACGTCAGGATCAACCAGCCCGCGGAGCCTACATGTTGGGTGATGTTGGCGCTGACCAGGAAGATGCCCGAACCGATCATCGATCCGGCCACCAGCATGGTGCCGTCTAAAAGTCCAATAGATTGTTTGAAGGAAGATGGGTGGGCCGGCGCCCCGTTAGTCGTTTCTCGAGTCATACCCGAAGATAAGCTTTCCGGCGAACCATGCAAATCGCGGGGACGGGCGGCGCGAGACGCGCAAATCTACTGCCCCGGGGTAACCTTGACGGTGGCATTCAGCCCCGCCAATACCTCACTGGTGATATTGTAGGCCGTATCCTCGTAAAACAAATTCAGGGCGCCTTTTCCGGAAGTAAAAATAAAGGAGTATTTCTTGGACTTATTGTAATCCGAAAGGAAGGTCTTGATCTTGCCCCATACGTCATCCGTCAATTTCTGCTGCTCGTCCAGGAATTGCTGGGACTTTGCATCGCGGTCCTTCTGGAGTTCCTGCATTTTAGTCGTATAGTCTTTCTGGAAGTCCTCTACCTCTTTTTGGCTAAGGGTGGCGCCCCGCTGGGCCATTTCATAGCGCCTGCGCTCCAGGTCATTGTATTCCTGATTAAGGGTTCGGTCGGCCTGCTCGCGGCGGCGGTTGAACTCGTCCTGGGTTTGTTTGAAGTAAACGAACTTCTCCTCAATGGTATCCAAGTCCACGTAAGCCACCTTGAGGGGCCTGGAGAGGACCGAGGTGTCCATGCGGGAGGGTACATTGAAAACTACCGGAGCCTGGCCGGAGCCCTTGAAATGGAAGTAGAACAAAACGCCTACCGCTACCAGCAGCACCACATTGAGGACTAGGGAAACATTCTTCATCGAGGTCGAAATTAACAAAAAAGGGCCGCTACAAACATAGCGGCCCTAATATTTTAACAATTATTGCGTCCCCGGAGGGCCGACGCTATTCTTCTTCATCGAATTGCATGACTTCCCTTGAAGTCTGAAGCAATTCATATTCTTCCTTGCTGCCGACGATCATGTTCTCGAAGTCACGGAGACCTGTACCCGCAGGGATGGGGTGACCCGTGATGACGTTTTCCTTTAAGCCGAGCATTTCGTCAGTCTTGCCCTGGATGGCGGCGCTGCTGAGGACCTTAGTCGTTTCCTGGAAGGAAGCGGCCGAAATCCAGCTTTGTACGCCCAGGGAGGCCTTGGTGATCCCCAGCAGGACGGGTTGGCTGGTAGCGGGTTCCGCGTCGCGGAAATCCGTCAGCTTCTTGTCATTCCGACGCAGGACCGAATTTTCTTCGCGCACCTCGCGGAGGGTGACGATCTGACCGGGTTTCAGCTTGGTGCTTTCGCCCTGGTCGGAGATCACCTTTTTATCGAAAATCCAGTCGTTCTCATCGATGAATTCAAAGCGGTCCACCAAGTCCCCTTCCAGGAACCGGGTATCTCCGGGATCGACGATCTCTACCTTCTTCATCATCTGACGCACGATCACCTCGATATGCTTGTCGTTGATCTTCACACCCTGGAGGCGGTACACTTCCTGGATTTCATTCACCACGTATTCCTGAACGGCAAAGGGTCCCTTGATCGAGAGGATGTCGCCCGGGCTGATCTGTCCGTCGGACAGGGCCACGCCAGCTTTTACGAAGTCCCCATCCTGGGCCAGGATCTGGCGGGTCAGGGGAACCAGGTATTTCTTCACGACACCGTCCTTGGCTTCCACGATGATTTCGCGGTTACCGCGCTTGATGTTCCCGAAGGCGACCACCCCGTCGATTTCGGCGACGATGGCCGGGTTGCTGGGGTTACGCGCTTCAAACAACTCCGTGACGCGGGGCAGACCACCGGTGATGTCGCGGAGTTTGCCGATGACGCGGGGGATCTTCACGATCACCTGCCCGGCCTTTACGGCCTCATCGCTATCTACGCTGATATGTGACCCCACGGGGAGGTTGTACATTTTCACTTCCTTGGCGCCTTCGATGATGATGACGGGAATCTTGGTCTTGTCCTTGGTTTCGATCACCACCTTTTCGCGGTGTCCCGTTTGTTCGTCAGCCTCTTCACGGTAAGTTACGCCTTCGATGATGTGCTCGAACTTGACATTACCCGGAATCTCGGAAACGATGACGTTGTTGAAGGGGTCCCAGGTGCAGAGCACGTCGCCCTTGGTCACCTTTTGGCCATCCTTCACGTTCAGGGTAGCACCGTAAGGAATATTGTTGGTAATCAAAAGACGGTCATTCTTCACGTCCATGAGCCTCAATTCACCGGTCCGGCCGATAACGATCTGGATCTTATCACCGTCGTTGTTTTCCGTTTGAACGGTACGCAGACCGTCGAACTGGACCGTCCCGTCGAACTTGGCCAGCATGGTGGATTCAACCGATGCCGAGCCGGCGACACCACCCACGTGGAAGGTCCGCAGGGTCAACTGTGTACCGGGTTCCCCGATGGACTGGGCAGCGATGATGCCCACCGCATCTCCCTTCTGGGCGACGTACCCGGTGGCCAGGTTCTTCCCGTAGCAGCGCACGCACACTCCACGTTTGCTCTCGCAGGTGAGTACCGAACGGATTTCCACGGTATCGATGCCGCTGGCTTCGATCTCGTGGGCTATTTCTTCGGTGATGGGTTCCCCTGCATTGATGATGAGCTTGTCTGTGGCGAGATCATATATATTGTGTACCGACGTACGTCCGAGGATACGGTCGTAGAGGGGTTCCACAATTTCTTCGTTGTCCTTCAGGGCGGTGGTTGCGATCCCCCTCAGGGTACCGCAGTCTTCCTCCGTGATCACCACGTCCTGGGCGACGTCCACGAGACGACGCGTCAGGTAACCGGCGTCGGCCGTCTTCAGGGCCGTATCGGCCAGACCCTTACGGGCGCCGTGGGTGGAGATGAAGTATTCCAATACGTTCAATCCGTCCTTGAAATTGGACAGGATGGGGTTTTCGATGATTTCCGAGCCGGTGGAGCCGCTCTTCCTGGGCTTGGCCATGAGGCCCCGCATCCCGGCGAGCTGCTTAACCTGTTGCTTGGAACCACGGGCCCCGGAGTCCAGCATCATGAACACGGAGTTGAAGCCTTGTTTGTCGTTGGCCATTTCGCGGATCAAGGTCTCGGTCACCTTGGTATCCACGCGGGACCAGATGTCGATGATCTGGTTGTAGCGCTCGTTGTTGGTGATGAGGCCCATGTTGTAGTTTTCCCATACCTCGTCGACTTCACCCTGGGCGGATTCGACCATTTCGGTCTTGATTTCCGGAATGGTCAGATCGAGCACGTTGAAGGACAAGCCGCCACGGAAGGCCGTGCGGAATCCCAGCGTCTTGATATCGTCCAGGAACTTCGCGGTCTGGGGGATGTCGGTCCACTTGATGATGTTCCCGATGATTTCCCTCAGGTTTTTCTTGGCGAGCAGGGCATTCACGAAACCCACCGCCTTGGGAACGTTCTGATTGAACAGGACGCGGCCCACGGTTGTTTCGATGAGTTTCCGTTCAAGGGTGCCGTCGTCATTACGGACGTCGACCTTCACCTTGATCCAGGCGTGCAGGTCGATCTGGTTCTCATTGTAGGCGATCAGGACTTCATCCGCCGAATAGAATGCCTTCCCTTCCCCGCGGACCTTTTCGGTCTCGGTGGAGCGGCGGCCCTTAGTAATATAATACAAACCCAACACCATGTCCTGGCTGGGCAGGGTAATGGGCGTCCCGTTCTGGGGGTTGAGGATGTTGTGACTGGACAACATCAGGAGCTGGGCTTCCAGGACGGCGGCGTTGCTCAGGGGCACGTGCACGGCCATCTGGTCACCGTCGAAGTCGGCGTTGAACGCCGAACAAACGAGGGGGTGCAACTGGATGGCTTTCCCTTCTACCAGCTTGGGCTGGAAGGCCTGGATAGACAAACGATGCAGTGTCGGGGCGCGGTTCAGGAGAACCGGGTGGCCCTTGAGCACGTTTTCCAGGATGTCCCAGATGATGGCTTCTTTCTTATCGACCAGCTTACGCGCGCTCTTGACCGTCTTCACGATGCCGCGCTCGATCAGCTTGCGGATGATGAAGGGTTTGAAGAGCTCGGCCGCCATATCCTTGGGCAAACCGCACTCGCTCAGCTTCAATTCGGGACCGACCACGATCACCGAACGACCGGAGTAGTCCACGCGCTTACCCAGCAGGTTCTGACGGAACCGGCCTTGTTTCCCCTTGAGCACGTCGCTCAGGGACTTCAGGGCGCGGCCGCCTTCGGCCTTCACGGCATTGCTCTTGCGGCTATTGTCGAACAGGGAGTCCACGGCTTCCTGGAGCATGCGCTTTTCGTTACGCAGGATCACTTCGGGAGCCTTGATCTCCAACAGACGCTTCAAACGGTTGTTCCGGATGATGACGCGGCGATACAGGTCGTTCAAATCAGAGGAAGCAAAACGCCCGCCGTCCAGGGGCACCAACGGACGCAGTTCCGGAGGTATAACGGGGATGTATTGCATCACCATCCATTCCGGGCTGTTCTCGATGCGGTTGGAGGCTTCACGGAAAGCTTCGACCACGCTGAGGCGCTTGAGGGCGTCTGCTTTACGCTGCTGGCTCGTCTCCGTAGCCGCGGCGTTGCGCAGGGAAAAGCTCAGGCCATCCAGGTCGATGCGGCCCAGCATGTCATGCACGGCTTCCGCACCCATCTTGGCGATGAACTTATTGGGATCGTCGTCAGGCAGGTATTGGTTGTCCTTGGGCAGGGTATCCAGGATGTCCAGGTATTCTTCTTCCGTCAGCAGGTCCCCGGGGTTCTGGCCCTTGTCCACCCGGATACCGGGCTGGATAACCACGAACCTTTCATAATAAATGATGGATTCCAGCTTCTTGGAGCTGACACCCAGGAGGTAGCCGATCTTGTTGGGAAGGCTCTTGAAGTACCAGATGTGCACAACAGGAACCACCAGCTTGATGTGTCCCATGCGCTCGCGCCTTACCTTCTTCTCTGTAACCTCTACACCGCAACGATCGCACACGATTCCCTTATAGCGGATGCGCTTGTATTTGCCGCAAGCACATTCGTAATCTTTTACCGGCCCGAAGATCCGCTCGCAGAACAAGCCGTCTCTTTCGGGCTTGTACGTGCGGTAGTTGATCGTTTCGGGTTTCAATACTTCCCCGTAGGACCTTTCCAGGATGCTGTCCGGAGAAGCCAGGCCGATCGTAATCTTCGAAAACGTGGCCTTGGGTCTGTTATCTTTTTTGAGCGCCATATGCCGAGTTCCTTGTTTTTAGAATTATTCAAATTTCAGGTCCAATCCAAGTCCGCGCAGTTCGTGCACGAGGACATTGAAGGATTCAGGTACGCCCGGACGGGGTACATTCTCTCCCTTAACAATAGCTTCGTACGTTTTCGCCCTGCCGATGATGTCGTCCGATTTGATGGTCAGCAGTTCCTGCAGGATGTTGGAAGCACCGTAGGCTTCGAGGGCCCAGACTTCCATTTCCCCGAAACGCTGTCCGCCGAACTGGGCTTTACCACCGAGGGGCTGCTGCGTGATGAGGCTGTAGGGCCCGATGGAACGGGCGTGCATCTTATCATCGACCATGTGATGGAGCTTGATGATGTAGATGATCCCCACGGTTGCCTTTTGGTGGAAGCGTTCTCCCGTTTCCCCATCATAGAGGTAGGTGTGTCCCATCGTCGGGATACCTGCCTTGGTGCAGAATTCGGAAATTTCTTCCACGGAGGCTCCGTCGAAGATGGGTGTGGAGAAGCGGTTTTCCAGCTTTTCCCCGGCCCAACCCAGGATCGTCTCGTAGATCTGGCCCAGGTTCATACGGCTGGGCACCCCCAGGGGGTTCAGCACGATGTCCACGGGTGTCCCGTCTTCCAGGAAGGGCATGTCTTCAGCGCGCACGATCTTGGCCACGATACCCTTGTTCCCGTGACGGCCGGCCATCTTGTCTCCTACCTTCAGCTTACGCTTCACGGCCAGGTATACTTTTGCCAGCTTGAGCACGCCCGCGGGCAGTTCATCCCCGATGGAGATGTTGAACTTCTCGCGCTTGTAGCGGCCGAGCTCTTCGTTGTACTTGATATTATAATTGTGCAGGAGCGTGTTGATCGCGTCGTCGGTCTTCGCGTCGCTCGTCCAGCCCAGGGGGTTGACGTTTTGATAGTCGATCCCCGCCAGGTTCTTCTGGGTGAATTTGGCTCCCTTGCCGATCAGCATTTCCCCGAAATTGTTGGTGACCCCGGAGCTGGTGTGCTCTTTAAGGAGCGTCAACAGCTTGCTCAGGAGGACTTCCAGCAATTCCTTGGTATTCTGTTCGTGCACCTTTTCTACTTTTTCCAGGGCGGCCTTCTCGCGCACTTTACCATTCTTATCCTTCTTGGCTCTCTGGAACAACTTCTTGTTGATGACGACCCCTTCCGTACCTGCGGGTGCTTTCAAAGAAGCGTCCTTGGCATCCCCGGCCTTGTCGCCGAAGATAGCGCGCAACAACTTCTCCTCAGGCGTCGGATCGGATTCACCCTTAGGCGTGATCTTTCCAATCAGGATGTCTCCTTCCTTGACATGAGCGCCAATCCGGATCACCCCGTTCTGGTCCAGGTCCTTGGTGGCCTCTTCCGAAACGTTGGGGATGTCCGGGGTGAGTTCTTCCTCACCCAGCTTCGTATCGCGGACTTCCAGTTCGAATTCTTCGATGTGCACCGAGGTGAACAAATCCTGGCTGACGACTTTTTCCGAGATCACGATGGCGTCCTCGAAATTGTATCCTTTCCAGGGCATGAAGGCCACCTTCAGGTTCCGGCCCAGGGCCAGTTCCCCTTCGCGGGTAGCGTATCCTTCCGTGAGGAAGTCGCCTTCCACCACGTGTTGTCCTTTGTGGACGCATGGGCGGAGGTTGATACAGGTGCTTTGGTTGGTCTTGATGAACTTGGTCAGGCGGTAAATCTTCAGGTCGTCCTCGAAGCTCACCAGCTTTTGCTGCTCATTGCGCTCGTAGCGGACGTGGATTTCGTTGGCGTCCACGAATTCTACGACCCCTTTGCCTTCGGCGTGGATCTGGATGCGCGCGTCGCGGGCAGCTTTCCCTTCCAACCCCGTACCAACGATGGGCACTTCAGGGCGGATCAGGGGAACGGCCTGACGTTGCATGTTCGATCCCATCAGGGCGCGGTTGGCGTCGTCATGCTCCAGGAAGGGGATCAGCGAAGCGCTGAGACCCACGATCTGGTTGGGCGCGACGTCCATGTATTCCACTTCGCCCTTGTCCAGGATGGGGAAGTCGCCGGTTTCCCGGGAACGGACCTTTTCTTCCAATATATTGCCCTTATCGTCCATTTGGATGTTGGCCTGGGCGATCTTGGCGGAATCTTCTTCTTCGGCGCTCAGGAAGGTCAGGTGCTTCATATCTACCTTTCCTTCTTTGACGACGTGATAAGGCGTTTCGATAAAGCCCATCTCGTTCACCTTGGCGTGTACGCACAGGGTGGAGATAAGGCCGATGTTCGGTCCTTCCGGCGTTTCGATCGTACAGAGTCGCCCGTAGTGGGAATAGTGTACGTCACGGACTTCGAAGCCGGCGCGTTCGCGGGACAGACCTCCGGGCCCAAGGGCGGAGATACGACGCTTGTGCGTGATCTCGCTCAGGGGATTGGTCTGGTCCAGGAACTGGGAGAGCTGGCTCGTCCCGAAAAACGAGTTGATCACAGAACTGAGCGTCCGCGCATTGATCAGGTCGACCGGCGTGAACACCTCATTGTCGCGAACATTCATCCTTTCCCGGATCGTCCTTGCCATACGCGCGAGGCCCACGCCAAATTGGGCGTAGAGCTGCTCGCCCACGGTGCGGACGCGGCGGTTGCTCAGGTGATCGATGTCGTCGATTTCAGCCTTGGCATTGGTCAGACGAACCAGGTATTTGATGATCTCGATGATGTCTTCCTTGGTCAGGGTCTTCTGATCCAGCTTGTAGTTCAGACCCAGCTTACGGTTAATCTTGTAGCGGCCTACTTCGCCCAGGTCATAGCGCTTGTCGCTGAAGAACAGTTTGTCGATGATGCCGCGGGCAGTTTCGTCGTCCGGTGCATCGGCCCCGCGCAACTGGCGGTAGATGTGCTGGACGGCTTCCAGTTCGGAGTTCGAAGTATCCTTATTCAGGGTGTTGTAGATGATGGCATAGTCGCCGCTCACTTCCTCTTTCTGGAGGAATACGGTCTTGATGCCCATTTCCACCATTGTTTCGATGGCATTTTTATCAAGTACGGTGTCCCGCTCCATGACGACTTCATTGCGCTCGAGGGAAACGACTTCCCCCGTATCCTCGTCCACGAAGTCTTCCACCCAGCTCCTAAGGACGCGGGCGGCCAGGCGCTTGCCCAGATACTTATCGAGGCTTTTCCGGTCCGCGGGAACCTCGTCGGCCATCCCGAAGAGCTCCAGGATATCCTTGTCGGTTTCGTAACCGATGGAACGCAAAAGGGTCGTTACCGGGAATTTCTTCTTCCGGTCGATGTATGCGTACATCACATTATTGATGTCCGTAGCGAATTCCATCCACGCGCCCTTGAAGGGGATCACGCGGGCGGAGTAAATCTTCGTGCCGTTCGGGTGAACCGACTGGCCGAAGAACACACCGGGTGAACGGTGCAATTGGGAGACCACCACGCGTTCGGCGCCGTTTATGATGAACGTGCCGCGGGGGGTCATATAAGGGATGTTGCCCAGGAACACATCCTGGACGATGGTTTGGAAATCCACATGCTCTTCGTCGTTACAACTGAGGCGGAGTTTTGCCTTCAGAGGAACGGCATAGGTCAGACCCCTTTCCATACATTCTTCGATGGAATAGCGCGGGGGATCTACGAAATAATCCAGGAACTCCAGGACGAAAATGTTCCTCGTGTCGGTGATGGGGAAATTTTCTTTGAACACCCGGAAGAGGCCCTCGACATTGCGCTTGTCAGGTGTAGTTTCCAACTGGAAGAAATCCTTGAATGATTGTAACTGGATTTCCAGCAAATCAGGAGTTTCTGCCAGATGCTTGATCTTACCGAAATTGATCCTGTGGTTTATCTGTGTAGTTGACATATCTGTAGGAACGCGTTTTTCAATTCTTTGCACAAACGGACGTACACAAAGCAATCAAGCCCATACTCTTAGGAAAGTATGGGTCACTGAATTTCAATGATTTATGACTGATTTCTGTCGTTCAAGATCTATTAGGCCTAACGTAAAGGATCGCAAAGATAATCAATCTTCACTGAATAAACAACAAATGGGCAAATTATTATCAAAAATCGCACCAATTTGCCATGCCAGTGTCTAATTCGATGATCCTGAGGGAGTAAAGTCAGCTAAAAGGCGGGTAACCCAGGGGTCAATGTGTCGGTCCGGGTCTTTCATAGGGACGTCCAGGGGGCGGTTCACCACCCCCTCCCAAATCAGCTCTTTTTTGTCCTTATCTATGATGTCGATGACCAGCGCTCCGTATACAAAAGCGGGCGTATCGACCAACCCATGGAATCGCCTGTACCAATCATTGAGGGGCCTCCCCGCGAGTCGCCCCACCTTACAGGTATCCACGGAAACGATATTGACCAAAAGGTCCGCCGTGGCGTCCCCCGGGGTCAGGCCCTTTTTGACCAGTAGGGCCCGGACCGTCCCCGCGATCCTTTTACGGTTGAAATCGGTCAGGGAGGTCCCGGTATCGGATACAGGGTTGATAAAAAAGGTCGTGTATGTTTTTGTGAGTGGATGGAAAAAGCGGGTGCTTAGGACGGATGCGCTGTACGTCGGCGGCGACTGGCAAGCTTGTAAGAAGGCCAATCCAAGCAATGGTGTTTTCCAAGGTGACATAACCTACCATGTAATACAAAGGAGGTGCCGCCCTTGTGGCCCTATAAGGCCGACTCGCGCATCGTGGCTCGCCCGGCATTACAGCGCGGACTCCCGCACCACGAGTTCCCCCGGAAGGAAATGGTGCGCATCATTCTTCATCCCTGATTTGATCTCCTCCAGAAGAATTTGCATGGCCATCCGCCCTATGTCCTCGACGGGTTGCGCCAGGGCCGTGATGCTGGGCGTATGAAGGCGGAAAATGTCGTGGTCGTCGAAGCTAATGAAAGCGACCTGTTCGGGCACCTTCAACTTCAGTTTTTTCAGGCATTCGAGTCCCAGGATACCCAGGTAATTGGTGAGGAAGAACACAGCATCCTTGGGCTGGTCCGAACCCAGGAATTCGGCAACCAGGTCCATGGCGGTTTCTCGCGGGGCGTCAAAAGAAATGATTTTCACCAATTCCTTTTTGTAAGGGATCTTGGCCGCCTTGAGGGCGTCCTTGTACCCGTTCAGGCGTTGCTCCATATTGATCAGCGCCAGGTCCACCGTAACCACTCCGATATGCTGGTGCCCCCTGGCGACCAACCTGGTAACGGTATCGTATACCGCCTTATGGTTGTCCACCAGTACGTAGTTGGTAGCCAGGTTTGCGAAATAACGGTCCACGAGCACCACGGGCTTTTTACCCGCGATCAGCTTCTCGATCTCTCCTTCCAACCCTTCCGTAGGGGTGATGATGTATCCGTCCACCTGCCTGTCCTGAAGCATCTGGATGAGTTCCTTGGCTTTGAGCGTATTGTTTTCGGTGCTGCAGTAAAGGACTTTGTAATTGTACTTCTTGGCCTCGTCCTCGATGACTTTGGCGAGGTTCCCGAAGAAATGGTTGGAAATGTTTTCCACGATCAATCCGAGCGTATGGGTCTTTCCCGTGCGCAGCCCCCTGGCCAGTTGGTTGGGTTGGTAACCCAGCTGCTTGGCCAGCTTGGTGATCTTTTTGGCCAGTTGTTCGCTGATGCGCATCTCTTCTGCCTTTCCGTTCAGGACAAACGAAACGGTAGCCGTTGAAACGCCTGCCTTTTGCGCGATATCCTTGATGGAAAGTTTCTTCATCAGTTAGTGGTTCAGATGTTAATTTTTAACAATCATGTAATTTATTATTTAGTTCCCAGGATTGCAAATCGATTTAGCTCGGGCGATACCGGGAAAAAGACGGGAGCCACCCCGATCACGAGGTGGCTCCCTGGTTCTATGTGCGCGAGCGCTTATTTGATTTCCACGTCGGCTCCGGCTTCCTTCAGCTTGCCCGCCAGTTCGTCGGCTTCGGCCTTGGAGATGCCTTCCTTGATGGGCTTGGGCGCGGTGTCTACCAGGTCCTTGGCTTCCTTGAGTCCCAGTCCGGTCA
This sequence comes from uncultured Chitinophagaceae bacterium, assembly GCA_964544695.1. Taxonomy (GTDB): domain Bacteria; phylum Bacteroidota; class Bacteroidia; order Chitinophagales; family Chitinophagaceae; genus Dinghuibacter. The sequence goes on from CAZJDB010000056.1 coordinate 23,228, forward strand.
TTTCCTTGACGATCTTGACGACGCCCAGCTTGCTGGCGCCACCGCTCTTCAGGATCAGATCGAAAGAGGTCTTTTCTTCAGCTTTTGCGGCGGGGCCGTCCGTGCTGGCAACTGCCACTGCTGCGGCGGCTGCGGGTTCGATGCCGTATTCGGCTTTCAATACGTTGGCCAGTTCCTGTACTTCTTTCACAGTCAGGCCTACCAGTTGTTCTGCGAGTGTTTTAACGTCTGCCATGTTTTTAAAGTTTTAAAGTTTCTTCCACCTTCATTGCTTGCGCTCCGGCGGATACATAATGGTTTACTATTCAGCAGCAGGTGCCTCGGCGGCGCCGGCTTTTTCGTGATGGTGCAACAGCGCAGCCAATACGCGCTTTGCGGGCGACTGGAGGAGCCCGATGACTTCCCCGATGAGCTCGTTCTTTGTTTTGATCTTGGTCAGGGTGCTCAGGTTGTTGTCCCCCGTGTAAATATCCCCGTTGATGAAGGCGGCCTTCAGCTCAGGCTTTCCCAGGTTCTTTTCCTTCCTGAAGCTGGTCAGGATCAGGGCAGGCTCTTTGGGGTTTTCGGAGAACATCAGGGCCGTTACCTTGTGCAGGGAATCGTAAATGCCGCTGTACTTCTCGGAATCCAGGGCTTCCAGGGCCTTTTTGATAAGGGTGTTCTTGGCCACCTTCATTTCCACCTGCTTGTCGAAGCACGCCCGGCGCAGATTGGTCACCTGATCTACGCTCAGGGATTCGGTATCCGTGATGTAGAAGTTATTATATTGGGAGAACTTCCCTTTCAGGAGTTCGATCACCTCGTTTTTTTGCTCTTTGGTCATAATACCACTTTTTAAATGACTACGGTTTTGGTATCAATCATAATTCCCGGACTCATCGTGCTCGCCATGGATAGACCCCTGAGGTAAATCCCCTTGGCGGTGGCGGGTTTCAGCCTGACGATCGCATTGATCAGCTCCTGGCCGTTCGCCTCGATCTTGTCCTGGGAAAAGGATACCCTTCCGATGGACGCGTGAACGATGCCCGCTTTGTCTACCTTGAAGGCGATCTTACCGCCCTTCACCTCATTGACGGCAGCGGCGACGTCATTGGTCACCGTACCGGTCTTCGGGTTGGGCATCAGGTTGCGGGGACCCAGGATCTTACCCAGTTTACCAATCTTGGGCATCACGGAAGGAGTGGCGATAATCACGTCCACGTCCGTCCATCCTGCCTCGATCTTCTGGATGAACTCATCCAGGCCCACGTAATCGGCTCCGGCGGCCTTTGCGTCATTTTCCTTATCGGGTGTGCAAAGGACGAGGACCTTTTTGGTTTTCCCGGTCCCGTGGGGCAGGGTAACCGTGCCGCGAACGGCCTGGTCGGCTTTTTTGGGATCTACCCCGAGCCGGATATGGAGGTCGACTGAACTATCGAATTTGGTGGTGTTCACCTCTTTCACCAGTGTACTGGCTTCCTTGAGGGAATACAGCTTGCGCTGATCCACCTTGGCTAGGGCTGCTTTTCTTTTTTTAGTAATGGCCATTTGTCAAGTTGTTAGGGGTGAACAATTAATTATCCCAGGGGGCTTTACCGTCAACGTTGATTCCCATGCTGCGGGCCGTTCCGGCCACCATGCGCATGGCGCTTTCTACCGTAAAGCAATTCAGATCGGACATTTTGTCCTTGGCGATGGCTTCCACCTGGTTCCAGTTCACCTTCCCAACCTTGGTGCGATTGGGCTCTTTCGAACCACTTTGAATCTTGGCTGCCTCCAGCAATTGAACAGCGGCGGGAGGAGTTTTGATGACGAAGTCGAAGGACTTGTCGGCGTAGACCGTGATCAGGACGGGGAGCACCTTGCCGGGCTTGTCCTGGGTCCTGGCGTTGAACTGCTTGCAGAATTCCATGATGTTGACACCCTTGGAACCCAGCGCAGGTCCAACCGGAGGTGCGGGGTTGGCTTGGCCGCCCTTCACCTGGAGTTTTACGAAACCTGTGATTTCTTTTGCCATTATAAATGGTTTTTTGGTTCTAGCGTCCCGCCCACGAAGGACGGAACTCCCAAAATTGGGATGGCAAAGGTAGGGATAAAACCCCAATTATTGCGGATTTCGCCCTAAATTTAATGTTGAAATGGATCAAAAGCTTCCTACCATCAAGGAAATCGCTCAGCGCCTCAATATTTCGGTCTCTACGGTTTCCAGGGCTCTCCACAACCACCCCAGAATTGGCCTTAGGACCAAAATGCAGGTGCAAAAGCTGGCCAGGGAGCTGAATTATGAGCCCAATACCCTGGCCATCTCCTTCAAACAGAAGAAGTGGTACACCATAGGGGTCATCCTCCCGGAGCTGAGCGAACAGTTCTTTTCCCAGGCGATCAGCGGCATAGAGGACGTGGCCACCTTCCAGGGCTATACCGTCCTGATCGGACAATCCCACGAATCGGTGGACCGGGAAAAGGTCCTGGTGGAAACCTTCCGCAAACACCGGGTGGACGGAATGATCCTGTCCGTGTCCAAACATACCGACCAGTATGGGCACCTGGATATCCTGGACAAGTACAACATCCCCCTGGTTTATTTCGATCGCATCCCTCCCGGCGGGAACGCCCCTTCCGTGAGCAGTAATATCCGTTCCGGAGCGGAACAGGCCGTGAATTTTTTGGTGGGAAAAGGGCATACGCATATCGCCCTTCTAAAGGGGCCCGCCAGTCTTATCGCCAGCCAGCAAAGGTTAGAAGGCTACGAGGCGGCCTTGGCCGGTCGCGGCATTTCCGTGGACCCCGCCCTGGTCCGCGAAATCGACCTTTCCCCCGAGGAAACACGCCTCGCTATCGCAGCGCTGTTGGCATTGCCCAACCGACCCACCGCTATTTTGTGCTTCAACGACTATGTCTGTCTCGACGCCATCCAATTCGCGCGCAAGGAAAAAATCAGGATCAATGAGGATATCAGCTTCGTCAGCTTCGCCAACCTCCCGATTTGCAATTTCCTGGACGTCCCTCCACTGGCCTCCGTGGAGCAACACCCTTATCAGCAGGGCCAGTTAGCCGCTGAAATGCTCCTCGATATCATCGAAAAAAGAAAACCCCTGTCTGAGGTCAAACCCCTAGTTTTGGACACCGAACTGCGCATTTTCTGATGTTTTCCCTTCAAAATAAATCCGCCATCATTACAGGTGCGGGTAGTGGTATTGGCCGCGCTATCGCCGAATGCTTCGTCACCGCCGGGGCCACCGTTCATGGCGTTGACCTCAACACCTCCACGTTTCCCACCGGCGTCCTCCCGCATGCCTGCGACGTCACTTCCGCAACGGCTGTAGCCAACCTTGCCGCCCAAGTCCTCTCAACCTCAGGCCGTATCGATATTCTCGTGAATGCCGCGGGCATCGCCCACGTGGGCAAACTCGAATCCACCCCGGAAGCCGATTTCGATAGAGTCTATGCCGTCAACGTAAAGGGTATCTTCCTCATGATGCAAGCGGTCATCGCCGCCATGAAGAACCAACGCCAGGGCGTCATCCTGAATGTAGGCTCGATTGCAGCCACCGTCGGCATACCCGACCGCTTCGCCTACTCGACCAGCAAGGGTGCGGTGCTGAGCATGACCCTGAGCGTCGCCAAGGATTATATCGCCGAAGGCATCCGCTGCAACAGCATTTCCCCCGCGCGCGTGCATACGCCCTTCGTGGACGGCTTCATTGCAAAAAATTATCCCGGCAAGGAAAAGGAAATGTTCGAAAAACTTTCCCGCACCCAACCCATAGGCCGCATGGCGGCCCCATCGGAAGTGGCTGCCCTCGCCCTGTACCTTTGTTCCGACGAAGCGGGCTTCATCACGGGCTGTGATTACCCCATCGACGGAGGATTCATTAAACTGAACAACTAAAGTATTATGCAACTCATACGTTATGGCATCCCCGGTAGAGAGCAACCCGGTATCATGTGGCAAGGCAGGCGTTATGCTACTGGCGCCTTTGGATCCGATTACAACGAAAACTTCTTTGCAACCGATGGCATCAGCCGCCTCCGCTCGTGGTTGAGCCCCCGTCTCGGGAATCTACCAGAAGTGGACCCTACCGAGCGCTGGGCCTCCCCCATCGCCCGTCCTTCCAAGATCGTTTGCATAGGTCTCAATTACGCGGACCATGCCCGCGAGACCAATGCCGAAATACCCAAGGAGCCCATCCTGTTTTTCAAATCCACCACCGCCCTGAGCGGTCCCACCGATCCCGTCATCCTTCCCCCCGGCAGCGAGAAAATGGACTGGGAGGTGGAGCTGGCAGTTGTCATCGGTAAGCGGGCAAGCTACGTACCCGACGCCGAAGCATTGGATTACGTTGCAGGTTATCTCCTCCACAACGATTACAGCGAGCGCGCCTACCAACTCGAGCGCGGAGGACAATGGGTGAAGGGAAAAAGCTGTGACTCTTTCGCCCCCATGGGCCCCTGGCTGGCCACTCCCGACTCCATGCCCGACCTGGGGAACTTGCGCCTGTGGCTTACGGTAAACGGGGAAACGCGCCAGGACGGCAACACCAGCAATTTGATTTTTGGGATAGCATACCTCGTATCCTATATCAGCCAGTTCATGACCCTCCTGCCAGGAGACGTGATTTCCACGGGTACTCCCGCGGGAGTCGGGCTCGGGATGAACCCGCCGGTATATCTCAAAGAGGGCGATGAAGTCGTTTTAGGCATCGATGGGCTGGGCTGGTCCCGGCAAGTAGTCACCCGGCGCCCAGAATAGCGGTGCGCCGACTAGCACACGGCGCCCGATTGTGCGGCGCCGCAAGGCGCCAGGTATAAAAAAAAGGGCGCCACCCGGCGCCCTTTCTACCATATATCCAAGCGGCTCTTACGCCAGCTTCTCGACTTGCATGTAATTCAACTCCACGGGCGTCGCACGTCCGAAGACCTTTACCGCCACTTTCAATTTCTTCTTTTCATCATTCACTTCTTCGATCACGCCGTTGAAGTCGTTGAACGGACCATCGACGATCTTGATGGTTTCTCCGACGATGAAGGGTTCGCTCAGCGTCACGCCCGCATCCGAAAGTTCATCCACTTTGCCCAGCATCTTGTTGACCTCCGCCTTGCGCAAAGCCACAGGATCTTCTTTACCCAGGAAGTGAATGACGTTGGTCGTATTTTTAATGGCGTCCCTCAGGTCATCATTCAGCTTACCCAGTTGAACCTCCACAAAAACGTACCCCGGATAATAGTTACGCTCGCGCATGACCTTTTTCCCGTTTTGCACTTTATACACCTTTTCCATGGGGAGAAAAACCTGCTTTACGATTTCACTCCACCCACTACGGGAGATTTCCTTATCCAGGTATTCCTTCACCTTTCTTTCCTTGCCACTCACCACGCGGAGGACGTACCACTTGGTTTCTTTTTCTTTAACGTCCTGATCTACAGTTTCCATCAGTTCACAGTTGAATAAAAGGCCTGCAATATCCTGGAGATGGCCGCATCCATGATCCACACCAGGAATGTGATCAGGGCTGTGGCAGCCAGAACTATCGTAGTGGATTGTTGTAACTGGGCCCAGGTAGGCCAGGTGACCTTTTCTACCAGTTCCCGGTAAGAATCCTTGCAGTATGTTAGTATCTTATTCATTGTCGTCGTTTTACTTTACTGGCCGCCGTTATGGCCGCCGCTGGCACGGGCTCGCGGATTCGAACCACGATCAAAGGTTTTGGAGACCTCTATTCTACCATTGAACTAAGCCCGTAGACCTTCGGTCTTCCGCTTGCGCGGTCCCGAAGCCAAACCGGACGGCCGAAGCCGCCCGGTCTGGCTATAAAGTTACTTATTTTTTTGAACTACTACTTCAGGACATCCGTTACCTGTCCGGCTCCGACGGTACGACCGCCTTCGCGGATGGCGAACTTCAAACCTTTTTCCATGGCGATGGGAGCGATCAGCTTCACCGTCAGGGAAGTATTGTCACCAGGCATGATCATTTCCGTACCCGCGTTCAGCTCGACCTCACCAGTAACGTCCGTGGTACGGAAGTAGAACTGGGGACGATATTTGTTGAAGAAGGGCGTGTGACGGCCACCTTCTTCTTTGCTCAGTACGTATACTTCAGCCTTGAACTCGGTGTGGGGCGTGATGGACTTGGGTTTGCAGATAACCATCCCGCGACGGATATCTTTCTTTTCAATACCGCGCAGCAACAAACCAGCGTTGTCACCAGCCTGGCCTTCGTCCAGCAGCTTCTTGAACATTTCCACACCCGTTACGGTGGAAGTCAGGGGCTCGGGGATCAGACCGACGATTTCAACGCCTTCACCCACCTTAACCTTACCGCGCTCGATACGACCCGTAGCGACGGTTCCGCGGCCAGTGATGGAGAATACGTCTTCCACCGACATCAGGAAGGGTTGATCGACCGGACGGGGAGGCAGGGGAATGTAGGTATCCACAGCATCCATGAGCTGCTCTACCGCTTTTACCCACTTGTCATCACCGGCCAGCGCGCCCGTTGCGGAACCCTGGATGATCGGGGTGTTGTCCCCGTCAAAGCCATAGGTGGTCAACAGTTCGCGGATTTCCATTTCCACCAGTTCCAACAGTTCGGGGTCGTCAACAAGGTCAACCTTATTCATGAACACCACGATACGGGGAACACCTACCTGGCGGGCCAGGAGGATGTGCTCCTTGGTTTGGGGCATGGGACCATCCGTAGCAGCCACAACGAGGATAGCGCCATCCATCTGGGCGGCACCCGTGATCATGTTCTTCACATAGTCCGCGTGACCGGGGCAGTCCACGTGCGCATAGTGTCGAGCATTCGTCGAGTACTCGACGTGAGCCGTATTGATGGTGATACCACGCTCCTTTTCTTCGGGTGCGGCGTCAATTTCATCATACTTCTTTGCTTCTGCCATACCTTTCTTCGCCAGAATGGAGGTTATGGCAGCCGTCAGGGTAGTTTTACCGTGGTCGACGTGGCCGATGGTACCGACGTTTACGTGCGGTTTCTCCCTCTTAAAGGTCTCTTTAGACATTTTTTATCTTTTTTTGTTGTGGTTTTTGTTAAATCTAAAAACCCCTTGGCCCCAGGGGGCCGCGAGGTAACTTCTTTATTTTCAGTCCTTTAGGCCGTTGCAGGCCCCATGGTTATTTTGAGCCGTTAAAGAGAATTGAACTCTTGACCTCTTCCTTACCAAGGAAGTGCTCTACCACTGAGCTACAACGGCTTGTCGTATTCCGCCTCCCTGAAGGGCCGGCGTTCAACGTAGAGCGGAAGACGAGGGTCGAACCCGCAACCTATAGCTTGGAAGGCTATCGCTCTACCAATTGAGCTACTTCCGCAATTTTTGACCCCAATTGGCGGGCCACAGGCCCGCCGCCCGAAGGGCCAACTTAAGCGTGGGCAGGAGTGGATTCGAACCACTGAAGTCGAAAGACAGCGGATTTACAGTCCGCCCCATTTGGCCGCTCTGGAACCTGCCCTGATGATCCCCCGTTTGGCGACGTCCGCTGAGCCACTTGTCGGGATCGAACCAACGACCTACTGATTACAAATCAGTTGCTCTACCAGCTGAGCTAAAGTGGCCTATATTGTTCCTTGCCCGGCACTAACTTCAACGGCTGTAACGCACTACTGTAAAGAACTTTGAGACACAGGGGTGCGGACATTGTCATTTTCGGGATGGCAAAGGTAAGGGAAAACTTTTAAACTCAAAATTTTAGGAGGGGGAAAAAGGGTTGGGGCAGGTGGCGCGTCAGGGGGTGAAATCGTCACCCTGGAAGGACCCCCTGCCGGCCGCCGGGGACCCCATAAGGATCGAGCCGGCGGTCGGGTGAAGGTCGTAGTGCATCTTAGCGAACAATGGCCAGGGTGACCGTTGTTTTCGTTTTCTCTTTCTGGCGCTTGATCTGGTTGATGAGAGCTTCCAATGCGCTATCGAAAGAGGCTTCAAAAGACTTCGAAGATTGCTTTACAAAAAATTCGTGCCGGGGGACGAGGACCTTGATTTCTGCGATCTTATCCTTGATCTGGTGAACGACGTTATCCAGCTTCAGAAATACTTCCACGGTGGTAATTCGATCGTGGAAATTGTTCAGCTTCCTAACTTTTCTGCTCACATGATCCAACAATTTGGCGTCCGCATCAAACCGAACCGTTTGAATGTTTACGTTCATAGCAATCACGATTTTAAAAGTGAGTAATTGTAATTTGATATCTGCAAAGAACTTCGGCGTATATCCAGATTGAGCCTGGCCTATTAAGGTAGTCCAACGCGCGAATTCTGCCAAAAATTTGGTCACTAAATTTTGCTAAGCTTTGGGGTGTGCCTTGGAGAAAGTCTCCTTGAGTTTTTCGATGGAATTATGCGTGTAGACTTGCGTGGCCGCAAGGCTGGAATGACCCAGCAACTCTTTCACGGCATTCAGGTCCGCGCCGTGTTCCAACAGGTGGGTAGCAAAAGTATGCCTCAACACGTGTGGGCTCTTTTTTTCCGTGGTCGTCACCATCCCCAGGTACTTCCGCACCACGCGATATACGTATTTGGGATACAGGGGCTTACCCTTTATACCCAGGAGCAGGAATTCGCGGTTGGGTTGTTCGAAGGTCTGCACCTTCAACGCCTGATATTCCTTAATGCGCTCCATCCATTGGCGCTCGAGGGGAATGACGCGTTCCTTATTCCCCTTTCCCAATACCTTCAGCACGGACTTGGACCCATCCACCTGGCTTTCTTTCAGTTGTACCAACTCTGCCAGACGCATACCCGTGAGGTAAAACAAGGCCAGGATAAGTCGCTGCGTTTCACCTTCGAAACCTTCGGGGAATTCCACATATTGAAATAGGATATGAATGTCCTTTTCGGCTACAAAACCGGGAAGCCTCCCATTCATTTTGGGAGAGACGATGACCGTCATGGGGTTGCGGGTAATGGTCCCTTTCCGTAAGTGATATTTGATGTAGGATTTCAAGGAGGAAATCTTCCGGTGCAAGGACCTGGAACTCAACCCCTCTTCCTTAAGTGAGGCCAACCAGCTCCTGACATAGCCCGTTTCCACCTCTGCCGGCCCCGTCACCCCGTATTGGCTTTCCAGGTAAGAGAAGCACGCCAGCAGGTCGGTTTTATAACCCAGGATGGTATGTGGTGAATAACGCTTTTCCCACTGCAGGTAGGCCAGGAATTCGGCGATATGGGCGGGCAGGTCGGGCAAAAAAAATATTGATAGGGTCAAAGTTAGCGCTTTATCCCTATCAATACCTATATGCTACAGGCCGTGAAGGCCGTGCTTACTTTTCGATTTCCCCGTTGGCCAGCTGCTGGCGGTATACGGCTTTCAGCACTTCCGTACGACGTTTCACGGAAGGCTTAGTAAAAGACTGACGTTCACGTAATTGCAGTAAAATACGGGCTTTCTCAAATTTCTTTTTGTACTTTTTGAGGGCCTTGTCGATGTTTTCGCAATCCTTTGAATCAATAATTAACATAGATACTCCTTGAGGCTTTTTAGGAGGGCAAAGATAGCGCTTTTCCGTACAATTTTCCGAATTTTGTGCCCACTATGTTTACTGGTATCATCGAATCCCTGGGCCGGGTGCACAGCCTAAGCGCCACTGGTACCAACAAGACCTTTTGGATCGCCTCTCCCCTCTCGGACACTTTCCGCATCGATCAAAGCGTTTCCCACAACGGGGCTTGTCTCACCGTGGAGGAAGTCACTCCGGATATGCACCGCGTAACCGCCATCCGGGAAACCCTGGAAAAGACCAACCTCGATTCCTGGAAAGAGGGCGTCCTGATCAACCTGGAAAGGTGCCTGCAACCTTCGGGAAGGCTGGATGGCCATATCGTCCAGGGCCACGTGGACACCACCGGCACCTGTATCGGGTACCTGGAGCGCGCCGGCAGTTGGGAGTACCGGATCGCCTTCCCGGCGTCTTTCGCCTCCCTGGTCATAGAGAAGGGTTCCATTAGTCTCAATGGGATCAGCCTCACCCTCTTCGACGTAGGCATGGATACCTTTAGCGTCGCCATCATTCCCTATACGTACGGGCACACGAATATGCAAACGCTGAAACCCGGCGATACGGTCAATCTCGAATTCGATATGATCGGGAAATACGTGCAGCGCAGCGCGCAGCTGGACGCAATGCGCTCTGCTACCGCATCAGGTACATTTTCCCATACCCCGCTTTGAAATACTGGTCGGTATTGGTCCCCTGCTCGGTGTACTTACCGAGGGACTTCCCATTCAGGTTCGTGATGATCCGGTACAGGTATACCCCATTGCCCACCTTGTTCCCATATTGGTCGGTGCCGTTCCATTTGAACGTGGTGACGTTGTTGCCGATATGGATGGGACCCAGTTCAGCCTCCGTGATCTCCCTGACGATCTTACCCGTGATCGTTAAGATTTCGATCCTCATCTCCTGGGGTACCACCGATCCCGTCAGCGTAAATACAAAGGCCGTGGAGGTGGTAAAGGGGTTGGGGTAGTTGAATACGTTGGAGATCATAGGCGTATTGATCACCCGGAAGGTCACGTCATAGCTCAGGCGTCCTGCTGCGTTTCCGCTTTGATCCTGCCCACTCGCGATCAACTGGTAATTTCCATCCGTGGCGAAGGTAGGATGCAGGATCAGGGTGGCGACATTTTTGCCCGTGGACAGGTTGGCGGGTATGAACTGGGCGCTGTCCGTGCCCGTTACGTACGTATGCATGCTCCCATCCGGGAACTGGACCTGGACTGAAATATCGGTGGAGTCCGTCAGGCCCAGGTACTTGCTGTTATCCTGGAGCTTGATCAGGATCTGGGGTTTGGCTGATACGATGTCCTGGTTGAGGATGTGCATCCCATCGAAGGTGACATCCATGGTGGGCGCATAGTTATCCCCCTTCACATAAAAAGTCTTGTAGAGGAAGTTATTGGACAGGAACTGCTCGGGCTGGTCGAAGTTCGGGTTGACGAATACGTACAGGGTGTTCTTCCCCACGAAATTCTGGGAAGCGATGGTATCCAGGACGTGCACCGAATCGCCCGGAACAAGGCCCTTGGTCCTGGACATCGGAATGATATGCGCTACGTTTTGGTTGTCCGTAATCTGTAAGAGCACTTTCAGGCTATCGAATGTGGCGTCGCTGATATTCTGGAAATCCACCCCGAAATCGAGGGGTTGTCCCGCCTGCAACGTATCGGGACAGGTGAAATAATGGTTGGGAGCGATGGCACCCTCGGGGGCGTCCTGAAAACGCACCGTCAAACGCGAGAGCTGGTAAGGCGTCTGCTTTAATGAGTCTTTACTGGTCAGCTTCAGTTGCAGCATCGGGTACGTAGTCGCATTGATGTAGGACAAGGTGGTGTCTTTGGTCAGGGCATTGCTCGTATACAGTAAGGTTTCCGAAGAATCCTTCGCGATGCCGTATACCTGCATCGTTACGGTGTCCGAGGGTGAATCCCAACTCCCTCGCCAATGGATGTCCTGCCACAATTTGGCAGGCCCGATGAGAGTGCTGGTCAACGATCCCTGCTGAAGCGTTGAATTGTAATTTACGGTGGCGCTCAACTGATCGCTCACCGTGGACCCTACCTTTTGGTAGAAAGTCGTAAACGTTCCGTTGGCTTGTTTTTCACCGATATATAGGATGGGTAGTAGGTGCGTAAAGGAATCGATGGAGGCGAAGCCCATCGATTTTAAGCTGTTGTACAGGGAATTCCCCGACCCGAATACTGCGGTATCGGCTTGCCAGGCGGGGACGAACTGTTGACTGTTGTTCGTGAACATCCAGGCCCACATCGCAAAAATGGTTCCCGGCGGAATGCTGTCCAGGAAGTTCATGGCCACCTGCCGCTCGGCCGTATTGAGCACGGGGAAATAGAAGTCGTAGGGTAAAGTCTGGCACCCCCCCGAGCTTCCGTATTTACCTACGCCACTCACATTGAAGGAATCGACGAGGGGCACGTTGTGCGGCTGGTTGATCATGAAGAAGGCGAGTGAACCCATGGTGGGTCCGCAACCCGACGAAGTGATGTCGAAACCATCCGTGAGCACGGCATCCGCCTGGTCCCCGCCATAGGGATAGATTTGAGTCAGCACCTGCAGTGAATGCGGCGTCTGCGGAAAGCGAAATATACGGTCCGAATCCAGCTCTTCCAGGGAGTAACTGTTATTGGTGAACTGGAAATAATGCGCCTGGTTCCATCCGTCCGGGCTATTCCCGATATACGTAAAGGAAGACAAAGACCAATTGGTGGGAGGCCCGCTGGCCGGTTGGATGGCCACCCTCCAGTAATACACCGTGCTATCCTTCAGGGAAAGCCCCGTAGGCGAGAATGACATTATCCCGCCCGAGGAGGAAACGAGTTGCTTCACCATTGCGGGGGAATTGAAGAAGGCCGTGGTATCGACCTCCATTATGTAATTCCGCATGCTGTCCAGGGGATCGGCCGTAGACGCCCAGAAAGTGATGGGAGATTTTCCTACGATCGAATAGGCAGCCGGTTCTACCGGGGAAACCGCCTGGTCATATATGAAGAAGGCTTTCGAAATGATATTATTGGCCATGGACAATTCCGTAACCTTTCCGTCAGCATTCAGGTTGATGGTAATGGTATTGTTCCCCTTGTCCTTGGTAGGATTGATGGGCACCGTCAGCAGCAGGGAATCTTCAAGGAAGGGCCCCGCCCTTTTCTGACTATACAAAATCTGGGTCGTACCATTGGGCAACTGCCAGGTTACGGTGACCAGGATGGAATCGGTCACGGCTTTGCCGAGATTAAACCAATAGGCCCCCACCGTGAAATTGCTATTGGCCACGGAAATAATGGCAGGGCTGATCAACAAATTTTGAGCCTCGATCGCGTAATCGGGCAGGTTTTGATGGTAGAGACTCAGAGAAGGGTCCCCGTTCAGGGACAATTGCTCCATACAACAACGCCCGTAAAAATCGTTTGCAAACGTCGGGTTATCCCCCAGGGCTCGCGTCACCTGTACCATTTGGTTGCCGATGGGCGATCCGTAATAAACATATCCAATGTCGTTATAGAATAGGGTATTATAGGAATCGAGGTAGTTGACGATCCCTACCGAGGAAGCACCGATATAACCAATGGCCCCGTTTTCGGGTGCTTCGATGAAGTTCTCCGACACCGTCAGACCCTGGGGCGTCAGGCGGGAACTATCCGGTTCGAAGATATCCCCCGCATCGCAACCATTGGCGATAAAGAAGGGGTACTTACCCTTCATATTGAATTGGGAAGGATCCCCCAGGTTGTACCCCAGGATATTCGCTGCCGAGTGTCCGAAATAGTTGACCAACCCTACGCCCGTGGCAAAGAGCGATTGTATTTCTTGTCCGGATAAATCCTGGACATTGGACGTGCTCGTTTTACGGAATGTGCTGACCGATCCTCCGTAAGCCGTGTCGGAAATGATGTTCGCATAGTTCACCATGTCCGCCTGGATGATATCGCCCGTCTGGGCATCGGCGCCCACCACGTGCACCACATTCCTTTTCCAGGCCTCGCCTTCGATGGTTCCCGTATACGTCGACGATACCTGGTCGAATTCTTTCATCTTCTGAAGGTAAATGCCTACCTCGGTTCCCGAGACCGCGCTCAGCCTACCCAGGGGCGTGGCATTTCCGACGCCGAACTGGTTTGCATCCGTCCCCAGCAGCATATCCGATGAAGGCACGCCCCAGGTGGGAACCAGGGCTAACTTATAAAGGGTTGGGATGGACTCTTCGGCCCGGATGGACATATAGTTGACCGCTTTCCCGATGAGGAAGGCATACTGCGGTTTGACGGTAAATACATTCCGGGCGAATCTAAGGAAGTTCCGAATTGATAGAGGATCGAGCTTGATACCATAGGCGAACTGGTCAACCAGTTGCGCCTCGTCGATCACCTTGGTGTTATAACCTCCCCCGGTACCCGAGCTCCGATAGGCCGCCAGTTGTTGCACGTAATTATTCCCATTCCCGTCATTATAAAGGATAGGATTGCTGATGATCAAGTAGTTCCCCTGGTTGGCAGGGACGGAAAAATTGGTAAAGGTCTCCGATTGCATGGACATTACCGTGTGGACCTGGGAAGGGTCTTCGCTCAACAAGGCCAGGTTCCTGGATACCATCGAAGGGGGTAGGACCCATTGGACCATACCCGGCACCGACAGGTCTCCTGTGATGCGGAACCCATTGGTCAGGTCGTACAGCACGGGTGCTACGCTTCCATATGAAAACTGGGAAACCTGTAAAAAATTGCCGGTGTCGCTGGCCGGCATCGAAAAGCATGCCTGGGAATTATTTCCGAAGGTGAACAGGCTGGGGAATGTAACCTCCGCGAAGCCCACCGTGAATTCATCGTTGCCGTCCGAATTGTTGTTGTTGGCTACCTGAAGGCTGACCGACCCCCCTGCCACGGCGCTCGTGGGAATGGTCCCCGATACGATAGTTCCTGCTGTTTCATTCACCATAGTATCCTTCAGCAATTGGGGGGCACCGCTTGTGGAATAACTGAAAGCCATTTGCCTCGTATCGAACACCAGGTTAGAAAACCCTACGCTGCCGGAACTGGGAGGGCCGGCAGCATACACCGGCAAGCCGGAGAACGTGTAGGAAAAAGGCGTTCCGGGGTAGTACCCGTTTCCATCGATCCAGCCCTCGCCTGCATCGTAAGAGGAGGAAATAATGTAGTTCCCATCCACGACCAGGTATACCCCATTGTCCAGGGAGGCCCTGAAGTAGTTCCCGTTATGACACATGAAATACGGTTCCGGGGCCAGATGGTTCCCCGCGATATTATTGGCTGTAGGATTCAAACGAAGGTTACCCCCTGACGGGTTTATGGTCAAAAAATAGGCCGCCGTATCCGTGAACAGGCTCCATTTGGTGCTGATCTGGAAGGTAGGTTGCAGGTAGACGGGGTTGTCAGGTTTCCCGTCGTTGGCTTTTCCATAAAATTCAATGTATCCACCCGCGGGCATCGTCCCCGAAGGCACCGAGGTGTAAATGGGTACCTGTACGCCATTCCTCCATAACTGGAAGGTCGAAGCATCCGCTGCGGACAAGCCAGCGGCCGCCAGCGTCGCTTCGGGGATTTGGTAAAGCCCGTCGGCGCCGACCTTGAATTTGTAATACGTGTTGGAGAAATTGATCCATTCGTTGTCGTACGTCTGCGCATGCACAACTGCTCCCAGGCCGTTTGCGGCCAGGATCATCAATAGGGTATGGAGTAATCTACGGGTACGGAACATTTCTACTTCTTGGGTAACGGACCTAAATCGAATTTTAAAGAAAATATATTCGTATATAATGGATCGGATTGATTGGCAAGGTTAGTAAACGCATAGTCAATGGTCACAAACTTGATCTTGAAACCTGCCCCTATGCTGGGCTGGTAGATCCACACGCGCCTTTGATTCAGGGTGTCCCCGTCGGCCAACGCCCTTTGGAAATTATCGATCCCGAACCTTAAAAACACTATATCCTTATATCCCGCCTCTAGCCCGATATGGGGATCGATGCTGACGGGGTTGCTGCTTACTATAGTATTCCTCATCCCGTCGAAGGTGACATCCAGGTCTATGGCCGGCCTCAATGTCGCTTTCCTGCCCAGGTGGAAGAGCCAGGATCCACCTACAATCAAAGACGGCGCCGTCAGTTCCACCGACTTCACCGGGATATCGTTGTCCGTCAGGTACAACACTTGTTTTTCCTCATCGGTAAAGGAAAAATTCCAGGCGTTAAAGGTGGTGGTGATGTCCTTGGCCACAATCCCGAAGGACCCCCCTTTATTGCCCAGCCACTGTATCCCACCATCAAACCCAAAACCCCAGGCGTGGGCGAAAGAACCTACATCCCTATAAATGATCTTGGTGTTTACACCCACACTCAATCGCCCTGCCGATGTTTCTTTGACCATCTGGGAGAACGAAAGTAAAAAAGCATAATCCGCCGAGGAAAAGCTTTGTATGTTATTGTAGTCAATAGAACCATCCTGGGGATTCACCAGGTACAGCGTATTGGGTATATCGTCCACCGCAAAGCGCAGCAGGGAAAACCCCAGCACCCTTTTTCCATCGTCGATGGGAAAGGCCGCGGCCGCATAATCGTACTTGCCAATGCCCGCGAAATATTCCGCGTGCATCAATGTGAAATCGGGTTTATCTTTTACACCCATCAGTCCCGCCGGGTTGTAATAACCGGCAGTAGCATCCTTTACGGAAGAGACCTGAGCCCCGCCCATGGCTAAACCCGCCGCACCGGCCCCGATATTTAAAAAATCATTGGAATAGGTCACAAATTGAGCCTGTACGCCAGGTCCCAAGCATAGGGCGACAAAGAGGAGCAGTAAAGGTCTGGTTGTAGGTTTCACGGATATTGGATAAAGGATAACCAAAAATAACGAAATTCCAAGCCATTTTCTGAATTACTTTTGCGCCTATTCTCAAACGATTTGTTAATGACCACGAATCTCATTAAAGAGCTGACATGGAGGGGATTGATTCAGGATATCATGCCTGGTACGGAAGACCAGCTGGCGCGTGAAAAGACTGCTGCCTATATCGGTTTTGACCCTACCGCGGACTCGCTGCATATAGGGAGCCTGGTTCCTATACTTCTTCTCGTCCACCTCCAGCGGGCCGGCCACAAACCCATTGCCCTCGTGGGCGGAGCCACCGGAATGATCGGAGACCCTTCCTTCAAATCGGAAGAAAGGCGTTTGCTTTCCGAGGAGACCCTACGCGCTAACTCGGCTGGCATCCGCGCGCAGCTCACACGGTTCCTGGATTTCGACCCCGCGTTGCCCAACGCCGCCGAAATGGTTAACAACTATGACTGGTTCAAGGACATTTCGCTTTTGGACTTCATTCGCGACGTAGGCAAGCACATCTCCGTCAATTATATGATGTCTAAGGACAGCGTCCGCAGGCGCCTCGAAGGAGACAGCGGGATCAGCTTCACTGAATTCACCTACCAGCTCATCCAGGGGTACGACTTCTATTGGCTATATTCCCATAAGGAATGTAAACTCCAGATGGGTGGCAGCGATCAATGGGGAAATATCACCACCGGCGCTGAACTCATCCGTCGCATGTCCGGGGGCGAGGCCTTCGCTTTCACTTGTCCTTTATTAGTAAAGGCCGACGGGGGCAAATTTGGCAAGACCGAAAAAGGCAATATCTGGCTCGATCCCGCCAGGACTTCCCCCTATCAGTTCTATCAATTCTGGCTCAACGCTTCCGACGAAGACGCAGCTAAATGGATTAAGATATTCACTTTTATTCCTGAAGATGATGTTAACCGGCTGTTGTTGGAGAACCGGGAACGACCTGAATTACGTAATTTGCAGAAGCGTTTGGGAAAGGAGATTACGACTTTCGTGCACGGAACCGAAGCGTATGAATTCGCAGTGAAAGCCTCCAATCTCCTTTTTGCAAGCGATACCATCGGATTGTTGAATGAGCTTACCGAAACGCAATTATTGGAAATCCTGGAAGGTGTCCCTACCGTAGCATTCCCCAGGCAACGCCTGGCGGCTTCATTGGACATCGTTTCATTCCTCGCGGAAACGCAAATATTTCCGTCAAAAGGGGAATCCCGAAAGACAGTGCAAGGAGGCGGTGTAAGCATCAACAAGGTTCGCGTTTCAACGGTCGATTTTTCCGTTTCTTTCGCGTCCTTGTTACATGACAAATATGTTCTTGTCCAGAAAGGCAAGACCAAATATTTTCTGGTTATTATAGATTGAGAAACCTTACCGCAGTCATCATCCCTCTCTGACGAGCGTCTATCCGGACGTAGCTTTTTATTTCGAGTCATTAACTATTAAACCTTATCCTCTCTATGAAGGATCTTATTCCGGCATGCGTGCCGGGAGTGGCCTTGGCGTGTCTTCTTTTTGGATGTTCCAAGGATACCGGTTCTACCGGTTCGCTTCCGCCCA
This sequence comes from uncultured Chitinophagaceae bacterium, assembly GCA_964544695.1. Lineage (GTDB taxonomy): Bacteria > Bacteroidota > Bacteroidia > Chitinophagales > Chitinophagaceae > Dinghuibacter. The sequence goes on from CAZJDB010000056.1 coordinate 41,141, forward strand.
CAGCCTCCTCTGTCGCCACCTTTGACCCGACTGTCTCCGCCAGAGCCGCTGCCGTAGCTGACTACCAGGCGAACTATCTTGGCTCTTTTGTTTCATCCGTCGGATGGACAGGCAACTCCGAAAACTGCGATCCGGGCGACACCCCCGATTCATTGAAACAACATGTGGTCCAACGCCTCAACTATTTCCGGCGCCTTGTTGGCCTCCCTGCCGTTACTTTGGATTCGTCATTTTCCGCCAAGGCGCAACAGGCTGCCCTTATAATGAAGGACAACAACGCCCTTAACCATTATCCCCCTTCTACCTGGAAGTGCATCACCCCCGACGGCCAGCTAGCCGCCGCCAATTCCAACCTAACGCTGGGTACTCCCGGCCCCGCTGCCATCGACCTGTATATAGCAGACGAAGGCGTCACTGACCTTGGCCACCGGCGCTGGGCCCTTTTCCCCGCACTTTCCACAGTGGGCACCGGGGACACCGACTTTACCAATGCCCTGTGGGTGATCGGCGGCTTCGGAACCCGCCCCGCCATCGATTTTTCTGCCTACCCCGGGAACGGCTACATCCCCGCGCCCCTCGTCTACCCCACCTGGTCCTTTTCCGTCTCTGCTGCGGATTTTTCCTCCGCCAGCGTCACCGTATCCGACTCAAGCGGTACTACGTATGCGGCCTGGACGTTCCTGACGCCTACCGGCTATGGGGATAATACCCTCGCATGGACCTTATCCAGGGACTTCCGGACGATTACCAGTGATGTGCAGTTGAATGTTGTGGTCGGTGGTGTGATCGTGAATGGGCAGGTGCGCAGTTATCGGTATTCGGTGTATATAATGGCGCTTTAACTCTTTTGCCCGCCGCCGGCCCCGGCTTCGAGCCGTTTGCGGCTGCTTACCCCAGGAGCGTCCTCCGTTGACGGTAAACTTTCAGGACGAACTCCCCGAAGATGGTATTCGCCCAAGCGAACCATTTGCGCGTAAACTTTTGAGGGTCGTCCTTTTCGAAGGATTCATGCATGAACCCCGTCCCTGCATGTGTCGTCTGCAACATATGAAGGCAATGCGCGATCTCCGTATCCGACCCGCTCGTCAACCCCCGGACAATGATACCCAGAGGCCAGATCATATCCAACCCGACATGAGGCCCCCCCGTGCCTTCACCGGTAGTGCCCCTGAAGAAAAAGGGGTTGCTTTCAGACAAAACCATGTCTCTCGTTTTTTGGTAAACCGGGTCTTTTTCCTGAACCGCGTTCAAATACGGCAGCCCCAGCAGGGACGGCACATTCGCATCATCCATCAGGTTGAAACTCCCGAAGCCATTCACCTCATAGGCATACATCCCATTGATAATACCGTATTTATTTAATGCGTTTTCCACTTCCTCTGCCAATGCATGACACGTCGTGGCCAGCGCCGCATCGTGATAGATCGCGTCCACCATTTCTGCCGCCTGCCGCAAACTCACTACCGCGAAGAAATTGGAAGGGATGAGGAAAGGAAAGATCGTGGCGTCGTCACTGGGCCGGAACATAGAACAAATCAACCCCACCGGCTTGACCGGATATCCATAACCCCCCATCGGCACGCCGTCAGTTGCCCAGGCTGTATTACGCTGAAAGCTATAGGGACCCTGCCCGTGCTTGCGCTGCTGGTCATTAAACGTCTTGACCGTTAACTGTATCCCCTGCTTCCATGCACTGTCGAACGGCCTTTCGTCCCCCGTTGCCTTCCAATAATGATACGCCAGCCTTATCGGGTAACACAAAGAATCGATCTCCCACTTCCGCTCGTGCGTCCCCGGCTTCATATCGGTTATATCGGTCTTCTTCCACTCGCTCACCTTGGTATCGTCCTTGTAAAAAGCATTCGCATAGGGATCCAATAAAATATTCCTGGTCTGCCTGCGGATCACCCCCTCGATCAGATGTTTCAAATTTCCATCTTCCTTCATGAATGGCAGATATGGCCACACTTGCGCCGTGCTGTCCCGCTGCCACATCGCATCTATATCCCCCGTGATCACAAAAGTATCCGGTACCCCGTTGTTAATCGTGAAATCCACCGTCGTATCGAGTGTATTGGGAAAACAATTCCCAAAGAGCCAGCCCAGCTCCTTATTCCCAATTCCCCCCTGGAGGGTCTGTATCGTATTTTCAATTGCCGGGCTATTGAATTTCCGGTCCGCGGCGGCCACCCTAACCACCGGAAAATCGTTTGGCTTTATTCCCGCCAGGCCCTTGTGCGCGCCGATCGCCAACCCCGTGGCCGCCAGCGTCGATTGGCGTATAAACGTTCGCCTTTCCATATGGTGCTTTATCGTTTAAGCCGGAAGATAAGAATTCTTCCGCCGTCCGCCTTCACCGCGGCGCCCCGCCTTCAAAAAAACTTGGATAAACTGCTTCCGCACCCTACCTTTGCATCCCATTCAGGGAATTGCCCGATAGTATAATGGTAGTACGACAGATTTTGGTTCTGTTTGTCTAGGTTCGAATCCTGGTCGGGCAACTTAAGGGACTTTTTCACCACTTCTCGCTAAGCCTTAACAAACCTCAAACCCGCTACAGCGTTCTATTGTAGCGGGTTTTTTCATTTTTCCCCATTTCCGTCAAAAGCCTCCGAATTCCGGGATATTTGTTACACTTTTTGTTACGCTTTTTGTTACACCTCTGGTAACTTTATTAAACTATGAAACTTCAATGCATCAAAAGTCAATACTCAAACGGCAGCATCGGCAAAATAACATTCGAAATTCCGTCTTGCTTAAGCCTTGCATTGACCAAACCCCTGGCAAATCCAATCGACACCCGACCTATGGAAAGATTCATATCAGGAGAAACCGCGAACCTGTCGGGCTCCTTTATCTCCACGTGTTTCTCCAGCTCATACACGAAGAAAATAACCACCGACTTGGCAGTGGCCAAAGTTTTTGCTTCTCCCTTTTTTCGCATGTCAATGGTCGTTCTATAGTGCAGTATTTTATCCTCTTTACTCAAGACCACCTCGATCGACACATCATAATCGATCGAAGCTCCATGGCTGAACGCACCGAGGCCTTCTGGTTGAATCTCAAATTCAACCAACTCTCCCCCTACAATTCGATATGCATTTTGAATATCCTCCATTAGCTCACCACTTTATATGATTCCTTACGCACTTCAATTCCCGAGGCGGCCATTCCGCCGTTTTCATAAATCCATTTGTGAATATCACCTTCAGCCGAAATTGTTGAAGAAGTAATGCTTAATTTGATAAACATGACTGATGTATCTGGCCCCTCAATATCCATTAGCCTGATCCCCAGTAACCGTTGAATGTTCAACAATGTTTCCACCGTAAAATTATGTGTACCGCTCAGCCATTTAGAGATGACGGACATATGCTGGTTGGCCTCTTCCGCAAAACGTGTTTGCGTCCATCCTTTCCCCTTCATTGCCTTGTAAATCTTCGAAGCAAGGAGCATCTTCACATCCGTTTCCTCCTGTTGTTCCGGAGTCACCCCTGCCATCAGGCTATCAATCGAATCGTCATGGTAGGCTGCCTCAAAATCGTCAATATGTTTCGCTTTTGCCATTTTACTTAGGTTTTTGAAATGTACAAATCCCCTTCCAGGTATAACCCAGATGTGGAAACCCATGTGTCTCTATTATTCATTTTGGCTCTTAGAATCTGTGATACTTGCATCATATCGCCTACAGATTTCGTCAATTGCGCATCCTCCTGCCAGGTTCGTGTCGTTTTTGGACCTCCATCGCCAATGATTACCATCTGCTCCGAAGGTGAAGTCGCCTAGCAATATCCAATAACTCCACCTCAAAATCCTTCCGGTACCTTTTAATAAACCGATCAAACATCAGCTCCGATGAAATCCCCACTTCCGTCTCTTCCAAAATCGAATAAACGGATGCCTTAGGCCCTGAAAACCTTTCTATAAGCTTTAGTTTTGACCGCACTTTTCCGATTCGTTTTGCAATTTACTAAATTTTTCACTTATAAGTGAAAAAATACAATTTTTCAAAATAACCATTGCATTATGAATTGATTAATAGACCCTAGCCTCTATATGAAGCTTGGAATCTCTGAATTCCTGTGCCAAAGTTGGCACCACCAACACGGGAGTAAGCCCAAAAAGATGCTGCCTTTATCACGCCCTATCTTAGCGTCGATGCTGCTAGGGATTATTCGGTTTGGAAGAGTTCTCTTGCACAATGTCCGGACGCGAAGGAATCACCTGTGCCATATCCACCCCCGGAACTTTAGTTATAACAGTCGTATTGGTGGACGAAGGAGTAGGTGTAGGCAAGATTTTACTGTAATTGTCATTTGAGCTTGAATGTTCCATAGTCATTATTAACAAATTGCCAGATTGTAAAAAGACTTCACTTCTTCCATACTTCAATCGCAATTGCGCTCTCGAAAATAGTTCATTTATAACATTTACATACACAATTTACTAAATTTATATTGCAATAATAGAAATATAGCGATAATATTTTACCCGCGTCCTCTCAAATAGCTCGACGTTGTATTTCAGCATTTTCGGAAGAAAAATACCTCATTTGCGTTATTGCACCCCCCGCAGGATCCCCCCACTTTTGTCAAACACCAAAGATGAAAGTCCCAGTCGGCATAGTCGATGACAAATCCCAAAACCTCCAAAGACTCAACTATTCGGATGATATTGCCATCGTGCTGACGGCCGGCGGCGGCAGCGACTTCCTCGATCAGATGGAGAAGCTGCCAAGGGCATCGCATCCCCTGGTGATCCTCATGGACATCGCCATGCCGGATTTGGAGGGGATCGAAACGGTACGGGTTGCAAAGCTGCTTTTCCCGCATATCCATTTCCTGATGCTGACCGATTTCGAGGACGACGATAATCTTTTCGAGGCGATCAAGGCCGGGGCCGACGGCTATTTGCTAAAGAACGACAAGCTGGCTTCCATCATCGACTGCATCGTTCAACTATCGGAGAGTGGCAGCGCACCCATGAGTCCCCCGATCGCAAGGAAGACCCTCGATGTGCTGACGAAGACTTCACTACCAGACAGGGAGAAGGATTACGCTTTGTCCGAGCGGGAAATGGAAATACTGAGGTTAACCATCGATGGCTATGCAATTAATGCGATCGCGGAAAAGCTCTTTCTGAGCACCCATACCATAGGGAAGCATCTTGCCAATATCTACACCAAGCTGCATGTGCAAGAACCACGGGCACCGGTAAAATAGTACAAATGCGTTATTGATTGCCGCAGCAATTAGCGCTAGTCTTGCATCAAAACACAATTAGTTTATGAAAAAGAAATTCACCTTCTTTTTACTGGCATCGCTTTGCGTGTTGACTGCCAATGCTCAAAAGGAAACAAAAAAATTCAGCGTAGGATTCGGCATTGAAGCGGGGATCCCTCAAGGGGCCCTTGCCGATTTCTACTCGACCGACTTCGGTTTGACGATACGCTTTTCGGTGCATGCGGGACCGGGCTTCGTCACGCTGACGACTGGTGCGCTTGCCTACGCACCCAAGACCGTTTCTGGGCAGCCTGCAAAGGTCGGGCTTCAAATCCCGGTGCGGGCCGGTTATAAATTTATCTTCGTCCATCACCTCTTTGTGATGGGAGAAGTGGGCTATTCGGATTTCAACACCTATTATGGCCAAAAAGGAAATATCGTAAAAGGTACCACCGGGGCCTTTCTGGTAGCGCCTTCCATTGGCTTCCAGGCGAACGCGTTCGAGATAGGCTTACGATATGACGTATATTCGAATAGTGCGGGAGGTAGCGGAGGTTCCGCGGGCGTGAGGATCGGGTTTAATTTCTAAAGGATAAAAAACGGCCCGCTCCTGGAGCGGGCCATTCTCAATAAGCTTACCTCGTCGCTACCCCCTGTGGCCTCACATCATTCGGCACCGGCAGGGACAAAGGCTCGTTCGGCTCGCTCAATGTTCCGTCTGACGCTACTTTTAGCACATGCAACCAGTTATTATTCATCGCAAAGGAAGTATCGGTATTCTGACTTACGACATACAGCGATCCTCCGTCCGGGGAGAACCCTAGGGAAAAGTCCCCGTTATTGCTCGACTCCTTCAGCGCCAATTTGCTGATAAAGGCCGGAGCGTCGGGATTGTCCGTATTATAGATTCCTACCGTATTTTCCCCGGAATTCAAGGTATACAATCGCGTCCCCGTAGCATTAGTACGGATCCAGCAGGTAGCGGGGCCGCCGGTCAGTTGGGTTTCAAAACTCAAGGCTCCTGTTTGGGTATTGATTTGATACACACCAAAGGAACCTGCTACCGGGAAACCGACGTACAACGTGTTGCTCCGTGGATTCGTAGCTAGCCCAAGGGCTCCCCCATCTCCGCTGGGCACTACATAGGGCGCTCCCGGCGCCAGTTTGATGCCGCCGTCGTCAAGGATATCCATGGGGAGCAGGGTCCCAATGGGTGTCTCGGAGGGAAGCATGAAAGCAAGGAAATTCGTCCCGAATAAAAACCTCCGGTCATTGGATAATAAGACCTGAGAAGGGGATGATCCCGCAGGGGCCAAAATTTTACCGCCCGGGACTTCAACCAGCTTTCCAGCGCCATCGTAAGTGAACGCGGTATAATTCGGTTGCTGGGTAATCGTATGCAACGGGTCGAATGCCTTATTCGCAACATACACGATCCTTCCATTGATCGCTATGCTGCAAGGAGTCTGGCCCCCCGAGGGGAATGGACTGCCAGGGACAGTTAACAGGGTTCCGTCGGGGTTGATGCTGAATACGGCAATGGTATTGCTTCCCCCATTTACCGCAAATAGGAACTGGCCATCATCGCTGATGACAATGGGATCATCCGAATCATCAGGTCCCAGGACCTGTTTGGGATTCGCGAGCCCCGCGCCATTCGTCCAAAAAGGGCTGCCTGGCAAAGGGGTCAGGGTCCCATCCGCTTTACGTTTGTACGCCAATACCGCATTGGCGTTGTCATGATAATCGTTGCTGATCAGGTAGACTATTTTTCCACCATCCTCGCCTTGCGGGTTTAATATCCTTTTATTACAAGAGGATATTGCGGCGCAGACAAAAAGTCCCGCCACGCCATAGATTAAACGTGCTTTCATAAGAGTAAGTTTGAAAATTTCCTACAAAGGAAAGATACCCGGCCTAGGAAGTTCTCACGGAAGGATCACAAAACTATTATGAAAAGATCACGCGTCCATCGAGGGCACCCAAAACCAAAACCAGTTCATCCCATCCCTGACTTCGGCACCAAATTTGAAATCGTGCAGAGAGAGCATTTTCTTGACAATTGTCAACCCGATTGCCGGCTTGAGTAAACTCAACCTGTTATCCCCGTTTATCCAGGCCAGGAGGTCCTCCGCCAAGGGTTTCCCCTCGTTGGAAATATGGACACCTATCCGGGAGCCGGCTCTTTTGAGACACACAACTATCCGCCCTCCGTCCCGGGTATACGTGAGTGCATTCACCAACAGATTTTGCAGCACCCGCTCCATCATGGATATATCCGCTTCCACGTAGGTGTTATCCGTGCAATTCTCACAAATGATTTCCGCTAAACGTCCATTGGCGACGGTACTTAGCACCTCCTGTAAAATCTCCGAAAGAACAAAAGGCTCACGATGCACCTCGAAGCTGGCCGATTCCATTTTCGACAATTCGAAGAGCTGACCGACCATCTTTTCGACCTGGTGCATTTTACTGACAACCAAATCTTCGTACTCCCGGATCTGTGCGGGGCTTAACTGCCCTCGTTTTAATTGCAAAGTTTCCACATAACCCCTGGCGACCGCCAGGGGAGTCCGCAGGTCGTGCGAAATATTGACCATAAAATCCCGGCGCTCCTTTTCGGAGGTCGTCAGCCTTTGTATATTTTGTACCAAAAGATCGGCCATCATGTTAAAGGAGCCTGAGATAAGCCCCAATTCATCCTGATCCCTCACTGCGAATCGTGCCGTAAAATTTCCTTCCCTGAAACGGTTCAGCACCGCAGTCATGTCATCAAAACGTCTCCGGAAACGTCTGATATACAGTATCGTGATCAATAAAGAGGCTGCCAGGATAAACATTACAGCCCCCAAGATGACGGGCGTCACCCTGCTGTTGACCAACATCTGTGTCACGGTCCGGTATTGCTGATTCCCCAAAACCACATAAATATAACCGAGTGTTCCGCTGTCCTTTTCCACCTTAGCCGCTGAAAATATCTTGGCATGCCCGGGATCACGCGGATCGGACCCACTAACGTAATGAAGCCCACCCTCCCGGATATACCTCCGTATGGGTTCCATGTCCACCTGCCAATTGTGTATCTCCGATTGCTCTCCATGGAAATAAATGACGCGCCCGGTAGTATCCAGGAAATATACCTCTGCACTTGGGCTGATCACCATCGCCTGGTAGAAAACAGAATCGGCTTTCTTACGGTCGAATCCGTCTTGGTTATAAGGAGAGGTAAATCTGGCAATATGAGACGCGACATCCTTGTTCAACAATTGCGTGCTGGCAGCGTAAAAGGAGGTTGTGGCTATGTAGGTTACCCCGATAAATAGCAATCCCAGCAGGGCAATGAGTAAAAAGACAATAATATAGATGCGTCTGAAAATCATTCGGCAAAACGATACCCTTTACCCCAGGTCGTAAGGATATATTCGGGTTTATTCAAGTTTTTTTCTAGTTTGATTCTGAGCCTGTTGATATGCGATGTGACGGTATGCTCGTACTCCTGGAAGGCGAACCCCCATATCAATTCCAGCAAGTCGTGCCTCGTAAACGTCTTTCCGGGCTGGCCGGCCATCAGCAACAGCAGATCGAATTCTTTTGGAGTGAGCTCCAACCGGTTTCCCCTCACCGTGACTTTCTTTTTATCCACGTCAATCGCCAACTCCCCCCGCAATATCAAGCCATCACGCGTGGGGGCCTTCTCCACCACTTCATTCCCCCTCCTCAAAAGGGCTTTTACCCGCGCCATCAGTTCAAATATGCCAAAGGGCTTGGTCAAATAATCATCTGCGCCCATCTCCAGAGCAGTCACCTTATCCGTCTCCTCCGAAAGAGAACTTAACATCAGAATGGGCGTCCGTCCGTTCTGAGCCCGTATTTGCCGGCAGACTTCGATCCCATTCATGTCTGGGAGCATAATATCCAGTATGACAAGGTGATAGTCTGAATTCATCCATTTGTTAAGCGCAACCATGGCCCGGTCGCAAGCGGTAACCGAATAAAAAGGTCTGTGCATGTGTAAATTCAACAATTGAGTGATCTGGGGATCATCCTCGACCAATAGGATGTTGTTCATGCAAATGGATTAAGGGGAGTAAATGTAGAAAAAACTCCCAACAAACCCTATTTTTGAATAAGTTGGTACTGTATTCCATGGATAAAAAACTCCTTAATTATTTAAAATCTTACTCACAAGAACCAGCACAGACGGACAGACTGCTAGTGTCTGCCTTCATTACACTGAATAGGCTAAAGGTTGTTCAAAATAGACTCCTGCTCGAATATTTCATAAAAGAAGGCGACAAGGACCATGCGGCCCTCAATGAATTCCTGGAGCATAAAGGGCTTGTTACCCTTGAGGAATTGATCGAAGCCTTTGAATTCGTAATTTCTCCGGCTGATAAAATAGTAACGGGGGCCGTCTATACTCCGGAGTTAATCCGGAGGTATATCATAAAAAATGTATTGAAGTGTGCCGATATCAAGGTAACGATCTGCGATCCTGCCTGCGGATGCGGAGGCTTTTTATTGTCAGCAGCCGAGGAGGTAAAAAAGAGAACCAACCAGCCTTATAAGGAGATTTTCGAGAAAAACCTGTATGGCCTGGATATCCATGGTTATTCGACTACCCGGTCCAAATTATTGCTGAGCCTGTTGGCCCTTCAGGCAGGAGAGGACGAAGCTGACATTGCCTTCAATTTCTTCGTCGGGAATGCGTTGAATTTCAAATGGCAAGATCGAATCAGGGGTTTTCATGGTTTTTCCGTGTTGGTAGGTAACCCTCCTTATGTTGCTTCACGGAACATAGACGGGGAGTCTAAAGAATTATTGCCCTCATGGAGCGTTTGTGCTACCGGTCACCCGGACTTGTATATCCCATTCTTTCAAATTGGCATGGAGTGGCTTCGCCAAGGAGGAGTGCTGGGCTACATCACGATGAATACGTTTTTCAAAAGCTTGAATGGGCGAGCGTTGCGGGACTATTTCCAGAATGCCTCGTTTGGTATAAAAATCCTCGACTTCGGGTCCTTACAAGTATTCCATTCTAAGTCCACCTATACATGCATTTGCATTATCAACAAGGCCCAAGGGACTGGAATCTTATATAAAAAGGTGGAAGAACTAAGTTTTTTACACCGTGGGTTGAATGGATTTGAAGCGATACCTTATCTGAAGCTACATGCCGAAAAGGGCTGGAACCTGCAAAGAGCAGAGACAATATCTGCCATCGAGGCCACGGGTACACCATTTTCCGAGCTATTTCAAACGAGGAATGGGATTGCCACTTTGATGAATGACGTATATATCTTCAATCCCGTGAAGGAGGACGCCCGGTATTATTATCTTCAAAAATGGGAATGTGAATATCGCATTGAACGTAGCGTATGCAAGGAGGTAGTGAATACGAACCGGCTGTCACAGGTTATCAAGGAAAAGATCATCTTCCCCTACGTATATAAGAAGGGTGAGCGGGTGCCGGTACCTATGGATGAAAATCTCTTTAAATCCAAATACCCTTCGGCTTATGCCTATCTGGAGCATCACAAAAAGGTCTTGGCTACAAGGGATAAGGGTGGCGGAGCGAAATACCAGCCATGGTTTGCCTTCGGCAGGAATCAATGCCTGGACAAGTTCAAATACAAACTATTCTTTCCCCATATTACCTCGGGAACGCCGCATTTCGTACTAAATGATGACGAAGACCTGCTATTTGTCAATGGGCTGGCCGCGGTGAGCGACAAGAAATCAGATCTTATGTTTTTGCAAAGGCTGCTGAGTACTAAGTTATTTTGGTTTTATGTTGCCCACACCAGCAAGCCCTATGGGTCGGGTTTTTATTCTTTGAGTAAGAATTACATTAAGAATTTTGGAGTGTTCGGATTTACAGAATCCGAAAAGCATTTTATTATCGGGGAAAGGAATCAGAAGAAGGTCAACGCATTTATTGAATCGCGGTATAAAATAGAATACTAACAACTCAAGGATATTTCTTTGACATTCAGAAAACTAGTCATAATTTATCGGGATGAAAAGACTGCTCCTTATAGTTGGCATCCTCCTCCTTTTCGCCACCGAAATCCTCCGTGTCTATTTTATCATGCCTTTCCCCGGCAGCCAGCACCGCCAAACCATTGGCCTGGCCTATTTCATAGACCGCTACCGAATATACCTGAGAGTCGCCGGCGCCTTGATGGTCGCCTATCCCCTGCTCACCACCCGATGGAAGACCTGGTCCAAAGTCCTACTGACCGGCGTGGCGATACTCTACGCCGTCATTTTTTACTTCTTCAATTTCCGCTTCGAAGCCGATAAGATGTTCTACCAGCCCCGAACCAAAACCTTCGCCGGGGCGGCAGATAACAATATTCTCTTGGACCGGCTCGTCATCGGAGTCGTCGTGAACGGCGAGGCCAAAGCCTATCCCATCCAAATCATCGGCTACCACCATCAGGTAAGGGACACCATTGGAGGCACCCCCGTTATGATTACCTATTGCACCGTTTGCAGGACAGGAAGGGTATATAGTCCTGTCTTCAACGGCGAACCCCAGGTCTTTCGCCTGGTGGGCATGGATCACTTCAATGCCATGTTCGAGGACGAAAAGACGAAAAGCTGGTGGCAACAGGCAACGGGATATGCCATTGCCGGCCCCCTGAAGGGCGCCCACTTGAGCGAGATCCCCTCTCAGCAATCCGAGCTGGGCGAATGGCTCGCCCAATATCCCCACACCAAAGTACTCCAGCCGGACAGCGCTTTCATAAAACAATACGACGCCCTTTCGGATTATGATCAGGGGACGATCAAAGGCAGCCTGGAACATCGCGACTCCGGTTCCTGGAAGATGAAATCCTGGGTTGTCGGCGTCATTGCCGATGGTCATGAAAAGGCTTACGATTGGAATGCGTTGGTGAGTCATCGCCTGATCCAGGATTCATTAGGCATTGCACCCGTCATACTGTGGGCGATGCCTGACTCCATGGATTTCCGCGTATTCAGCCGAAAATTAGATGGCCAGACCCTGAACTTCGAGCTCGCCGGAACTGATATAAAGGATACCAATACGGGATCTACCTGGGATTGGCAAGGCTATTGCAACCAAGGCCCATTGAAGGGTCGGCAATTGCAACCGGTTCAATCCTACCAGGAGTTCTGGCACTCGTGGCACAATTTCCATCCGGAATCCGCGGTTTTTTAAGAGGGGTGATTTAACGCTTGCAGGTCGGACATCCAGGAAGTAACTTTACTTTCTAAATGCTTTCCTATGCGCTTGCCTCTTGCGGCCCTGACTGCTCTCTGCCTGGTTTCATCCTCCTGCAAAAAAGTGTACGAAACGCTGGCAAAAGACCCCGATGCAATCGGTCGGATTTGCAGGGTAGATACCCTTGTCATTGGCTTTCCCTCGTATGAGCAAGTGGCGATCTCCTACGATCGCGATGGCAATCCCACGAGTATGACGCCTCTCATCGAAATATCTTCTCAATTTTCGGAAACCTCCTTTTTTCGATATGATCCATATAAGCGGCTGAAGGATTATATTGTCGCCTACAGAGGAGTGGCGGTCGATCTATGGCATCGATTCAGCTATCCGGCGCCACGGGTCGTTATAGACAGCTTCTTTAACTACGATGGACCAGGTACGTCTTTTGGCCCAAACCCACCTCCATATCCCATCTTCGAAGTTTACCGATACACATTGGACGACCAGGGCAGAATCATCAAAACAACGATCCAATATTTCAACGGACAGCTCGGTACTTATTATGCGGACAGCACTTATACAGTGTATGATCTAAGGGGGAATATGGAAATCCCCGGGGCGGTTTATGACGATAAGGTGAACATCTACCGAACCAATAAGGTTTGGCAATTGATCTTCCAGGACTACAGTAAGAACAATCGAATCTATCCTGCCGACCATCCGGACTACCAGGCATCGATCACTTCCTACAATCCCGTGGGCCTTCCCTTGATTTATATGTCCAATCCACCCGATCCTTTTCTCAGCTTATTTAATTATCAGAGCCCCCAATATGTATACCTGAGGGTCAGCTATAACTGCGATTGTCAACGCCAATCCCAAAGCACGACATCCCATTGATCCACCGCATCCCTGTAAGTATCGATGATCTCGAATCCCACCTTGAGGTGCGCCTTCCTGGACCGCACGTTTGAAGTGGAGATTTCAGTCGCCAGGAAGTCGAAATCCGGGGAAAAATAGGACCGGTGTCCCTGGTACAACAGATCAACGACCCCCTGACCACGGTAAGAAGGAGCCACGCAGATCTGACCCATCAGGTAGAAACGCTGGGAACCCAGATTGCGAAGAGAAGAAATATGATTCCATGTATGGGCCATGGGAGGATAAACGGGGATGCACCCATAAGTAAGGGAAATGGCGTAGCCCGCAAGGTTATCCCCGTCCATCACCACCACAGAAGGAACCACTTGATGCACCGCATGCAAGGCCTCCGACGTGTATTCCCAGGTAATGAAACCTTCCTGAGCCATGGTCTCGGAGGAAAGGCGGGTGCGCAGGTTGGCCAGGGACAGTTCGGCTATCTGGTCAATTTCGGAATCGGTACTGACCAGCTTCACCTTCAGCATGGGTCCTGGTTGAAAAGATCCAATTGTGCCGAAGGGATGATCGTGCGACGTCTGATGCGACGAATGGGGGCCGGAGGGGATGTGACAGTCACTATTTCCCCGGCGGGATTCCACAGCGGACCTGCCTCTCCGAGAAAACTGCCGTCGACCGTGTAGATCTCCGATTCCCGGAAACGAGAAGCTACAACGATCGTGGCCCCTTTAGCTTCTCCTTCGAAGAGAGCCTGCACGAGTTCCGGCCGGTTATTATCCTGGGAAAGGTGCGCCAGGAGGAGATGGCTCATGAAAGCGGGGCGATAGGTGGTGAAAAGCTCCAGGGCCTGATGGTTCGACAAATGGCCCTGACCGCCACGGATACGGTTTTTGAGGGGCCAGGGGTAACGCCCTTCTTCCAGCATCATCGGATCATAATTTGCTTCCAGGAATACGGCGTGGCATTGCATGAAGTGGTGGATGACGTTCGCGCAAACGGCGCCAATGTCGGTAAATACCCCGACCCGGACGGAAGGGGAAGCAACGACAAAGCTGCACGGATCGAAAGCGTCATGCGTTTTGGGGAAAGCGGTCACCAACAATTCTCCCACAGGTACCGGAACACCCGGTAAGATGGGCCTGGCCAGGGTAGGATCCAAGGGAAGGCGCAATTGCTCGCGGGTACCCCTGGTCAGATATACTGGTA
>CAZJDB010000057.1:0-12752 GCA_964544695.1 uncultured Chitinophagaceae bacterium
AATCAGACAGGGAGATCGTATGAACTTTGACAGAAAAGACTGCAGCAACGAAGAGTTGATTCGTTTATACAAGAGCATCGTATTACCGAGGATGATCGAGGAAAAGATGCTGGTATTGTTACGCCAGGGGAAGATCAGTAAATGGTTCAGCGGGATCGGGCAGGAAGCAATTGCCGTGGGCGCCACCCTTTCCCTGCAAAAAGATGAATGGATCATGCCCCTTCACCGGAACCTCGGAGTTTTCACGACCCGCGGAATGCCCCTGGCCAGGCTTTTCCGCCAATGGGAAGGGCACCCGGAAGGATACAGTAAAGGCCGGGAAAGGAGTTTCCATTTCGGGAGCGTCGAACATCATATCTGTGGAATGATATCCCACCTCGGCCCCCAGTTAGCCATTGCGAACGGGACCGCCCTGGCCCACCAACTCTGGGGTGAAAACAAGGTTTCGCTTGCCTTTTCAGGAGAGGGGGGGACCAGCGAAGGGGACTTCCACGAAGCCCTCAACGTGGCTTCGGTCTGGGACCTGCCCGTGATCTTCGTGGTGGAAAACAACGGATACGCCCTGAGCACGCCTGTGTCGGAACAATACCGTTGTGAAAGCCTGGCCGACAAAGCCAGGGGCTATGGCATGGAAGGTGTGCGTATCGACGGGAATAATGTCCTGACCGTTATGGATACGATCAAAGGGGTTCGGGAATATTGCCTCCGGGAAAAACGACCCTACCTTATTGAATGCATGACTTTCCGGATGCGGGGTCACGAGGAAGCCAGCGGAACAAAATATATTCCACCTGCGCTGTTCGAGGAATGGGGTGCCAAAGACCCGATCGTCAATTACGAGCGCTTCCTGTTGGAATCCGGGGTCGTTGATCAGGCGGCCCTCGACGACATTCGCAGCGGATTTAAAGAATATATCGACCGGGAACTGCGCGAGGCCGCGGGTGGCGATGAAAGCGTGGCGCCCCCGGAGACGGAATTAGGCGACGTATATGCGCCGGTCCCCCATTCGGGCTTGCCCACAGTAGTCGATGGCGGTCGTAACGTCCGATTTATTGAAGGGGTGCGTGAGGGCATGTGGCAATCCATGGAAGCCCACCCCGAGTTGATATTGATGGGACAAGACATAGCCGGCTACGGGGGCGCGTTCAAAATCACCGAAGGGTTTATGGAAGCCTTCGGCGCGGCCCGCGTACGAAACACCCCGCTGTGCGAAAGCGCCATCCTGGGCACGGCCCTGGGATTAAGCCTGGAGGGTTTTAAATCGGTGGTTGAAATGCAGTTTTCCGATTTTGTAACGTGTGGCTTCAACCAGATCGTCAATAACCTGGCGAAAATTCATTATCGCTGGGGTCAGGCCGCGGATGTCGTCATTCGTATGCCAACGGGCGGCGGCGTGGGTGCCGGACCTTTCCACTCTCAAAGCACGGAGGCATGGTTCAGCCATGTACCCGGCCTGAAGATCGTCTACCCGGCTACGCCTGCGGACGCCAAGGGCTTGATGATAGCCGCCGTCAACGACCCGAATCCGGTACTGTATTTCGAGCACAAGGCACTTTACCGGAGTATCTCCGGCTTGCTGCCCGAAGAGCCCTTCGAGGTCGCGATCGGACAGGCCCTGCACGTCAGGGATGGCTCCGATGTGAGTGTCATTACTTATGGAGCGGGCGTACACTGGGCCCTGGAATATGCGGCGACGTATGACCTCGATATCCTCGATCTGAGGACCCTTCTGCCCCTGGATTATGATGCCATCCGGGAGAGCGTTCGGCGAACGGGAAAGGTGTTGGTACTCCACGAGGCCACCCTGACGGGAGGCATCGGGGCGGAAATCGCCGCCTGGATCGCGGAGCATTGCTTTGATTTGCTGGATGCGCCGGTCATGCGTTGCGCTTCCCTGGATACGCCCGTTCCCTTCCGGGTGGAACTGGAACAACAGTTCCTCGCCAGGTCGAGGATGGGGGCTATGATCCGGGCCTTACAGTCGTATTGAGGACGGTCTCCTCGATGACGCGCGCGAAATGCGCGTGTTCCAAAGCCTGGACTTTTTTCGCAAGACTTTCGGGGGTATCTTCTATCGACACCGGCACGTTAGCCTGGAATATGGTACGTCCATGGTCATAGTGCTCGTCGACGAAGTGGATGGTAATGCCGCTTTCGGTCTCTCCAGCAGCAAGCACGGCATCGTGCACGAAGATGCCGTACATGCCCCGGCCCCCGAATTTCGGCAATAATGCAGGATGAATATTCAGGATACGACCGGCATAAGCATGGATCAGGCGACCCGGAACCTTCCACAGGAAGCCCGCCAGCACGATCCAATCGATGCCCCGTCCGGCCAGATCGGCAACATAAGCGTCTCCGTGACGGAAGCGGTCCTTTTCAATCAATAACATATCCACGTTTTCCACCGAAGCAAGGCCGATCACCCCGGCTCCAGGATTATTGCAGGCCACCAGGGCGACCCTGATGCGTGGGTGGTTCCTGAAATATTCCATGATCTTAGCAGCATTCGTTCCCGAACCCGAAGCGAAAATCGCGAGATTAATATGTAAATTATTTGGCATCTCTTTCAAATACGTACTGACGCGCCTTGGCACCAACACCTTAAAACTACGTTGTTTTGTAATATTCTTGTCAGATGTACGTCACGGAATCGTCCGCTAATCGTCATGGAAACGTTTGAAAAGGGGCTTACCCGGATATGACAAAAACCGCATATTAGCGAAAAAAAATCGCTGAAACCCGCGTGGTTACTGGATAAATTTTTTTTAAGATATGTGAATAGTTTGTCAACGTGGTCCCTTAATTTTGCCCCTGCGTATCGGATAATATTCCAAATTCTCTTTACGATTCAAGTCTTTATGTTGCAAGATCGTACTATCCTGAAGAAATCTCTGGCAGCCTTATTGATTGGTGGTCTTTTAACGGTGGGACGGGTTCACGCCCAGGATGTTGGCAAGGGAAAGGCGCTCTTTCAAACCAATTGTGCCAGCTGTCATGCTGTCAACAAGCAAGTGACGGGTCCGGCACTTGCTGGAGTACAAGACCGCTGGCCGGCTGATGGAAAAGAGTTGCACGCCTGGATCCGCAATAACAACCAGGTGTTGCAATCCGGATTCGCATATGCGGTCGACCTGAAGAAGCAGTACAACAACATCTCGATGAACCTCTTTCCGACCTTCACGGACAAGGACATCGATGATATTCTCGCCTATATCAAATCAGAAGCAGGGAAAACCAACACGCCCGTTGGAACGCCGGCTGCGCCGGGTGCGGGCGGTGGAAGCGACAACTCCCTGTTATTCGGTGTCCTGACGGTGATCCTGGCCGTCATTGCCTTTATACTCCTGCAGGTCAACAGCAACTTACGTAAACTGACCGACGACAAAGAAGGCGTTCGCAGGGGAGAACCCGTTCCGTTTTACAGGAACAAAGCCTATATCGCCCTGGTATGCCTGGTCCTCTTTCTGTTGGGTGGATATTACCTTGTCCAGGGAGCGATCGGCCTGGGCCGGCAACAGGACTACCAACCTATACAACCCATCTTTTATTCGCATAAAGTGCACGCGGGGGTCAACCAGATCAGTTGTTTGTACTGTCATAGCTTTGCCACCGAGGGCAAGCACGCCAATATTCCATCGGTCAACGTGTGCATGAACTGCCATATGCAGATCAACGAATATTCGGGATCCGCGGGGAACTTGTACCGGGAAGACGGAAGCGAGGTTAACGGCACGGCGGAAATACAGAAATTGTACGAATACGCGGGCTGGAATCCCCAAACCAAAACCTACACGGGCAAGGGTCACCCCATCGAATGGATCCGGATCCACAACCTGCCCGACCACGTCTTTTTCAGCCACGCCCAACATACCAATGCCGGTAAGGTGCAATGCCAAACCTGCCACGGGGAAATCCAAAAGATGGATGAGGTCCACCAGTTCGCCCCCCTTAGCATGGGTTGGTGCATCAACTGCCATCGTACGACCAAGGTCCAGTTCGCCAGCAATGGGTTCTACGGCATGTACGAACAATTTCACAAGGACTTGGACAGCAAGAAGATCGACAGTGTAACCGTACAGATGATCGGGGGCACGGAATGTCAGAAATGTCACTATTAACAATATATGGAAAAGAAAAAGCACTGGCAATCGTTTGGACAGAAAGACGACTCTGAGGCTTTCAAAAAGCAAACGCAGGACGAATTTCAGGAAGGCCTTCCCTTTGAAGAAGAAGAAGGGGGGTTCCTGGATGCCAAGACGCCCCGCAGGGACTTTTTGAAATACCTGGGCTTCAGCACCGCTGCTGCCGCGTTGGCTGCCAGTTGTGAGATGCCCGTCCGGAAGTCCATACCTTTCCTGAACAAGCCTGAGGACATCGTTCCCGGGATTGCCAATTGGTATGCCACCACTTTCGTGCAGGATGGAGACATTATTCCGGTGCTGGCCAAAGTTCGGGACGGACGTCCCATCAAGCTGGAAGGGAATGAACAATCGAAGCTGACCAAAGGAGCTACCACAGCGAGGATGCAGGCTTCCTTATTGGGACTATATGATATCAACCGCCTTCGTTTCCCCAAATCGGAAGGGAGCAATGAAGCTACTTACGAAGCCGTAGATAAAAAGATCGGTCAGGCGCTGGCTGAAAATGGGAGCAAGCCCATCGTAATCCTTACAAGCACGCTCAACTCCCGCACGGTGAACCTGGCCATCGAGGATTTCAAGAAAAAATTCCCCTCCACCAAGGTGGTCACCTGGGATGCCGCCTCTTACAGTGGCCTCCTGGATGCGGCGGCCGATACATATGGGAAGCGCGTGATCCCTTCCTATCAATTCGACAAAGCCAGGGTGATCGTCAGCATCGATTGCGATTTCCTCGGCACCTGGCTGAGCCCCGTGGTCTTCGCCCGGCAATACGCGACGGGCCGAAAACTCAAGGACGACAACCTGGAAATGAGCCGCCATATCCAGTTCGAGGGCAATTATTCCATGACCGGCGCGAATGCAGACGAGCGCTATACCTTCAAACCATCCCAAACTGCGGCGGTTGTCCTGGCCTTGTACCAGGCACTGGGAGGATCGGTCAGCGCGCCTTCCCTGGGCAACGAGCGCCTCACGAAGGGGATTGCCCAGGCTGCGACGGAGCTCAAGGCAGCACAAGGCCAGGCACTGGTGGTGGCAGGCAGCAACGATAAAAACGTGCAGATCGTCGTCCAGGCGATCAATGAAATGCTGGGGGCCGGCGGAAAAACCATCGACTGGGCGAGCCCGGTCGGTTACCGCCAGGGTTCCGACGCCGACATGGTACACCTCGTCGACGATATGAATGCCGGGAATATCGGGGCGCTCTTCATACATGGAGCCAATCCCGCCTATAATTATTACCAGGCGGAAAAATTTGTCACAGGCCTGGGCAAGGTTCCCCTCACGGTTTCCTTTCCCATCGTCGAAGACGAAACAGCTTCCAGGTGCAAATTTATCCTGCCGGTGCACCACTTCCTGGAAAGCTGGGGTGATGCCGAGGCCACGCCCGGATACGTATCTTTCATACAGCCGACAATATCCCCCCTGTTCAAGACCAGGGCCTTCGCCACTTCCCTGTTGAAATGGAGCGGAGACGAAAAAGACTACGAAACATATTTTAAGAATTATTGGCTGTCCCAGTTCGGGAACAGCATGGATACTTTCGACCTGAAATTGCAGGCAGGCGTATGGGAACCCGACCAGGAACCCGCACCGGGAGGTGGGAGCTTCAAGGCAGATGCCGTCTCCGGAGCCGCCTCCGCCCTGGCCCAGGCCAAAACCGGAACAGGACCGGTGGAAGTCGTCCTGTATCAAAAGGTCGCTCTTGGAGACGGGTCGATGGCAAACAACCCCTGGCTCCAGGAAATGCCCGATCCCATTTCGAAGATCACCTGGGACAACTATGCGGTGCTCTCCCCCGTCCTGGCCAAAACCATGGGGATCATCCCCGACGACCATTACGAGGTGGAAGTCTTCAAACCCGTCCTGGACTTGAAGGTGGGAGATAAGACCTACAAATTGGCTGCCATTCTGATACCCGGGGTTCACCCGGAAGTCATTGCCGTCGCGCTGGGTTACGGACGCGATCCCATGATCGGAAAGGCCGGCGGGAATATCGGACAAAACGTTTATCCCCTCGTTTCCTACGAAGGGAGCAACTTCACGTATGCGGCCACGAACGCTTCGGTGAGCCGCGGAGAAGGGACTTATAAAGTCGCACAGACACAAATCCATAATGTATACGAGGGACGTACCTCTGTCGTGAAGGAAGGCACCCTCGGAACCTTCAAGAAGAGCCCCGAAGTCTTCACCCAAATGCATAGGGGGCTGGAGGAAGAATACGGCAACGATTACCGGCACAAGGGCACCCTTTACCATGACTATGATGTCCTGGAACGGCCCGGCATTGCCTGGGGGATGAGCGTCGATCTGACAGCCTGCATCGGATGCGGGGCCTGCACCATCGCGTGTACCGTTGAAAACAATGTCGCCGTGGTCGGGAAGATACAAGTGGCCAAGGCGCACGAGATGCACTGGATCCGGATAGACCGCTACTTCAGCGGAGACCCGGAAAATCCGGACATTGTCTTCCAACCAATGATGTGCCAGCACTGCGACAATGCACCCTGCGAGAACGTCTGCCCCGTTAACGCCACCAACCACAGCTCCGAAGGCCTGAACCAAATGGCCTACAACCGCTGCGTGGGCACCAGGTATTGCGCCAACAACTGCCCCTTCAAAGTGCGCCGCTTCAACTGGTATGACTGGCTGGGCGCGGGCAGCTTCCCGAATGACCAGCAACCCGTTGTGGACGAGGGATGGCTCGATCCCGTCGTTATGGATATGAACGATCCCCTCAGCCGCATGGTGCTAAATCCGGACGTCACCGTCCGTTCCAGGGGGGTCATGGAAAAGTGCTCCTTCTGCGTACAGCGCCTGCAGGAAGCCAAACTGAATTCGAAAAAGGAAAGCCGTCCCCTCAGGGATGGAGAGGCCCGGACCGCCTGTATGCAGGCCTGCCCGACGCACGCCATCGTCTTCGGGAATGCCAATGATCCTCAAAGCGAGCTCAATACCATTCGTAAAAAGGAAAGTAAGAATCGGGTATACTACTCCCTGGACGAACTGCACGTACTGCCGAATGTGAATTATCTGGCCAAGGTGCGCAATACCGACCGGGAAGTGGGGATGACCATGGAAGAAGAAAAAGCTTAAATATCGTTCAATGTCTTTATTAAGGTACGAATCGACATTTCGCGAACCACTGGTAGATGGGGACAAAAACTATCACCAGGTATCCGAAGATATTTGCAGGCCCATCGAAATCAAACCCGGGCGGTTGTGGTACATCGGCTTTACCCTCTCGGTCGGCCTTTTGTGCTTCGGGATATTTTCCGTCTATAGGGAGGTCGGCTATGGGATTGGACAATGGAACGAAAACAAGACGATAGGCTGGGCCTGGGACATCACCAATTTCGTGTGGTGGGTCGGTATCGGTCACGCGGGGACCCTCATCTCGGCGATCCTGCTGCTCTTCCGCCAGGGTTGGCGTACCGGGGTGAACCGGGCTGCGGAAGCCATGACCATCTTCGCGGTCATGTGCGCCGGCCAGTTCCCCATCTGGCACATGGGTCGCGTATGGGACGCTTTCTTCGTCATGCCTTACCCCAACAGCCGCGGACCCGTTTGGCCGAATTTCGCCTCCCCTCTCCTTTGGGACGTATTCGCCATCTCGACGTACTTCACCGTATCCCTCCTGTTCTGGTACTCGGGCCTGCTGCCCGACCTGGCTACGCTGAGGGACAGGGCCAAACTCAAGTGGAGGAAATGGTTCTATGGAATCACGTCCTTCGGCTGGTCCGGCTCCACCAAGCACTGGCAGCGTTTTGAGGCCCTGGCCCTGGTGCTGGCCGGCTTGTCCGCGCCGCTGGTGCTTTCGGTACATACCATAGTATCCATGGACTTCGCCACCTCCGTCATCCCGGGCTGGCATACCCAAATCTTCCCTCCTTATTTCGTTGCGGGGGCCATTTTCTCGGGCTTTGCCATGGTGCAGACCCTGTTGGTGGTTACCCGTAAGGTGCTGAACCTGGAAGATTACATTACCATAGGCCACATCGAAGCCATGAACAAGGTCATTGTCCTTACGGGCTCCATCGTGGGCTGCGCCTACCTGACCGAACTTTTCATGGCCTGGTATTCCGGCAATCCCTACGAATACGCAGCCTTCTATAAAAACCGCATCGCGGGTCCCTACGTCTGGGCCTACTGGACGATGATGACCTGCAACGTGGTATCTCCCCAGTTGTTCTGGTCCGAAAAGCTGAGGCGCAATATCCAGTTCACTTTCATCATGAGCGTGGTGGTGAACATCGGGATGTGGTTCGAACGCTTCGTGATCATCGTGACGTCCATTTACAGGGATTACATCCCATCTTCCTGGTCCACTTTTTATCGTCCGACCATTTGGGAAGTGGGCTTTTTCATGGGAACCCTGGGACTGTTCTTCACCTGCTATTTCCTCTTCGCCAAATTCTTCCCGGTCATAGCCATAGCCGAAATAAAGGGTATTCTGAAGACCTCCGGGGAAAATTACAAACAAGGAATGGAGGCCATGGACAAGGAAAGCGTGGAACAATTTATACATGAGCACGTGCACCACGAGCCCGCGCATGCTCACTAAAATATTCGTTAGCGTATGTCAATCAAGAAGTTCATAGTTGGAAATTTCGATGATGAAAACGTCCTGTTTCCCGCCGTGAAGCGGGTCAGGGCCGCCGGGTATAAAATCCACGACGTCTACACGCCCTACGCGGTGCACGGCCTGGACAAGGAGTTGGGTCTGCGTCAAACCACCCTGCACACGGCCGGATTCATCTATGGGATTACCGGAACCGCGACAGCACTGGGATGCATGAGCTGGATCTTCGACTCGGATTGGCTGATGGACATAGGCGGCAAGCCCCATATTCCGTTGCCTGCCTTTATACCCATCACCTTCGAACTGACGGTCCTGTTTGCCGCCGTGGGGATGGTGTATACCTTCTGCTGGCTTTGCCAGATGGCTCCCGGTGTAAAGAAGCACGTCTTCAATACCAGGGCCACCGACGACCTGTTCGTCATGGTGATCGAATGCACGACCCATACCAACGAAGAAGAGGTGAAGGCCTTCCTGAAAACGGTGGGGGCCAAGGATATAAACGTGCAGCGCGCGGAAGCCGGCTGGTGGTGGGGAACCTACGACAAGGAACAAATACTTTATAAAGAAGAACTCGCCTGATAATGAATAAGACGTACATCGTAACCGGAGTAATGGCGCTGGCTTTGTTCGCCTGCGATGGCCCCAGGCGCAATCCCGGGCGCATCTACATGCCGGACATGACTTACAGCCGGGCGTACGAGACCTATGCCAGTATCGACGACATCACCCGGGAAGGTATTCATTACGATCATCTGCCCGTGCCCGGTACGATCGCCCGGGGTGAAGAGTTGCCCTTCCCCTATGCAAAGGACGCGGTGGGAGATTCCACGAATTATGTTGCTTCCGCAGGAGCGAAGGATCCGCTTACTCCCCTGGATTCCCCCCAAATGCAAGAAGCCGGTCGCCTGTTCGATATTAACTGCGCCATTTGCCATGGCCCCAAGCTGGACGGCAACGGTCCTCTTTACAAAGACGGGAATGGCCCCTTCGCCGCCAAACCGGCCCAACTGGTAGGTGGTCCCCAATATATGGTGATGCCCGAAGGAAAGATGTTCTATTCGGTGACCTATGGGAAAAACATGATGGGCAGTTATGCCTCCCAACTGAACCGCCACCAGCGCTGGATGGTAGTCCAGTATATCAAGGCCCAACAGGCTGCCTCCCTGGCGCCTGCAAAAGGGAACGCGGGAGCGGATAGCACAGCTAAGAAATAAACATCACGAATAAAAGTACTTAAGAAGATGAAGGAAAAATTCACGATGCCGGCACGAATGAACACATGGTCCCTGGCCCTGATGGGGATCGGTGCGCTGACATTGATATTGGGGGTGATCTTCCTGAACCCCTTCTATAGCGGAGCCGAACGACATTACGATACCACCCGCTTCTGGGCGTCGCTGATCCAGGACAGCACTTTCTTCTTCTTTATATCTGTGGCCGCTTTCTTCTTTATCGTGGCACACACCCTGGCCATGGGCGGATGGCAAACGGCTTTGCGCCGCGTGCCGGAGGCCATTTCGGGGTACATGTACACAGGCTTCATCATCCTGGCTGTCGTCATGGTTGCTTATTTCCTGGCCCCGGATAAATTCATTTATACCTGGAAAAGGCCGATTACCGACAAGGAAATTCTCTTTAAGAAAGGTTTTCTCAGTCCCACCTTCATGGCCGTAAGCTCCCTGCTCTTTTGCGGGGTATGGATGTGGACGAGGACGGCATTCCGCAAAACCTCCCTGGCCGAGGATGCCGGCGCTCCGGGGGATCGTAGTTATTTCAAACGCATGGTGACCATTTGCGCCGTTTTTGTGGTTTTCTACGGTGTGGGCATGTCTTCGGCGCCCTCCTGGCTTTGGCTGATGAGCATCGATGCCCGCTGGTCCAGCACCATGTACGGGTGGTATACGTTCGCAAGCACCTGGGTATCCGCTTTATCCCTGATTGCCTTGTTCGTGATTTACCTGAAAAATATTGGATACCTGGAATTTGTGAATGAAGAGCACCTCCACGACCTGGGGAAATACATGTTTGCTTTCTCTATCTTCTGGACTTACCTGTGGTTTGCACAGTATATGCTGACGTGGTATGCTAACATCCCGGATGAAACGACCTACTTCGGCATACGCCTTTGGGGTGCTTTCCGGCCGATCTTTCTACTGAATTTGATCCTTAACTTTGTGTGTCCGATCCTGATCCTGATGACCAGGGATTCCAAGCGTAACTGGGCCATGATGACCTTCATGGCGGTGTTGATCCTCTTCGGGCACTGGTTGGACTTCTACCAGATGGTCATGCCCGGTCCCCTGAGGGACATCGCGGATCCGTTGAAGGATCACGCGAAAATGAGCTGGTATGAGTTTGGCATCCTGGCGGGTTTCGTAGGGGTCATGATCCGGGTCGTCGGCAAGCAGTTGGAAAAGGCCAATATGGTTCCCGTCAATAGCCCTTTCCTGAAGGAAAGCATCATTCATCATACTTAACAGAATATAGATCATGTCATTCGTATTGATTGCAACGGTTATCCTCTTCTTCGTGGTGATCTTCCAGATCGCGAAGGCCAGCGAGTATGTGAGTGTGCTGAAGGGTGAAGAACAGACCCGGCAACAAAGCAACCGTATCAATGCTTTTTTGATGCTCGCTTTCCTTATCCTGGGACTGATCGGGGTGTGGTACTGCAATGATCTTTTGTACAAGAAGACCCTGCTGCCGATGACTTCCGCCTCCAAGGAAGGAGAGTATATCGATAAAATGCTGTGGATCACCATCGGCATTACGGGATTCGTATTTTTTGTGTGCCAAATCCTCTTATTCTATTTCGCGTTCAGGTACCAGGAGAAGCCCGGAAGAAAGGCCTACTTCCTCAAGCACAACAACTTCCTGGAACTCCTTTGGACGGCAGTCCCCGCCGTATTCCTCCTCGTCCTGGTGGTTTTCGGCCTGAAATACTGGTTCCTCCTGACGGGGGAAGCGCCCAAGGATGCTATTCAAGTGGAGATCACGGGAAAGCAGTTCAGTTGGATTTACCGGTATCCGGGAAAGGACGGAAAATTCGGAAGGACCTATTTCAAGAGCATCGATGAGAACAAGAGCAATCCACTCGGACAGCTTTGGGACGACCCGAACAATGATGATGATATTGTTGAAACCTCCGTCATGCACCTCCCGGTGAATGTCCCGGTGAAGTTGATCATTCATTCCAGGGATGTGGTCCATGACGTGGGTTTGAGCCAATTCCGGTTGAAGATGGACGCCGTACCGGGAATACCAACCACCATGTGGTTCACCCCCCAGTTCACCACCGATGAAATGAAGAAGATGACGGGCAACCCCGATTTCGTTTACGAAATTTCGTGCGATCAACTGTGCGGCCCCGGCCACTTTGGGATGCGCGGGATCATCCAGGTGGACACATGGGCGGATTATAAGAAGTGGCTGGACGCCCAAACACCTAATTATTATACGGCTTTTCCGGAAAAGAAGCCGGCGGCTGCCGTGAATACCGCGGCGCCCGCGGGAACGGTCCCGGCGGCAAGCGCCCCAACGGCATCGGCCCGGACGGCAGCGGCTCCGGCGAAAAAGGATTGATTATAAAGAATTATAAATAGCAGGATCATGAGCAACGATGTTATTCTTGAGCACGGACAGGCGGTGAGCGAACACCACCAGGAGGTCCACGAGCACCATGAACACCACGGTTCCTTCATCACTACCTATATTTTCAGCCAGGACCACAAGATCATCGGCAAGCAGTTCCTCATTACCGGGATGTTCTGGGCCGTGGTTGGAGGCCTGTTTTCGGTCATCTTCAGGCTCCAGTTGGGATACCCCGATCAAAGCTTTCCTTTCCTCGAGACCTTGCTTGGCCATTGGGCAAAGGGTGGCCACCTGCAAGCCGAGTTTTATTATGCGCTGGTGACCATGCACGGGACGGTGCTCGTTTTCTTCGTGCTCACGGCAGGGCTCAGCGGAACCTTCGCGAACTTCCTCATTCCCCTGCAGGTGGGCGCCCGGGATATGGCTTCTCCCTTCAT
>CAZJDB010000058.1:0-4372 GCA_964544695.1 uncultured Chitinophagaceae bacterium
ATTTTCCTTCCAGTTCGACTGGACGCATGGAAACAATATTTATAACCTGACGCGTCAATGGCTCTATTCTCCCGCAGGCGGATCGGGCGGATCGGGAGGCATATCCAAGGACTTCGACGAGCCCATTACGATCAATGGGAAACCCGGAGCTTATGTGAATTACTACCAAAGCCTGTACAACCTGGTGAATCCTTCCTCCTGGTTCGTGGAGAACGGTTCCTATGTGCGGCTCAGGGACCTGTCCCTCAGCTATGATTTTTCGCCCATGATGAAAGTTTCCTGGGTAAAGCGTTTGAGCGCCACCTTCTCTGCAAGGAACCTGCTTACGTTCACCAAGTATAAGGGCATGGATCCGGAAAATACTTCGGCGGTCAACGGACAGGGCGGAACCATCACGGGGACCGGCGCCTTCTACGGAGTCGATTATTTCGGGGTGCCCAACCTGAAATCTTATCAGTTCGGCATTAACCTCGGATTCTAAATTGATGACCAACAAGCACACGAATATGAAAAAATATATCATTATATGCATCGGAATCCTGATTATAGGAATCTCTTGCAAGAAGTCGATCCTGAATCTGGCAAATCCAAACGATCCTACCCCATCCTCCCTCCTGACAGAGGCTGGTATCGAATCTTTCGCCATGGGCGTAGTCGAGAAGTGGATCGCCAATGTACCGGGTGAGGGGAGCACCAATATCTTCTCGATCGTCCTGAGCATGCACAGCAATATGGGTGATGAAGATTTTTCACCATGGGCTAACTGGGGGCTTCGTTACCCAGCCAATGTGAATGCCATTACCTTACCCGCTCCTTACAATACTGTCATTCCCAATCCCTCAGGGTTCACCCAGCTGGGAGTCATGGAAAACGAGAACAGTCGTCAGGCAGGGGAAGGGAACGCCTACCAGTACGAATGGGCGGTGTGTTATTACATGAACTCCCAGTGCAACCTGCTCCTCCAGGCTGTCAACGCCTCGGGGCTGCAACTGAGCGGGGATACGACCATCAAAAAGGGACTCCTCAGAGCCTGGGCATATTGGTGGAAGGGATTTGCCTATTCCAGGATTGGGTCCATGTACCTGGCAGGTATCATCAATGACCAACCCGCCAATGGGGAGACCAACGGGAATTTCGTCGCGAACGATACCATCCTTGCCGAGGCCACTCTTTGCTTCAACACGGCCAAATCCATACTTCAGACGATCAGCGAGACCGCCGACTACGACTACGTTTTCGAGAATATCGTCCCAAGTTTCAACCTGAATACCCAGATCATTACCCCGCCGATGTGGATCCGGCAGATCTATACGTACGAGGCCAGGAATTATCTTGTGAACCACAAGGTGGCTACGATGACGGCGACGGACTGGTCGACGGTGGTGAACCTGGCGGATTCGGGCATGGTTCAGGGCGACTACTCCTTCATGTGGGGCATGAATGCGGGCGGCGTGAACGACCTGTCCGGTAATTTTTATCATCCCTTTGCCTTCCACTCTTTCGGAAACGGCTTCGCCTGGGTCAGTGAGCGCTTAATCCAGGATTATCAGCCGGGAGACCTGCGCTTTACCAAGAATTTCGAACCCTATCCGGGTGGGCCCGTGGTCAACGTGCGCAACCGGGGTATCCAGTTCGGTACGCGCTGGAACGTTATCGACATAGAAGACGGGGGCGCCTATGCGACCGACAACAGCATCGGAGCCATCAGCATTGGTGGTACCTGGGAGGAAAATGCACTGATGATCGCGGAGTACAAGATCCGTTCCGGAACCGATATTAACGGCGGGCTCACGATTGTCGACCAAATCCGGGACGCCCAGGGTTCGGGTCTGGCACACGTGTCTGGCACCGGTCTTTCCCAGGATTCGGCCATTTCCCAATTCCGCAGTGAGCGCAGGGTGTCGTTGTACCTTCGCGGGCTGGCTTTCTACGATGCCCGGCGGTGGGGCGTTACAGCTCCCGCTGCCAGCGGAGGCGGACGCGCTCTTGCTAATGTACTGGTGCCCGGGAGTCTTATCGGGTCGGCTTCGGCAACCATCTTGCCTTGCTTTATCGACTACGATTACCAGGACTACTGGGATATACCGCAGAACGAACTCGACTTCAACGCGGCGTTATCCGGGTCGGCGCCGATTCACAACTAACATTGTCCCTGAAAAAGCTCTAGGGGTGTCTTGCGAAGCGCGGAATACAAAGCGCTTCGCAAGACACCCCTCGGCTTTTTCGGCGCGTTTCAGAGCTGCCAGCTAAGGTCGAAAGTGTGTGTGGCATCTTTGTAGGCGTAGGCAATTGAAATGCCAGTTACCTCGCAGATTTGGTGGATGATGGAGAGGCCCAGGCCTACGCGGTCGCCGCCCGGGGTTTCTTTGTAGAAGCGTTGGAAGAGGCGGTCTCCGTTCAAGGGCGCCGGTGTTCCGGAATTGGAAACTTCCAGATGGCCTGGGGTAAGACAAATGCTGATTGTCCCGTCGGGGCTATTGTGGCGGGTGGCATTGCTCAACAAATTATTAAGGAGGATATCGACTAATTCGGGGTTTCCCTGGAGGGTGGCGGCGTTTAGGGAGGTGCGAATGTGGAGGCGGCTGTTGTCCCAGAGTTCCTGGAATTGAACCAGCTTTTCAGCGAGGCGTTCATCCAGGAGCAGGGGCTCGGTGTGGGCGTACTGGCGGTTCTCGATCTTAGTGAGCAGGAGCAGGGATTGATTGAGGCGGGATATTTTCTTAATGGCTCCGTAAGCGCTCCTCAGCTTTTCGCTTTGGCCCTCGGAGAGGCTATCGTCCTGAATGACCAGGTCGAGCTTGGAACGGATAATGGACAGGGGGGTTTGAATTTCATGGGAAGCGTTTTCCGTGAATTCCTTGAGCAGGCGGTAATCTTCAGCGGCTTTACCCGTGGCATCCCTGAGGCTTTCATTCATCAGGGCAAATTCCTCTATGTCCGTATGTGGTAGTTGCAGGGTAGATCTTTCCCCCAGCTTGAAACCCCTGAGCGCCGCCATGGTACCGTAAAAGGGGGCCCATAGTTTTCTCAGCACGAGGCGGTTGAGGAGGAAGGAGGTCGCCACAAAGATCAATATGACGGCGATACAGGCCAGCCCGACAATATCGGCCACGTGGTGGGGGCCTTCGAGGGGCTTTACGAGGACGACCTGGTACCACTGATGATTGGCCTGCAAGGGGAAATAAAACTTGCGGAAGCGGTGGTCCTTGCCCAGGGTGGAGTCATAAAAATGCGTGGCTTCAAAACGTTCCGGACCGGGCATCTTGTCTCCCGTCAGGGTATAGAACACCTTCAGGTCGTCCAGGAGTTGGGGACCGGGAAGCTCCTGGTGCTGTGTCACGTAGACCTGCATACGGTTTCTAATCCGAATGAAATTGTGGTCCAGTTGCACGACGAGCACCCAAAAAATCAGGAAATACAAGGCGATACTGGCGACGATGAAGATCGTCACCGTAACGAAGGCATTGATGCGGCTGTACCGGGTAAACAGCTTCACTTAAGGATTGAGTTTTACGCTTTCCCCAATGACGAATTTGTAACCCATGCCGTACACTGCCTTGATATAATCGGGACACCCGCTTGCCAGGAGCTTGCGACGCAGGTTCTTGATGTGCGTGTACAAAAAGTCATAATTGTCCGTCATGTCCAGGTGGTCTCCCCAAAGGTGCTCGGCTATGGCTTCTTTGGTAAGCACCTTATTCTTATTGACGGAAAAATACAGGAGCATTTCGTATTCCTTCCTGGTCAGGTCGATGACGACCCCTTCGGCCGCGACCCTCCTGTCCTGGAGATGGATGGTGAGCTTGTCCAACTGCAGGACGTTCTGCCCTCCGAACGATTTGCGCCGGATGATGGCGGCTACTCTCGCACCCAGTTCGGGCAAGTGAAAGGGCTTGGTCAGGTAGTCGTCCGCTCCATCGTTGAGCCCCGAGATTTTGTCATCAAGGGAATTCCTGGCGGAAACGATGAGCACCCCATCCGTTTTTCCCGCTGATCGCAGTTCGCGAAGGAGACGAAGGCCGTTGCCGTTGGGCAGGGTGATGTCCAGAATGATACAGTTGTAATCATGCCCCTCGATCTTTTCCCTGGCGCTATGGAAATCGTAGGCCATTTCGCAGGTGAAGTGATTATCGTTGAGGTAGGAGGCAATGCTTTCCGATAAGGCCTTTTCGTCTTCTATGATCAGGAGTTTCATCGAAACGAATGTACAGGATTTCAGCGCATCAACATAATCGTGCCCCGCTGAGACAGGGTCTCGCCCGTCAGGTCTATGGCCTGGATCATCCACACATAGGCGCCCGGGGGTAGGGGCCGCCCCGACGTCGTTCCGTCCCAGGTAGCATTTATGTCGGAGGTATGAAAAATCTCTTTT
>CAZJDB010000059.1:0-16251 GCA_964544695.1 uncultured Chitinophagaceae bacterium
CAATGATCCCTATGGCTGCGCGGAACAAACGTTCAATAAGATCCTCGCCTTTACCCTGGCCCGTCATATCGGATGGGTGTTGGGACCCGCGACGGGCGAGGACACTGCCAAGGGGTCGGGGGACTCTTTTGAGATGCCGGATGCGCCGGAGGAAGCCCTGATGCCGTGGCTTGCCCTCAACCACGCGGGACGCGAGCACCAACGGGACCTGCGGCGACTCATGGATACCGTATACGACGCCTCCGAGGTCGCTAAGTACAGCGATCTGCTGAAGGGTATGCAAAATGCGGATGGAGGCATGACGTGGTTCAAGGGAGGGAAGAGTGATCCTTATATTTCCTTTTATATGCTGGGTAGCCTGGGTTCCTGGAATATGCGGATCGTTGACGTGGATGCGTTGATTACTTACTGCGATTCGGTGGCGCTGTCTTCCAGGGCTACCCCATACTATGTTTATGCACGGACGTATTGGTTGTCCTTGAAGGCGTTACCCGCGACCGATAGTGTGTTGCTGGGGCGCCTCTTGAGTAAAGCGGATGGCTTTTCGCTTGGCCCGCGGGCTGCCCTGATTGCCGCGGTATTGCGCTATGGAAAGGAGCCTTTCGTGGGCGTGGCTCAGGACCGCCTGGAGTCCATCCGGCAGGAAGCCATCATGGATTCGGCCGCGGGAACACGCTGGAAGGATATATCCGATCAGGACGACCTGACCACGGGTGATGAAGAAGCCCTGGTCAAGCTCGCAGACGCCTTTGGAGTGGATAGCCCGATCACGGACGGGATCCTGCAATGGCTGCTGGGGACCCGGTCGGATCATCATTGGTCCAGCACAAAGTCTACTGCGGATGTGCTTTCTCTGCTTTATAGGCGAAAACCGGCTGCCATGGTTAATCGTCCCGGCATTTTGTCGGCGGGGGGTATGCGCGTGACCAATGATTTGACCCGCGGTGAAGCGTTTGCCTTCGACAGCGTTGCCCCGCACAGGGTTGACGCCTCGGGGGCCGGGGCCGTGCAGGGAGGGCTGACGTACTATTACTTTACTTCGCATCCGGTAGTGTCGGGGGATGTTGTTTTAACACGCGTGCTGGAGCGGTTTGATGCGGGGAAATGGGCTCCGGCTTCCGAGTTCCATGTCGGCGACCGGGTTCGCGCCACGTTGACCATCGAAACGCCCCGTCGCCTTTCCTACGTGGTCATCGAGGATCGCAGGGCGGCCAACCTGGAACCCGTGGATGCGCTCAGCGGCTACCGGTATTCGGGGGACTTCGGGTATTACTGTTCGGTTCGTGACGCAAGCATCCAATGCTTTGCCGACGAAATCCCGGCAGGCAGGTCCACCTTTTCCTACGAAATGCGCGTGAACGCGGCGGGGACCTTCACCTATGGAGCGGCTTCGCTGGAGTGTATGTACCGGCCGGAGGTCAAGGCGTATTCGGCAACGGATCCGGACTTCAGGGCCTGGTAAAAGAAAAAGCCTGCCACACTTGTGGCAGGCTTCTTTGACTATAGCGTGTTTTTAATAAGGCAAAATGTAAGTGTACGTTACTCCCTTGGGCGAAGTCACCACTAACTTGTAGTAGTAGGTACCGGTACCGGGGCATCCCGTTGCGTCACCGTTGCCATCCAAACCGTAGGTGATCATGGCATCCCAGTTGTCGGAGCGCAGGATTTCATCCTGTCCGGCAGTGAGGCGGTATTCGCAGCTTTGGGCGATGACCTTAGGCTCGGTGATCAGGTTTTCGAAATTAATCCCGTAGCGGTTCACACCCCACATGGCGACGTTCGTGTTGCCGGCGGTGTCGGTATGCATACCGGTCGTGGTAGCTACGACGCCATCGTTATAGGAAAATACCCTCTGGCGTGCAAAGTCCCATTCGCGGACATTCCCGTTGGCAAAGGTGATGCTCATGCTACCGGAAATGGTGTGTACGATGGAATCCAGGTTGGGGAGATCAACCAGCAGGCCGCCGCTGACGTTAGTATACGTGCGGGTACCGTTGATGATCCAGGTTTTGTTATCCCTGAGACGAGTGATCGTCAGGTTGGAGATGTTGACGGTTACGGCTGCTCCGGCATCTTTCCACCACACCCCGTTGGGGATGGAGATGGTGATGGTTCCGGTGCGGGTGCGGGTCCCGTTACAGTTGCTGCCATTATACACGATGGTGACGGTGCGTGCACCATTAGTATCTGCGTATGTGATGGTAGCGTCGCAGATCAGGCTGGTGTTGGTCACCGTAGAGTCACCAACGGAGTCGACCTGAACGGCGCCCATGCCATCCGTAGTCACGCTGCCCATTCCTTTGATGGAATTGATGCTGGCGCCGGCTACGGAGATATTACCGTTGAGGGCGGTCGTTTCGTCGTCATCGACGGCATCGGATTCGTAAGAAATCTGGGATTGGTCATCGGCGGAGGTTTGAAGAGCCGAAGTGGTGGTGGCATCGCTGCTGCTGTTTGAGCTGGCATTTTTATTACAAGCGAAGAGACCTACAGCACCCACAATCATCAGGGCTACGAATTGGGATTGAATTGTAGTTTTCATAAATGTCGGGTTTGTTCGTTTTTTTGTTTTATATAGGATACAATTCGGGATGAATGGTTTAAATGGGATGTTAAAAAGTAATACCTTTAGCGCATAACTCATTGATTATGAATCAAGATAATTTCCCGTATGTGACCCGGCTGGATGTGAAGTTCGGGCCACTGGAACTAATAGACGTGCAAAAAATGGTGGTCGAATGTACCGACAAATGGTTCAATCAAACGCTGACGCGCGTCAATGACAGCGTGGTGCGTGTGGGGATTGTGGAAGGAGAGTACCACTGGCATAAACATGACGTGGATGATGAATTCTTTTTCGTGCTTTCGGGACAGTTGCTGATCGATCTGGAAGATAAAACGATCGCTTTGGATCCGATGCAGGGATATACGATCCCGCATGGGGTCGTGCATCGCACGCGGGCGCCCCGGCGTACGGTGATGTTGATGGTGGAGACGAGTGAGATCACGCCCACGGGCGATTAGGCGTTCAGCCAGTCCTTGAAACGGGTTACCTTTTCGCGGCTGACAACAGCCTCCGCTTTGGAGGCGGGCTTCAATTCCAGCTTCAGGCGGCCCCCGAAATAGTTGTGGATTTTTTTTACGGCTTCTACGTTGACCAGCAACTGCCGGTTGATTCGAAAAAAGCGCTGGGGCGAGAGTTGTTCTTCCAACTCGTTCAGGTGTTGGTCCAATATATAGGTGTTTTCCTGGAAGTCCACGGCAAAGCACACCTTTCCTTCGGCGTAATAATAGGCGGTCGCCTCGGTTTTGAGGTATTGGAGGTGTTTGCCCAACCGGATGAGCAGCCTTTCCTTGGGCGGCACGGGACTTTTAGGCGCACCATGGAACTGACGATATTTTTCAACGGCCCGGGCCAGCTCTGCTTCGTCGATGGGTTTCAGCAGGTAATCGACGCTGTTGACCTTGAAGGCTTTCAAGGTATATTGGTCGAAAGCGGTGGTAAAGATCACGGGCACGTCCAGGGTCACCTGGTCGAAGATGGAAAAGCTGAGGCCGTCGGCCAACTGGATATCCATGAAGATCAAATCCAGACCCCGCGCTCCACCGAGGTGGGCTCCACCGAGGTGGGCTCCGCCGAGGTGGGCTCCGCCGAGGTAGCTTCCGCCGAGGTAGCGCACCGAGGCCTCCACGCTATCCAGGACTTGCACGACTTCAATCCCGCCGGGCAATTGGCGGATGAGGCGCTCCAGGCGTTTGGCTGCGGGAGCCTCATCTTCTATGATTACTACGCGCATTAGTGGGGAATAAGGGGAATGGACACGGTAAAGGAACCGGGGCCCTCCTCAACGGCTACTTCCCTGTCTCCCAGTAGTTTATAACGGTTACGGATATTGTCCAGGCCGATCCCGGTGGAGACCAGCTTCTGGTTTTTTTTCTGGAGGGTATTGCTGATGACGAGCTTGCCTTCCGAGGTAAAGAGGTGGATGCGGAGGGGCTTTTCCGAGGAAACGATGTTGTGCTTGATGGCGTTTTCCATCAAAATCTGCAGGGACAGGGGGACGATGCGCTGGGACAGGGTATCCCG
This sequence comes from uncultured Chitinophagaceae bacterium, assembly GCA_964544695.1. GTDB lineage: Bacteria > Bacteroidota > Bacteroidia > Chitinophagales > Chitinophagaceae > Dinghuibacter. The sequence continues at coordinate 4,088 of CAZJDB010000059.1, forward strand.
ATCCACGTCGATGCATATGTCCAGGTTCTTCCCGAAACGTGTTTGCAACAGGAAGGTATAGGCTTTCAGCACGTCCAGTTCTTCGTGCAGCAGGATGCTTTCCTCGTCCTTGACCTCCAGGATGTGGCGGTAGACCTTGGCCATTTGTTGCACGAAGTCCACAGCCAGCCCGGGGTCTTCGGGGATGAGGGCGCTCAGGGTATTGAGGTTGTTGAAGAGGAAGTGGGGGTTTACCTGGTTCTTCAGGGCACTGAGTTGGGCGTTGAGGCGCTCGCGTTTGAGGAGTTCCTTTTCCTCCACCGACTTCCTCAGCTCGCAGATGAAATACACACTCTCGTAGATGGCCACGGCGCACAGGATGCAAAACAGGGCCGCCACATTGGACCCCACCGTAATATCCAGCATGGACATGGGGATCGTCACCTGGTGGAAATAATGTTTAAGGATATAATCCAACAAACAGCCCAGGAAATTATTGACCACGAGGGCATAAACGATCATGACGCCCGATTGTACCCAAAGCCGTTTTTTGATCTGAGGAAAAGCGGCGTATTTGGTTCTCGCCCAGATCATGATCCGCCTGGCGCCCAACCAAATCAACGTGGTGACGACCAGGGCAATGATGTAACAGGGCAGGTTGAAATAAGGGGGCGTGCGGAAGCCCACGCCAAGGAAAAGGAAGGGTATAAAGGCCGGCATCAGCAAGATTCCCAGGAGGAAAGCCACCCGGTCGTCGAACCCGATCTTGTCGTTTTGCCAGCGCATGACCAAAAGTACGCCTTCGATCTGACGGTTCACTCTGCTGATTCGACGGTTCACTCCAATTACGTTGCAAGGGGCCCCGGGCCAGGGTAGTATTGCGGCATGAAACTCCTTATTGCTACCTTACTGGTCATGGCCGCCCTTGGTACCCAGGCACAACCTACCCAAACCGTTATGGGAATCCTGACGGATAAAACTTCTGAAAAAGCGCTGCCGGGTGTCACCGTCACTGCCCTGGGCCTGAGCCGGTCAACAATTACCGATTCGATGGGCCGCTACGTGCTGCGGGGGATACCCGTGGGCCGATGGCAATTTGCCTATAGTTGCGTGGGTTATCAGGAAGTGGTGATACCCGAGGTGCTGGTGACTTCGGGGAAAGAAGTCGTCCTGGATATTGGGCTGGAGCAGAAGGTCGTTTCGCTTGAGGGGGTCGTCGTCAAAGCCGCCAGGAAGGGCGCAGCCCTGAACGAGTATGCTTCGGGATCGGTTACTTCCTTCAACCTGGAGGAAGTCACGCGGTATGCGGGGGGACGCAACGATCCTTCAAAGCTGGTCAGCAATTATGCGGGGGTGGTGGAAAACAGCGACGCGCGCAATGATATCGTGGTGCGGGGGAACTCGCCCACGGGGGTCCTTTGGCGCATCGAGGGACTTCCCAGCCCGAGTCCAAATCACTTCGCCTCGCTGGGCACCACGGGCGGCCCCGTCAGCGCGCTGAATACGAATGCCCTGAAGACTTCGGATTTCCTGACGGGGGCCTTTCCCGCGGAATACGGGAATGCGCTGGCGGCCGTTTTCGATATCAACCTGAGGAGCGGGAACAGCAGCCGCGCGGAGGAGACCTTCCAGCTCAACCTGTTCAGCGGGCTCGAGGCAGACGTCGAAGGCCCCCTGAACCACAAGGATAACGGGGCCGCCTACCTGGCGAGTTACCGGTACTCCTTTGCGCAAATCGCTACCTGGGCCGGCCTCAATATCGGTACCAAGGCCATTCCCCAATACCAGGATTGGGTGTACAATATCACGACGGGGCCTTCGCGGTTGGGCAAATTCTCTTTCTTTGGGATGGGAGGGCTGAGCCACATCGCCCTGCTGGGGAGCGAGATCGACTCGACCGATTTGTTTGCCCAATCGGACCAGGACGGGTACGAAAAGAGCAATTTCTCGATTTTCGGAGTCAAGCATCAGGTGGATCTGGGGTCCCGCGCGTATTTGCGCACGGCGGTGTCCTACGCCCGGACGGTCGATGTGTATGACCAGTATCAATATCCTGATCCCGTGCCTCCTTATCAAAACCGCTGGTGGCAATATCATTCGGGAGACACGACCAACTCATTTCGGTTTTCATCATTTTATAATGAAAAGGTTAATAGCCGGCTTTCCTATCGGGTGGGAATTACCGCAGAGGACCTGGGCTTCAAAACGCTCGTCCTCGATAAGACGGGACGGCCTTCGACGGCGCCCTTCGATACGGTGAGTTCGTTTTCGGGGGTGCCTTTTTTAGGGCAGGCCTTCGCGGAGGGGAAGTATCGGGTCAGCGAGCGATGTAGCGTCACCGGCGGGTTGCATGAGATGTGGTTTTCGCTGAATCACAGTTCCAGTCTGGAGCCAAGGGTGTCACTATCGTATCGCCTGCCCCAATCGCAGAGCCTGACATTGAGTTACGGGCTGCACAGCGAACTCCAACCCCTGCCCATCTATGTGCAGACCGTGGACGAACAAAGCGGGGCCAGGGACTCGGCGAACCGACGGTTGGGCTTTACGAGGGCGCAGCACCTGATCCTGGGCTACGAGCGTCGCTGGGTTGGGGACTGGAGGATCAAGGCTGAAGGTTACTATCAGTATCTCTTTGACGTCCCCGTGGAGCCCACCCCCAGCGGCTTTTCCATGCTGAATGCGGGGGCCGACTTCGGGTTCCCCGACAAAGTGGGTCTGGTTAACAAGGGAACAGGGAACAACGTTGGGGTAGAGCTGACCCTGGAAAAATTCCTCAGCGGGGGGTATTACGTGTTGGTGACGACTTCACTGTTCGATTCCCGGTACAAAGGGAGCGATGGGGTCGAGCGCAACACGGCCTTCAATTCAAAGTACGTGGCCAACGTGCTGGCAGGGAAGGAATGGAAGTTGAACAACTCGGGCGGGGCCCTGACGCTGGACGTGCGCATGTCCGGCATTGGGGGGCGCTATACCACGCCGGTGGACGTAAAGGCTTCGGCGCAGGCGGGCTATGAGATACTGGATACTATGAATTATAACAGCCAGCGCCTCGCCGGGTATTTCCGCCTGGATACGAAGTTCGGCATCCGCCTGAACAACGGGCGGAGGCACTTCAGCCAGACCCTTTACCTGGATTTACAAAACGTGACCAACCGGAAAAATATATTCATCGAGGAATACAATCACGCCCATGAAGATTTGACGCCCGTATATCAAATTGGGTTTTTTCCGGATGTGCTGTACCGGATACAATTATAACCTCGAGCGTTCGTCTTCGACGCTGCCGCGACCCCGTTTGTTGGAGTTGTCCGATCCGAAGGTGCGGCGGTAGGTCAATTTGATGATGGGAAATATGCGCGTTTCGGGCTGATAGTCTATGTGCACCTTCGAGTCGAAGGAGTCCTGGGTTAGGTCACCGATGTAGCCGCGGTAATGGTTGAGGCGGAGGGGATCGGTTGCGGCGAGCTGGAGGCTTCCGCGGACGCCCAGGTCTTTTTTAATGCCCACGTTCACCTGGCCACCGGGATAGCTTGTCCCCGTCGAATTGTAGCTGAGCGAGTTGAAATAGCCGGAAACCTCGGCCGACCAGGTTTTTGAGATTGTCCAGGACGAGGTCGCATTCGCGGACCAGGACAGGTATGCCTCGGTAAAGGGATTGGGTACGAAATCGACACGATATTGACGCCAATATGCAGCCAGGTAGACGTTGAGGGTCCACCACGAGCGCAGCCGCAAAGGGGCGATGGCTTCGAGCTCTACCGTATTTTCATAGGGCAGGTTTTCCGGGGCGATGTACACGAGCTCGCTGCCGGGCCGGGCGGTGACCTGGTACCGTACGATAGGATCGATGTCGTGGGTATACAGGAGCGACAGTCCGTACCCGCGCTGGTTGTATCCCAATTTCAGGTTGTGGGTCAGCGTGGGTTTCAGAAAGGGGTTCCCGGTGAACACGGAAATGGGATCGTTGTAGCCGATATAGGAGGCCAGGTCGGTATACGAGGGTCGGCTGATGCGCGTGGTATAGCCGAGCGTCCAGTTTTTATGGGTAAAGAAGATATCTGGGAAAAGGGCATTGATAGGGGTGTTTACGGAATCCGCACGCGTCCTGGACGCCTCGTAACGCAGCCCGGCGATCAGGTTCGTGTTGCTGTCTATGCGTAGGTGGAGGGACACGTAACCCGCATCGATGTACTCGTGCATGAGGATATCGGTGGTCGTTCCGTCCCGGGGAACCCAGGCTCCGTTGACTTCGCTGAGGATCCCCGCGTTGCTGATGCTGCGCGTATAGTCGCCCTTGAAGCCGGCTTCGAGACTGACGTGCTGGGTTATCGTTCGTGTGTAATCCGCCTTGATCACGCCTACCTTGATCTCTGAAGTGGAATAACCGTTTTGCACGGGAGAGAAGGTGGTGTCCCCGGGCTGGTATTGGACGCCCTTGCTGTCCAGGAAGGTGCTGAGGATGGCGGTGGGACTGTTGGTGGTATAGTCGATTCCGTCCAGCTCGAGTTTGAGCCGTTCGTCTTTGTGAAAGGTTCGTTCCACGTATAGTGAGGCGAGGGGATTGTGGTTGCGGCTAGTGCCCGTAATTTGTCCCATGAAATTCAGGGCGGAATCGGGGAGCATATAACTCGCCCGGTTATCCGAAATGCTGGTGCCATGGTTGACGTCGTACAGCAAACCCGCGCTCACCAGCGTTTTGGAATCGGCCTGTACGTCGATGCCCACTTCGACGGTCTGGCTGTTATTGATGTTTCGGAAATCCCCATGATACAGGAATGTGCAGGCGCCACCGATCAGGGGCTCGATTTCGGAACCCCATGCGTCCAGCCACCCACGGGAATGGTCGTGGTAGATGGAATACGATCCGTACAGGTCTACTTTCCCGGTATGGTGCTCGAAGCGCGCACCCGCGCTACCCTTTTCTCCCCATCCCGTCCCTCCCGAGAGGGTGAAAGACCCGCTATTACCCTTTTTCCTGCTTTTCTTCAATACGATATTAATGATGCCTCCGCTGCCCGCGGCGTCGTAGTTGGCGGGGGGCGTGGACATGAGTTCGATGTGGTCGAGGTCGTCGCCGCTCATGCTGCTGAGCATCTGGAAAACCTGGTCGAGGGGGAGGTGGGTGAGGCGGCCATTGATCATCACGGTGACGTCGGATTTTCCGTTCAGGCTGATGCCGCTGTGCTGGGGATCGAGGACGACGCCGGGGGAACGTTGCAGGATTTCCAGGATGGTGCTGCCGGGGTTGAGGAGGCTGCTTTCGGCGTTGACGGTGATGCCGTAGGGGCTTTGCTGGAAGGGGGGCTTTTGGGCTTTGATGACGACTTCATTTAATTGGGTTGCCCTTTCTTGCATGGTTTGGGTTCCCTGGTCTTTCGGCGCTTTGAAGGGCTTTGATTCCCAGGCATGGTAGCCCAAGGCGCTGGCGCGGATTTCATAGGTGCCTTTTGGGGCTTCGAATTTGTATTCTCCCAGACTATCGGTGATGACTTCGGCTACCAGGGTGGTGTCTTTTAATAGCAACACGTTGGCGCCTTGTAACGGCGTACCGTCGGTCTTCACGAGTTTTCCGGTGATTTGCGCATGGGCGCCCTGAGCAATTAGAAGCATAATTAGTATGCGTTTCATGGGGACAAAGGAATCCTTTGTGCGTTTGTTCGGGAAATACGTGTGACCACCGGGGTGTTTTAATTGACGACTGACGTTTCTGCCTTTCGTATACCGGGGCGTGTCGTTGGTCAATCGGGGGTGGGGGTTCCTCCCTTTTGGCCTACCTTTATGTGGATGAATAATTGGTTTGTCAGGCATAAGCTGTACCACATCCCTTTTTGGTTCTTGTACAGTTATCTCTGGTGGGTGGTCTATACGGGCAATCCCATAGATATACTGCATTCTTTGACGAGGCCCCCCATGGCCGTGAAGTTCGGGTCTTACTACGTGCTGCAAATGCTGGCCATATGCTTCAATTTGTATTTCCTGATTCCCCGCTTCCTGGAAAAGGGTCGCTATTTCCTGTACACCGTTTTGGTACTGGCCTTGTTATTCGCCACGACGGCTGCCATCGTGCCCTTTTATTTCGTTGTCGCCGCTCTGATGCATGAGACCTTGAAAGAATGGCTTGGGCCGAATGCTTCGTATTGGAGCCAATTCTGGGGCGCCACGCTGCCTTCCACCGCGGCGGCCATGACACTGGGGATGTGCATCCACCTGGCGCGAAACTGGATCCAGGCCAAAAAAAGGCAGCAAGCCCTGGAAAAAGAAAAGCTCGAAACGGAACTTACGTTTTTGAGGAACCAGTTCAATCCCCATTTCCTGTTCAATACGATCAACAGCATCTTCTTCCTCATCCACAAGAACCCGGACAGGGCTTCGGATTCGCTGGCCAAGTTTTCGGAGTTGTTGCGGTATCAATTGTATGAGTGCAACGACCTGCAAATCCCCCTGGCCAGCGAGCTGCGCTACCTGGAAAATTTCATCGAGCTGGAAAAGCTGCGGCAAAATAACAATGTCTCGATGGAGGTGGCGTTGCCCGTAGCGGATGGGTTGACCATCGCGCCGTTTGTGCTGATGACCTTCGTGGAGAATGCTTGCAAGCACGTGTCCCGTCACAGCGATTTGTCAAATTGGATCCGCATCTCTGTGGGGCTTTCGGGGTCCTTTTTGGATGTGGATATTTCCAATAGCCGTTCTTCCGGTGCTTCGACGGAGGTGATCCATTATGGGGGCATTGGGTTGAAGAATGTACGGCGGCGCCTCGATTTGATTTATCCGGATGCGTACCGGTTGGATATCGTGGAGACGCCCGATACTTTTTCGATACGGTTGGGACTCTCTTTGCATGGCGTTGCTCAGCCTAAATTGTCCCTGGCATGATCCATTGTGTTATCATAGACGACGAACCGTTGGCTCGGGAAGGGATCGCCGACTATGTGCGGGAGGTCGACTTTTTGTCCCTGGTGGGGACTTGCGAAAATCCGCTGGAGCTGATGAAGTTATTAGAGCGGGAAACCGTGGACTTGATCTTTTTGGATATCCAGATGCCCAAGATGAATGGCATTGACTTCCTGAAGGTCGTTTCCAAGCCGCCGATGGTGATCATTACGACCGCTTTTCCTTCTTTCGCACTGGAGGGGTTCCAGCTAAATGTGCTGGATTACCTGGTCAAGCCTATTACCTTCGATCGCTTTTTTAAATCGGTTCATAAGGCACGGGACTATTTTTCGTTGCTGCGATCTTCGGCTTCTTCTGCCTCGTCTGCCTCGTCCGGCGCCGATTACTTTTTTATCAAGTGCGGGAACAAATACGAGAAAATCAATTTCACCGATATTCTTTACGTGGAGGGGATGCAGAATTATGTGACCATCTATACCACCCGGGGAAAGTACATCACGTTGTTGTATTTGAAAAACCTCGAGGAAAACCTGGATCCATCGGCTTTCATCCGGGTGCACAAATCGTTTATCGTCTCCATCCGGAAGATCGATGGGATTTCTGGGAATGAGATTTCCATTGGGGAATTTCGGATTCCAATCAGCCGGAATTATAAAGAGATCGTGCTTTCGCGGGTGGTATCTTCTAAGTTGTGGGGGAAGACGCCATGAGGAAATAAGCCCCCACGATAATCGCCACCATAATGGCACACCCGATCAACCCGGCAAGGACTCCCTTCCACCCATTAAACATGGGGCCCCCGGCATTCACGTGTTCCAGGATGGCCTTGCTTTGGTATTGCCTCACTACCATGCGGGTCAACAAGATATAGATAAGGGGAATGAGTAGCCTCCTGTTATTAAGGCCCTCCGGCAGGAAATAGGCGAGTCCGATCACGGCGAGCGTGCCGATGATGGTGATGATCCAGGTATTCCTGGCAGCGGCAGGTTTCCCCAGGTTCCTGAAATTTTCGGCGATGAGGTAGCCGGCGGGAAGGGGGCCGCCCAGGAAGGCGGCAAGGATGATCGACCACTCCCGGTTGAGTTTGTATTCTGGCGTGAGTTGCAGGACGTCTTCGGACATGGTTTCAGCGGTTTTTGGTAAGGCGATCGTATAAAAGTCGCATTTTTTCGGTGCGCAGGTCGTTTTCGGCTTTCAGTTCTGAAAGATAATAGGATCCCTGGTTCAATTCAATGAATTTTTGTGCTAAAACTGAATCATCCTTGTCCAACAGGTCATGCAAATTTTGCGCGAGGTCCTTCGGGTCTGCATCGGGTTGGTTCGCCCGTCGTTCAATTTCCCGGAAGGCCAGGTATTCCGCATGGATCGCCATCATCAGTAGGTAATGGTCGAATTCGGTCTGGCCGCGAAGGGGCTGTAAAGTGACCGTCGGGCTGTCTGCGAACAATGCGGTTTGAAAGGTCCGGGCCTGGGCGGGGGTGAAGCCGAAGCGATCTCTGCAATAGTTTTGGATAAATCCGTCGATGTCCAGCGGACCCTGGAGGCTTGCAAGGTAGGCAGCAATGAGGATATTGAATCCGGTGAGGGGATAGACGTGACGGATGGCTTGCAGGTCGAGCAAGTCGTTTTCAGCTTCATACAGGTAGGAATATGCCCCGGAGGTGGACCAGGAGGTCAGGACAATGCCCTGGTAGCCCATTTTTTCCGCGTAGGGCACGAAATCGCGGATATTCTTGAAGTGCTTTTCCCACTCGGTCAGGTAAAAATTATCGGGATTGCTGCGGATGGATGGGGCGCCCCATATTTCATACCCGCTTTCCACCAGCTTGCGGTGATCTCCGAAGTTGTTCAGGCTCCAGCCATAGTTCCAATCCACGAAGATGGTGCCCTTGGGGAGGGTGCGCATGGCCTCGGGGTATTTGAGGGCCATGTCAGCCCAGAGGACGGGGCGTTTCCCTAATCTGATTACGATGTTGCAGAGCATGCGTACATAATCGAAATACAGGGCGGATATGCCTTCTTCGGCGACCTTTTTGCGGCAGAGGGGGCAATGGCCCAGGAGGTGGGTTTCGTCGCAACCGATGTGGATATAGGGGCCCGGGTGGGTCTTCGCCAGTTGGGTATACAGGTCGGTGAAAAGGAGGCTGTCTTCGGCGAGCTTTGACGGGCATATTTGGGATAGGTCCTTTTCGTCTTCTCTTAAGTCCTTGTAGCGGTCGTGCCTTAGAATATATTCCACGTGTCCGAAGCTTTGCTGCAAAGGGATGACGTCTATGTTCAGGCGCGTACAATAGGCGACGAATTCCGCGATTTCTTCTTTTGTATATGCGTATCGGTCAGGGATCAGGGCGTGGTGTTGGAAGGGGTAGGTGGCTTCGTATTCCATGATCAGGGTATTGACACCGCCGTCGTGGAGCTGTTGCGCGAGACGTTCCAGGGCGGGCAGGGTCATCACCTGGATCCTGAGGTCGAGGTGGAAGGCCTTGATGGGAAAGGCGGCGGCATGCGTCGTAACGAGGAGCAGGGCTATGGCAAGTTGCTTCATGGTGTTAGTAGTTTTGCGCTATCGTGGTCCAGAAATAGTTGAACGGCTGGATGACGCCTCAGGATGGTAGATGGATAGCGCGTGGACACCCGGGCGTTGATCGTTTGATAGACCGCCGCGGCCTTGCGCTCTCCGGGCACCATGCAAAACAGATGCCGTCCCCGGAACAGCGCGGGGATCGTCAGGGTCAGGGCATGCGTGGGGACTTCGTTTAAAGACGGGAAACATCCATCGTGCACCTGTTGTTCCCGGCAGGCCGCGTCCAGGGCGACGACCTTGACGTCGGCGGGGTCCTTGAAATTCGCCACGGGCGGGTCGTTGAAAGCGAGGTGGTTGTTTTCCCCGATGCCCAGGCACACGATATCCGTGGGAAAGGTTTCCAGCAAGGATGCGTAGCGACGGCATTCAGCCGCGAGGTTCGGGGTAGTCCCGTCCAGGTAGTGGACCGAGCGGAAAGGGACCCTGCCGAAGAGGCGCTCCCGCAAAAACACGCCGAAGGTGTCGGTGCCGACGTATTCATCCATATGGAAGGCGTTGATCCATTTCCAGTCGAGGGGTTGCTGCAGCAAGGCGGCCAGGAATTCCTCCTGGGAGGGCGCTGCGGCGAAAACCATATTCACTTCGGACCGGTTTTTCAGGATCTCCTGGATCGTTTCCGCCACGGCCTGGGCCGCCGCGGTTCCCAGGAGGAGCCGGTCAGGGAATATCCTTTGCTGCATCATAGACGATCCTGCCTCCTTTCAGGGTATACGCGATCCGTATCTGTTCGTCGAAGATGACGATGTCGGCGTCCTTTCCCGGGACCAGGGAACCTTTGGAATCCTCCACCCCCATGATGGAGGCGGGCGTACTGGTCATCATCTGCACGGCTTCGGTCAGGGGTACCTCTGCCAGGGTCACCATATTGCGCACGAGACGGTCGGCGGTGGCAACGCTGCCTGCAAAAGCGCTGCGGTCGGGCAGTTTGGCTACCCCATCTTCGACCAGGACGGTCAACCCATGTTGTAGGCTACCCAGGACGCTTTTCCCGGGGGGCATCCCCGCGGCGCGCATGGCGTCGGTGATCAGGGCGGTCCTATCGGGGCCTTTGATTTTGTACACCAGGCGCAACAGGGGAGGGGGAAGGTGGATCCCGTCCGCGATGATTTCCACGGTCATATCCTCCAGTAGGAAAGCGCTTTCTATGGCGCCGGCGTAGCGCGTGGTGCCCTTGCGGTGGACACCGGACATCGCGGAATAGAGGTGGGTGGCGTGCGTGTAGCCTTTATTGAACGCCTCCAGGACTTCTTCGTACACGGCGTCCGTGTGCGCCAGGGCGGGAAGGACGCCTTTTTTGCGCAGGTATTCGCCGAAGGCCAGGGCGCCGGGGAGTTCCGGGGCGGCGCTCCATCTTCGGATGCCGGGATAGCGGGTTATGAGGTCTTCATATTCTGTTGGGTTCGGATTCCTGATGAATCGTGGATCCTGGGCGCCGCGCTGGCTGAGTGCGAAATAAGGGCCCTCCAGGTGCATCCCCAGGAATCCGCCGTCGTGCTTTACGATTTCATATGCGTTTAGCGTGGCCTCCAGCTCCTCTTTTGTTGCGCTAAGGGTGGTGGGGGTCATCGAGGTGGTGCCGTGGCGGGCGTGCAGGGCGGCAATGGCGCGGAAGGCGTCGGGGGTGCCGTCCATGAAGTCGAAGCCGGCGCCGCCGTGAACGTGCAGGTCGATGAAGCCGGGGGAGGCGTAGGCGCCGCAGGCGTCGAGGTAGGTCGCGGCGTCATCGGCGTGCGCGGCGCCGCTTGCGTCATCGGCCTGCGCGGGGTCTGGCGCGTCGGGGTTCCCTTCTTGTACGGCCGTGATTCTCCCGTCCTCGATCAGGATATATCCGTGGGGGAGGATTCGGTAAGGCGTTACAATGCGGGCATTATGGATGACCAGGGGCGGTGGCGGCATGGCTCACTTTGAATGGGGCCGTCAGGTAGCCTTCGGTGGCCCTTTGTTTTCCGATGGCATTGTACACGTCGTCGTCGTCGGGCGCCCAGGTGGCGAGGCCGTCTACGTAGCGGTTGTACATGCAAAAGGCGGCGGCGATCAGGACCGTATCGTGGATTTCCTTGTCCGTGGCGCCCTTTTCCTTGGCCAGGGCGATGTCTTCAGCCTTGACGTTTTTCCCGTCCACCTGGACTTTCGCGGCGATGGCCAGGAGGGCTTTCAGCTTCTCGCTGATTTCCGCCTTGGCGGGGTTCAGAACCACGGCTTTCACCAGGTCCCCGTTTCCACCCAACTGGTACTTGGCGATGGCCCCATGGGTGGAAGTGCAGTATTTGCAGGTATTGAGGGCGGATGTATACGTGGCGATGAGTTCCCTTTCCCCCGGGGTTAGCGTGGAAAAGGAAGGATCGTGGAGGATCGTCTGGACAAGGTCGTTTAGGGGCCCGGCCGATTCAGGACAATAGACGAAAAGGCTTCGGATGCCCGGGAATTCGGGAGGCAGTGAAATGTGGGGCATAGCAAACAGTTTAAGGTGTCGATAAATATACGGAATTCGTGGCCCGATATGTGAAAATCAAAGGTTTTACCTTGTTTTCCCAAGGGAATCGGGTTGGTGAAACCGCATCTTTGTCGCCTAAACCTATAAACCATGAGTGTTCTTTCTACTGCAGCCGGCGCCGTCAAAAACTGGTGGTGGTTCATCATCAAAGGCTTATTGTTTCTGACAGCCGGGGTTGCCGTCCTGGTCAGGCCTTTGGAGGGTTATGTGGGGTTG
>CAZJDB010000060.1:0-17559 GCA_964544695.1 uncultured Chitinophagaceae bacterium
CGCTTCCACGGCCCTGGGAAAAGAATACATCCATGGGAACTCCCCCGAGTTCCAGAGCATCCTGAAGCAAATCGACCTGGTGGCCCCCACCAATTACAGCGTAGTGATTTATGGAGACAGTGGGAGCGGAAAGGAAGTTATCGCACGGGAAATTCATGCCCGCAGCCGGCGAAAAGCCCATCCCTTCGTTGCCATAGACTGCGGGGCCCTCTCCAAGGAACTTGCAGGGAGCGAAATGTTCGGACACGAAAAGGGGTCCTTTACCGGTGCCATTCAACAAAAGGTGGGAAGCTTCGAGCTGGCCAACGGGGGCACCATTTTCCTCGATGAGATCGCGAACCTCCCCTACGACGTCCAGGTCTCCCTGTTGCGCGTGATCCAGGAACGGAAGATGCGCAGGGTCGGGGGGGTCAGGGACATCGAGCTGGACGTCCGGATCATCGTTGCCAGCAATGAAAAGCTTTGGGACGCCGCGCGCAAGGGGAAATTCAGGGAAGACCTGTTTCACCGCTTCAACGAATTCAGCATCAACGTACCTCCCCTCAGGGAGCGAAAAGAAGATATATTGCTTTTTGCCCGGCATTTCCTCAGGATCACCAATGAGGAGTTGGATAAGCAAGTCCGGGGCTTTTCCCCTGAGGTCGAGGAAATCTTCCTGAGTTATATATGGCACGGGAACCTGAGGGAGCTGAAGAATGTGATCAAGCGATCCACCCTGCTAACGGAAGGGGAGCGCGTCGAAGTTTCCAGCCTGCCATTTGAAATCACGCACTACAATAAACTGAAATTCGAAGAGCCCACTACCGAAGAGCCTTTGACCCGGCCCCTGCCCGAACCCAGAAAGGAGAATGGCTTCAAAAGCCTCAAAAGCGCCAGCCTGGATGTAGAGTATGAAATGGTTGTCAAGGCCCTGGAAGAAGTGGACTTCAACAAATCCAAGGCTGCTAAATTGCTCAACATCGACCGCAAAACGATCTACAACATTCTGAACCAGTACAAGAAGATAAAGCAATTGTAGTCGTGAGATGACAGAGCAAGACCAATTGATCAGCGACTTCTTCCCCGCAGTCGTATATGTATACGACACTCAGGCGGGGAACCTCTCCTATGTCAGCAAAAGAATCACGGACCTGTTGGGGTATTCCCTTGACGACGTAAAGTCCTGGGGGAAGGATTGGATGAAAACGATCTTCCACGACGACGTGGATATTGCCATGAAGGAGCTGGAAGTATACAATGCGCTCGAAAACGCCCACACACATACCTTCAATTCCCGATACCGCAACAAGGGGGATAACTGGCGTTACTTCAGGACCCAGGGTAGCATACTCAAACGCGATGAAGCGGGCAAACCCCTTTCTATACTGTTTATTGCCCAGGACGTCACCGAGCAGCTCCAGTCCGAGTTGGAGCTGACCCGGTCCAACAGGGACCTTGAAGAATTCGCGTACGAAGCCAGCCATGACCTTCAGGAGCCCTTGCGCAAAGTCATCACATTCGGCGAACGCCTCCGCGACAAATTTGGAAACATACTTGGGAATGAAGGGAAGGCTTATCTGTCCAGGATGGCGGCGGCGACGGACAATATGCGCATACTGATCGACAACCTCCTTGAGTTTTCCAAGATCAGCAGGAGCAACGAAGCATTTGTATTGAGTGATCTCAACGTCGTGATGGAAGAAGCCAAAGGTGAGCTGGAGCTGAAAATCGAAGAAACGGGCGCGGAAATCATGCAGGATGATCTTCCCTTCATCGTTTGCAACCCCCTCCAGATCCGGCAACTGTTCGTCAACCTGCTCAGCAACTCCCTTAAATTCCGCAAAAAGGATCGAAAGACGATCATACGGATCGGCTCCAGGCCGGCCACTGTCGAAGAAAAAGCGGCGGAAAAACTTCCCGTGGACCAGGTCTATTACTGGATCACCATTGCGGATAACGGGATTGGTTTCGAAAAGGAGTACGCCGAACGCATCTTTCTTATTTTCCAGAGGCTGCACGGGAAATCGGAGTACCCCGGATCGGGGATCGGCCTGGCCATTTGCAAAAAAATAGCCGACCAGCACCATGGGGTCATCCGCGCGGAGGGCCGCCCCGGCGACGGCGCCGTCTTTATCGTAATTTTGCCCAAAGGTACCCGTGACTAATGACTAAACAGTACATCCAGGAAAAGCGAATCCTCATCATCGATGACGACGAGGATGACTATTTTATTACCAGCGACTATATCCGGGACATACCGGGGAGTTCATTTATCATTGACTGGTGTCCGCAATACACCGAAGCCCTGGGAAAAATCCTGAGGAGGGAATACGACCTGTACCTGATCGATTACCGCCTGGGTGCCCATACCGGCCTGGACCTCATACGCAGCGCCATTACGCGTAACTGCGACGAACCCCTCATTCTTCTGACAGGTAAAGGCAACCAAAGGATAGACATGGAAGCCATGCAGGTTGGAGCCACTGATTACCTGGTAAAAACCGAATTGAGCACGGAGAAACTTGAGCGTTGTATCCGTTACGCCCTGGAACGCTCCGGGAACATGAAAGCCCTGAGGCACAACGAACGCAAATACCGGAATATTTTCGAACGCTCAAAGGATGCCGTATTCCTTACCGGTGAGGACCTGAGGATCCGGAATGTCAACGAAGCAATGACCACCATGTTGGGATATTCCAGGGAAGAGTTGGCCGGCTGTTTTCTCCCGGGTCTCATGGAAGATGAAAAGGACAGGGTATTTGTCCAGGTGCAATTGAGAAAATCGGGAGAGATCAATGACAGGGAGGTCATCTTTTCAGGTAAGGGCAATCAGAAGCTGAGTTGCATCATCAGCGCCTCCATGGAGCATGACGACATCGAAGGCACCTATGTACAGGGCATCATTCACGACATCACCGACCTGAAAAAAGCCGAAAAGATTACCCTCCAGGCGGAAAAACTGGCCGCCGCCGGGCGCCTGGTGCGAACGCTGGCGCACGAGGTCAGGAACCCGCTGAATAACATCAACCTCTCCACCGAACAATTGTTGCGCGATTTGCATATTCCCGGGCAATCCGTATACCTGGAGATCATTCAGCGCAATAGTGGTCGCATAGAGACCCTGATCAATGAACTCCTGAATTCCTCCAGGCCCACTGAAATCCAGCTGGCCAGAAATGACCTGAAAAAACTATTGGAGGAGGCCATCATGATCGGGGTGGACCGCATGAAGCTCAAAAAGATCAACCTCAGGGCCATCATGCCGGATCACCCCGTTTTCATACAAGCCGACCCCGAAAAGCTGAAAATCGCCCTGCTCAACATCATCATCAATGCGATCGAGGCTATGGAAGCCGACCTGGGGGAAATGGTCATTCAACTGGAGGAGCAATCCGAAAGCCACAACATCATCATCACCGATAACGGGTGTGGCATCAGCCAGGAGCATCTGACGCGCCTCTTCGAGCCTTATTTTACCTCCAAACGCAATGGCATGGGTCTGGGACTGGCTTCCACCCTGAATATCGTCCGCGCCCACCGCGGTACCATAGATGTACGCTCCGAGGAAAACAAGGGTACCACCTTCTACCTCTACTTCCCCAAGGAATAACCCCGCGGGGATTTTTTTCCCCACCTTATATATGTTTCATTCTGGTTTACAGCGCAATACGCGCATGGCAAGGCTTTTGCAACCTACAGGGTAAACCTTAATGTATGAGATCACTCCTATATCTCCTTGCTCTGATACTTATTATCGGCTGGATACTCGGCGTCTTTGTATATAGTGCCGGTTGGCTGATCCACATCCTGCTCATTCTCGCCGTTGTTTCAATCCTCCTGGGATTAATTCGCCGGGGGGTGGATGGTTAAAAAATGTGGCACTAATTTTTCTTAGTAAAGAAAAAAGCACCTATGAAGCTCGAAAACCACATGGTCAACATCCGGGATAAAATCCTGGAACTCAGGAGCGCGCTATTCTTCGACCTAAGCGAAAGCGTGTTACGCCTACCCACTATGGTGGTCCATACCCTGGACGTGGACGAAGCAGGACAACTATGGTTTGTGATGCCCCGTCCCCTTCAAAAGGTCAGTGAATTCGATACCTCCTTTCCCGCCCAACTGAATTATTTCAGGAAGAATGCGGCCTATTCCATGCTCATCAGGGGGAAAGGGTATATCGTTCATGACCCCGAGGAACTAACCAACTGGATCATGCTGCATCCGGAGCTCCCCATGGTCGGGCCTGCTTCGATGCTGGTGAAAGTAACCATATTAAGGATTGAAATCGAGGAACGGGAGATGGAACCTTCTCCCGTGGTCAAGGTCTTTTACCGCCTGCTATCCTGGTTGAATATGCTCGATTCGGGGAAGACCACTTTTGAATTCCAACCGCTTTATTAGGGTATCGACGTGTCCCGGGGGCGGCGCCGTAACGCCGCCCACTTTTGGGCTCCTTAGATTCTCCGCGCAGCCCGCTGGTCCCGCCACATTTCATTGAAAGTATTCGGCGCGAATTCCAGTTCGGCCCTATCGCGCGTCCAATTCTTCGCCACCTTGTTAACCAGTTTGTTCTTCATTTTCGCGCTTCCCATGTTCATCCATCGCCTGTTCAGGGACACCCTGCTCCACAACTTCCAGGCAAGCCCTTCCTTCCAGTCGTTTTTACCTTCAGAAGCCGCTTCCCGCCTGTTATCCAAAAGCAATTCGTGCAGGTTGATCCTGACAGGACACACTTCGGTACAATTTCCGCAAAGGCTGGAGGCGTAGCTAAGGTGTTTGTATTCTCCAAGGTCGCGTAAGTGGGGTGTAATGACGCTCCCGATGGGACCGCTATAGGTCGTACCGTAGGTATGTCCCCCGATGTTCTTGTACACAGGGCATGCATTCAGGCAGGCTCCGCAGCGGATGCAATAAAGACTTTCCCGGTGAATGGGATCGGCGAGGATCCTGGACCTGCCGTTGTCCAGCAGGACAACATACATTTCAGATGGCCCATCCGATTCCCCCGGTTGTGCTGGTCCGCTGAGGATGCTATTGTAGGTCGTCACCTGCTGACCCGTCCCAAAGGTGGCCAGCAAAGGCCAGAATAATCCCAGGTCCGTTATGGAGGGGATTACCTTTTCCATCCCGGCGACCACGATATGGGTCTTGGGGAAAGCGCAGCTCAACCGGGCGTTGCCTTCGTTTTCGGTCACCGCCACACTCCCCGTATCCGCGATCAGAAAATTGGCCCCCGTAATCCCCACCTCCGCCTGAACGTAACGGGCCCTCAGTACATCCCGGGCCACCAGGGTGAGTTGCTCCGGGGTAAGGGAGGGATCGGTGCCCAGTTTTTCGGTAAAGAGCCTTGCAACGTCTTCTTTGCTTTTATGCATGGCGGGGGTCACGATATGATAGGGGGGTTCTCCGTCCAGTTGCTGAATGTATTCGCCCAGGTCCGTCTCGACGCTTTCGATGCCGTTCTTTTCCAGGAAGGCGTTCAGGTGGATTTCCTCCGTAACCATGGATTTGCTCTTCACGAGGACCTTACACCCTTTTTCCCGGCAGATGGTCAGGATGGCTTCCAGGGCCTCCTCTCCGGTCTCCGCCCAAATGACCCGCCCACCCCTGCGCGTCAGGTTCATTTCAAATTCTTCCAATTGCTGGTCCAGCGTTTCCAACGCTCTCCATTTCAAATTCTTGGCCCTTTCCCTGGCCAGCATCAGGTCGGAGAATTGAGACTTACCCCTGGGGACAGCCTCGTTGTACTTGCCGATGTTAAAATTGATCTTACGGCGATGCTCCATATCCTGAGCCTTCATAGCGCTCTTGGCCTGGAAGTCGGAGGAGGAATTACTCATTTTTTATAGTCTTTGGCGATCTTGTCGAGTACTTCGTAGAAGTCTTCACCATACTTCCGGATGATGGCTTCTTTCAGGAAAACATAGACGGGCACCTTGAGTTTTTTCCCCAGGCTGCATGCCGCCTTGCACAGATCTTGCCTGGGTTCATAGTTCATGTATTCGTGTTCTCCGTCGTGGCTGGCCTTGGTCCTGATAGGAAAAAGGTGGCAGGACAAGGGTTTCTTCCAGGGAATTACGCCGTCCTGATACGCCCTTTCGATGCTGCACTTGACGATTCCCTTTTCATCCACGTATCCGTACGCACACATTTTATGTACGATAGTGGGGGTTACCCATCCGAACTCCCGGTCGTATACGTAGTGTCCCTGCTCCTCGACAACGGCAAGTCCCTCCCTGTCCATATAGGGCCTTATCCGATCAAAATATTTGTTCAGCAGGGTCAGTTCCTCGTTTTCGAGTGGGGCGCCGGCGTCTCCATCCACACAACAACCCCCTTTGCAATGACTCAGGTCGCAAACAAATTGCTCTTCCACTACGTGATCACTCACGATGACTTGGTCAATGACGATCATACCTAAAGTTACGCCTTTTTCCACTCGAGGGTCCCAATGAGCCGCTTCATATCTTCGAAGAGAAAGCGGTTCACGGGTTGCAGGGAGTCTTCATTGGGCGGAGCGTCGAAATAAAGCGCGCCCCTCAGAAAATGCCTTACGGAGTCGGTCAGGTAAAATTGGTACCGTGTCGCCGCGTTGCCCCCCACTTCAAAGATGAAACCCGATACCCCCGGGCGCGGAGCAATGGCGTACTGGTCTATGGAACTGGCTTTTTCCGCATGGCGATTGGTTAGGTTGAAGGCATCGTTGACAAGCTTCTCAATGGTGTTCAACCCGGTGGAATCATGATAAAACCCGTTTGCGCCCTTTACTTTATATAATGCGTGGCTGCCGATGTTGATGTAGCTCAGGTATATCCTGCCGTGAAATTGGGGGAATTCCACATTGATCCAATACGGGTTGTCGGGTTGTTCGTCGAAATAGGTGGAATCCTTGATGATATTGGCATATACCGGGTAATCGAAGCTATAGGGGTAACCGCTCTGGTCCCACTTTTGGTATTCATGCGCGGGCAATTCTATCCTGAAGTAGCCCTTGGGCTTGGGGAGAGGGACGCTGTTGCAGGCATATAATGCCGCAAATACGGCGGCAAATAGGAGGTATCTCGCCATAAGTTGGGGTTAGTTCAGCACCGCTGATTCTTTTTCGAGGGGAATGGACGCTACTTCCTTGATCGCAGTCCAACCCCCCGATACATTGCGCAAATTGTGGATGCCTTCGCGTTTCAACAGGGAAGCGGCAATGACGCTGCGATAACCGCCGGCGCAATGCACGTAGAGATTGTCCTGGTCTTCCAGGTAGGCCATAGAACCGGGGTCTTTGAGGTTTTCGAGGGGAAGATTTTGAGCCCCCTTGACGTGGCCCGCGCCGAATTCCATTTCCTTACGAACGTCGATAACTATTAATTTTTCGTCGAAGGGCAGGTCCAAAGCCAGCTCCTCGGCGGACACGTTGATGATCAAATCGATGGGTTCTCCCGCGGCCTTCCAGGTCTCAAAACCTCCCGACAGGTAACCGCGGACATTTTCAAAACCTACGCGCGCAAGTCTCAGGACGCTTTCTTCTTCTTTCCCCGGCTCGGTGACCAGCACTATGGGACCGGTAAAGTCCAACAAGTTTCCTGCCCACTCGGCAAAGCGACCATCGAGGCCGATATTGACCGAGGTGGGGATAAATCCCTCCGTGAAGTCGGGCGCCTTTCGCGTATCCAGAATGACCGCCCCCACTTGTTTGAATTCCTCCAGCGTCAGGGGTTTCAAGCTATCCTGCATGACCTTGTCCAGGCTTTCGTAGCCCTCCTTGTTTATCCGCGCATTGATGGGAAAATACTGAGGAGGAGGCGTCAACCCGTCAGTAACGGCTGCAATGAAAGCCGTCCTTTCCTGGGGCTGTAGCGCATAATTGGTTTTCTTTTCCTCTCCCAGGGTACTGTGCGTATTGGGTCCCAAACTTTTTCCGCAAGCGCTGCCGGGCCCGTGGGCCGGGTAGATCAGAACGCTGTCCGGAAGGGTCATAATTTTTTGACTCAAAGAGTCGTACAGCATTCCCGCAAGTTCCTCCTTGCTGAGGTTCCCACTGCTGAGGTCGGGACGTCCAACGTCTCCGACGAACAGGGTATCCCCGGTGAAAAGGGCATAGGGATTACCTTCTTCGTCCCTAAGAAGGTAACAAGTGGATTCCAGGGTATGCCCCGGCGTATGCAGCGCTTCAAGGCTGACACGTCCGACCTTGAAGCTTTCTGTGTCGGTTGCCCTGTAAATGGGAAAGGCGGTTTCGGTTTGGGGTCCGAACACAATGGGTGCCCCGGTCTTCTTCGAAAGATCCAGGTGACCACTGACGAAATCCGCGTGGAAGTGGGTTTCCAGGATATACCTGATGGTGGCTCCGCGTTCCTCGGCCAGGTGGATGTAAACTTCTACATCCCGTAAAGGGTCTATAACAACGGCCTCTTTTTCGCTTTCAATGTAATACGCGGCCTCGCTGAGACAGTTGGTGTAAAGTTGCTGAATGTACATGGGTCCCCTCAAGCGTTATCCAACCAGCTCTTCCACAAATTTCGAAATCTCTTCCACCCTCTTGGTATTGATCGTATACCAGATGAATTTCCCTTCCCTTTCCGTCATCACGATTCCGGCTCTGCGGAGGATAGCCAAATGCTGAGAAGCCACCGACTGTTCTAACCGAAGCTTGGTATAAATTTCGGTCACCGTCATTTTTTCGTGCTCGTCGATCAAGCGTACGATTTGTTGCCTGAGCTTGTGGTTTAAAGCGCGTAAAACCAATGCTGCTTTCTTAACGGACAATAAATCGACCCGGACAGCACTTTCTTTTGCATGTTTCCCATGCAAAACCATCGCGTAAGGAGTTTGAGTCTCTGCCATAATTCTACACTTTATCAAAATCAATAATGCAAAAATACACCAACTCTAAAGAGCTAGGTGCAATATTCTGTTAAACCGGTACTCACTGTAAAAATATAACTTTTATCTTATATTATCCCTCACGAGTTTTTGTGGAATTCCTTGAGGTATGTGGGTTGGAGGTAGGCCAGGGAGCCAAAACCCTGTTGGGCGAATTTCCGCTCGGCGAGAACAGCGAGATCGGCAACTGAATGTTGAATCATCAAAAACCGTGCGTAATCCCGGTTATACGTCCCCTTCCATTTTAAATGCCCGTCCCCACTGAAAATGAGCAGATTGTCATCGGCGTAGGCATCGAAGGTTTCGGCGTTCAATTCGAGTGCGCGGGGTTCCATGACCGTTAGACCGCCAGGGGCGTAAATGGCCGTGAAAACTTCGTTTCGGCGCGCATCGATCATGGGGCAAAACAGCGCGGGAGTCCCGTTTGGCGACTCTTCAGCCGATTGGGCCCAGGCCATTTCGGCCGCATGGGCCATGACTTCCAGCGTCCCCACGGGGACCAGGGGCTTGCCCAGTGCATAGGCCAGCCCCTTGGCCGAAGACAAGCCAACCCTGAGGCCGGTATATGAACCGGGGCCTATGGTCAGGGCGATTCCATCGATTTCCGCCATCGCCACTCCGCATCTTTTCGCCAACTCTCGTATGGCGGGCTGCAGGAAGGCGGCGTGCTCCTTCTGGGCCTCGTTTACCGATATTCCCAATAGCTCTCCCCGGCGGGAAAACCCCACGGAAGCGAATGCCGTTGCGGTATCGATATTAAGCAACAGGGGCATGGCTGAGCGCTTCTTCCCGCAGCAATGGGGCGATTTCGTAGCGGGGGTCCGTTTGGCTCAGGGTCACCAGGAGTTCATGCACCGCCGGGAGCCCAATGAGCCTGGCCCAGGTGAACGGCCCGTAGGGATAATTCGTCCCCAGGCGCATAGCCGTATCGATTTCTTCGGGCGTACTGACGCCCTCTCCCCAGGTAAAATAGGCCTCATTGATGATCATGGCCACGATTCGGGCTGTGGGCATTCCCGGTACGTCGGGAAGGAATACGGGTTCCTTTCCCAATGAAGTGCACCAGGCGCTTACGGCATCCACCTGAATGGGACGGGCCACGACCTCGGCCAGGGGTCTTTGCAGAAATGTGTTCCAGGCATTGATCCTTACAAAACGTTCACCCGCGGGCAAGGGCGCCGGTACTGAGTTGATGAGGATGAGCGGCGTTTCATAAACCTCAAGCGCCTTCCTGCGTCCCGAATGGTACTCCAGGTCGATTACGAAGTCCGAGCCGCCTGTCCCCGGCATGGTCCGCCATTCCACCCGCATGTCCTTGAAAACTTCCCGGAAAATTTCCTGCCGCTCCGGCCCGGCAATTACAATACCTGTCATTACCTTGCAAAGATATGAGTAAGCACATAATCAAAACCGACAAGGCACCTGATCCCATAGGGCCTTATAGCCAGGCCGTGATGGCGGGCAACCTCCTGTTCGTATCAGGGCAGATTTCACTGGTGCCGGGTTCTTCGGACGTTATCCTTCACAGCCCTGCCGAAGAAACACACCGGGTCATGGAGAACATTAAGTTCATCCTGAATAAGGCAGGTCTGGATTTCCCTGATATCGTCAAGACGACCATTTTCCTGACCGACATGTCTATGTTCGGAGAGGTAAATGAGGCCTACAGTCAGTATTTCAAATCGGATTTTCCGGCGCGCGAGACCGTCGCGGTGTCAGGGTTGCCGAAGGGCGTGAATGTGGAGATCAGCGTGACCGCGCTTAAATCCTAGCCGCCGCGGTCCGACCGACCGCGAGCCTGTCAGATTTTGATTTCTTCCTCGGTCTTGTCGAAGAAGTGATATTCGGTCAGGTGGTAATTTGTATTACCCTTGATGCGGATATTTTGCTTATACTTCCAGCACCATTTCAGGTGCCGGCTGGGGAACCCGCGTTTCAGGTAGGCCTCCATGATCGGATGGACCATAACTGTCAGGCCCTTGTGCTGCTGCATGATGAGATAGTTAAGGTTCTTTTCTATCTCATCCTCCAGGATCAACGTAGACGTGATCTTTCCCGTTCCGTTGCACGTCGGGCATACTTCCTGGGTATTGATATTCACCTCGGGGCGCATGCGCTGGCGCGTGATCTGCATGAGCCCGAATTTGGAAATGGAAAGGATGGCGTGCTTCGCCCGGTCGGTGGCCATGAATTTTTCCATGGCATCCATGACCGCCTTTTTGTTGTCGGGGAACTTCATATCGATGAAGTCCACCACGATAATCCCTCCGAGGTCCCTGAGCCTGAGTTGGCGGGCAATTTCCTCGGCAGCCTCCAGGTTCGTTTCCAGGGCATTCGTCTCCTGGTTATTGCTGACGCTTTTGTAACCGCTGTTGACGTCGATGACGTGCAGGGCTTCGGTATGCTCGATGATAAGGTATGCCCCGCTGGCCAGGTTGACCGTTTTTCCAAAAGCGGCTTTGACCTGTTTGGTGACCCCATAACTGTCGAATACGGGAGACCCGTTATGGTGAAGGGTTACGATTTCCGTCTTCTCGGGGGCTATGCGCTGGATATAGTTCCGGGTGTCGTTATAGATGTTCTTATCGTTGACCACGATCCGGTTGAAATCCCCGTTCAGCAAGTCCCTTAGGATGCTGGTCGTCTTGGTTTGCTCGCTCATGATTTTGGCGGGAGCGACCGCGCCCCTCAGGTTGTGCTGAAGGGTATGCCAACTGTCGACGAGCATGCGTAAGTCTTCGTGCAGCTCAGCGGTATTCTTCCCTTCGGCGGCTGTGCGAACGATCACCCCGTAGTTCTTGGGCTTGATGGCTTCAACGATCTTATGAAGGCGTCGCCTTTCTTCTCCCGAATGGATTTTCCTGGATACGGCCACGATATCGTTAAAGGGGGTAACCACGATGAAGCGCCCGGGGAGCGAAATTTCGCAACTCAGCCTGGGACCCTTGGCGGCAATGGGTTCTTTGAGAATCTGGACAAGGATGTTGGGTTTGCCATTCAGCACCTCATTGATCTTCCCGGTCTTGACGATTTCGGGCTCATTCTGAAAAGTGGAAAAGTCAAAGCCCTCTTCCGACTTGTCGTTGATGGCCATTTGGGTGAACTTCAAAATGGACCTTGCGTAAGGGCTCAGATCGGTGTAATGGAGGAAACCATCTTTTTCGAAACCCACTTCTACAAATGCCGCATTCATCCCGGGAACCAGTTTTTTAACTTTTCCCAGGTACAAATCACCGACCGAAAAACTTGCATCCGCCTGCTCGTGATGGAGTTCTACAAGTTTTTTGTCCTCTAACAACGCAATCTCCACGGCCTGGGGAGCTGCATTTATAATAAGTTCCTTATTCAAAGCACATTTGCTTTATACAATTAGTTCTGGTGAACAGCAATTTAGCAGAAGTCAAAAAGCCGGCAAGCGACGGGCGCAGACCGGCATTAAGCGGGAGGGAAGTTCAAATTCCTTTATTTGTTCTTCTTCTTATGACGATTCTTTCTGAGGCGCTTTTTTCTTTTGTGTGTGGCGATCTTATGACGCTTTCTTTTCTTACCACAAGGCATACTAAAATGATTTTTTTTGGTTTATCTTTTTATTTATTTCCTTCAAAAAGGCGGTATTGCTTTTCAATTTTCCAGTTGCTACCAGGCGCTCATAAGTCGATCTCATCGTAAGGTAGGTATTCCGGGCGCTTGCCTTATCGCCCTTTCCTTCATAAAGGTCGGCAAGCTTCATCTGGACATCCAGGTTATCGGGTTGATGGCGTAAAACCGTTTGAAAACGGTCGATTGCCTTGTCAGACTGACCCGAAACGACACCCGCAAGACCCAGCATATACTGGGCATACATATTGGTACTGTCTCGTTCGGCGACTTCCCTGATCTTCAGGATGCCCTGCATCGTTTCCTGGGGAGACCCGGAGCTGCTTCCGAATATATAGCAACTCCCCAGGCTTACCTTGGCCGAGTCGTTCCCCGGATCCAGCTCAAGTACCCTGGAATAGAGCTCCTTAGCCTGATCCGCTTCCCAGATTCTCAAGGAATCTTCCGACACGGTTTGCAAATCTTCAAAAAACAAATTGGCTGCAAAGGTCAGGCTTTTTTCAGAATTTTCCAATTTAGCCGCAAGAGCGGTATATTCCGCATAGGGCACGAAAATCTTCACCGAGTCGCCCCAGAAGGCGGCCAAGCGGATATAAGCCTCTAATTGCTGGGATTTTACGTCGCCCCTGGTCACCGAATTCTCCAGGCGGGTGACGTAATCCAATTGGGCCGGCGTAATTTTTTGCTTGGCAATAGCCAGCATGAATGGAAAATTGAGGCCGGAGGCCTCTTTGCTTGCGGGGAGGGCAGACGTAGTACGCTGAACTGTCCTTCCAAAAAAGAAAAGTCCGATAAGAACGACGAAACCAATACCGACAACCAGTAATTGCTGTTTTTTCACCTCACCTCCTAATTGAGGGGGCGAAGTTACTTGCCATTCTGCATTTTCTTCACTTCCGCCACGAATTCTTTAGATGGCTTGAAAGCAGGCACGTAGTGCTCAGGAATTTGTACGGCCGTATTCTTCTTGATGTTACGTCCGATTTTCGCGGCTCTCTTCTTAGTAATGAAACTGCCGAATCCCCGGATATAAATATTTTCCCCGTTGGAAAGAGTTTCCTTTACTTCTTTGAACATCGTTTCCAAAGTAACCAATACATCGACTTTGGGAATACCCGTTTTGTCTGCGATCTGGTTCACTAAGTCAGCTTTACGCATGGTGTTTAGATTAAGTTAGAGTACATATTTTAACAGAACAAAATACATGCCCACAAAATTGATTCTAAATTTTTGAATATTAAAGTGATATAAAATTAAAAAATTTTTGAAACAATTCCCGGAACTTTGATAACTGGAGGCTAATTTTCATGCAAAACCGGTATTTCAGGCAGTCCCTGCTGGGCTGGAATGCCCGGGATAACACCCGCCGGATGCCCTGGAAGGGCATAAAAGACCCCTACAAAATATGGTTAAGTGAGGTTATCCTGCAACAGACACGGGTTGAACAGGGCCGTGAGTATTACGAACGCTTCGTAAACGAATTTCCCCTGATCGGCGACCTGGCTTCGGCCCCCGAAGAGCGAATCTTCAAACTCTGGGAGGGATTAGGCTATTATTCCCGGTGTAAAAACCTTATCCACACCGCCCGCTACATCGCCCGGGAGCTGGATGGACAATTCCCTTCCGCTTTCCCCGATATCCTGGCGCTAAAGGGAGTGGGGCCATATACGGCCGCAGCCATTGCTTCATTTGCCTTTGACCTACCACACGCCGTGGTTGACGGGAATGTCCTTCGGGTCCTGAGCCGGTTTTTCGGGGTAAGCGACCCCATTGATTCCACCAGGGGCAAGGCCCTTCTAACCGACCTGGCCGAAAAATGCCTGGATACTTCGGATCCGGCCGGCTACAACCAGGGGCTCATGGATTTCGGAGCTACCGTCTGCAAGCCCTTGAATCCTTTGTGCGACTCATGCCCTCTACAGTCTAAATGTGTCGCCTATGTCCAGGGAAAAGTAGACCTGTTGCCTGTCAAAGGCAAAAAACTCATTAGGAAGGATAGATATTTCCTTTTCCTGGTAGCCGAATACGAGGGCGGAGTGTATGTGCGCAAACGCGTCGGAAAGGATATCTGGCAAAATCTGTACGAATTCATTAATTGTGAACTCCCCGTCGCACCCCATGACGACGCCGCGCTCCGCGATGCCCTCCTGACCGATGACACCCACCTCATCCGTTTACCCTGGTTGCCACAGGTCCTGGGTCATTCATCCTACAAGATTGTAGGGTTATCCCCGGCATTTCGCCAACTCCTCACGCATCAGCGCGTGCAGGCAAGGTTCTTGCATGTATCCCTGGAAAGGCCCATAGGCGAGCCGGACGGGTTTGACCGGGTGGGGGGAAAAGAACTATCGGCGTTGGCCTTCCCCCGCTTGCTGAACGACTACCTGTCTGCCTCTCCCCTTGTTTTTTTGAGAAAAAATTAATGTATATTTAGTGAAACAAGACCCTATATGAGAGGCGTAAATCGGGTTATGTTGATAGGTAACCTTGGAAAGGACCCGGATGTACAATATCTGGAGGGTAACATAGCCGTGGCGAAATTCCCCCTGGCTACCACTGAAACTTTTAAGGACAGGGCGGGAAAATTGATATCCCAAACGGAATGGCATACTGTGGTCTTGTGGAGAGGACTCGCGGAGCTGGCCCAGAAATACCTCCATAAAGGCAGCCTGGTATATATTGAAGGCCGTCTCAAAACCAGGAGCTGGGAGGATAAGGAAGGGAATAAAAAATTCGCCACCGAGGTGGTCGGAGATAATCTGATCATGCTGGATAAAAGGGCTGATGTTGGAAGCCCCGCTCCCGGTTCGGGAGATGCTCATGGGATGGAAGGGTTGAGCTCCGTAGACATCCCACCCATGGGAGATGCAAACGATCTTCCTTTCTGATGGATCCACATACCTATATGCAGGCCAGCACGGTCCTCATCATACTTTTCATTGCCCTCGTTTTCCTTCTATTCATGGTCAGTGGCGCTGAAATCGCCTTCTTTACACTGACATACAAGGATCAGAATATTTTAAAGACCAAGCAACAGCCTTATGCCCGCAGGATCACCACGTTGCTGGAAAACCCCAGGGTCTTGCTGGGTTCCCTGCAGTGCGCAGGCGCCCTGTTGCACATCGTCCTGATCCTGATGGCCAACGCCCTGATCGACACCTTCCTCCCCGTGCTTCCCGGCATGACCTGGCTGGCCTTGGTCTTCAAACTCCTCGTCATCACCTTTTTCCTTTTGTTGTTTTGCGACGTAATGCCCAGGGTTTACGCCACCCAAAACAATATCCGTTTCGCCAAACTGTGCAGTTGGTGGCTGGACGCCCTGGTGGTTCCCCTGTTCAGGAGAACGGCCCTGGCCTTACTCCACATGTCCGATGCGGTGGAAAAACGGCTTGGCATATCCGACGCCACCGAATACAGTTTGCAGCAAATCGACCAGGAAGATACCTCCCAGGAAGAACGGAACATCCTTAAGGGCATCGTCAAATTCGGCAACATCACCGTCAAACAGGTTATGCGTGCGCGCCTGGACGTGAGTGGTTTGGATTTCGGTCTTCCATTGCCGCTCGTAATGGGCCGCGTGGAAGAGCTCCACTATAGCCGCCTGCCCGTTTATAAAAACGACCTCGACCAGGTGGTCGGTATAATGAACACCAAGGACCTCTTACCCTATATCGGCGCTTCATTCGACGGCTTCGACTGGCACAGTCTGCTTCGTCCGGTATACTTCGTTCCCCAAAACAAGCTGATCGACGACCTCCTCAAAGAGTTCCAGCAAAAGCGAACCCACATCGCCGTGGTAGTGGATGAATTCGGAGGCACCAGCGGGATCATCACCCTGGAAGATATCCTGGAAGAGATCATCGGGGATATCAAGGACGAATTCGATGATGAAGAAAGCGGAAACAAAAAAATCGACGACTACAATTATATCTTTGAAGGACGGACGATGATCCTGGATGTCTGTAAAGCTATGGACCTACCCCTTGATACCTTCGACTCCGTCCGGGGAGAGAGCGATTCCCTGGCAGGGCTCGTCCTTGAGCTCTCGGGTCAATTCCCATCTTTGAACGAGGTTGTCTCTACGGGGGATTTTGATTTTACCGTCCTTGAAATTTCCCGGAACCGGATCCAAAAAGTTAAAGTTACGATCAGGTCCCGGGCCTAAGCATCCCTTTTTTAACCGCCATATCCCTGAACCACGGATCCAGGTAGTTCTTGTTGCGTAGGAGAAATTTTTGAACGACCGGCTGGAGGACTGTTGTGGACTTATCATCGGCATTGCCCATATGATCCAGGCGGGCAATTTCTTTCATATAGTAAACTTTCTTATGTTTCTTCCCTGAAAAGCCGATCCCGTCTACGATATTCATATCGTTCGTGGTATGGTTCCAGTCGCAGGGAACCGTATCCTTATAATAGAATTCGAAGTAAAACTCCGTCGAATCTCGGGAGCGCCAAAGACCCTTGAACACCAGGGGCATGAATCCGAAATGCGTACGCGGAAGATTGGAAAAACGCTTACGCCAGGAGACCGTCCCCGTACAATTCATGTAATACATTTTCCATTTGGCCTCATTATAAAGGGCATTTACATGCAATGAATCCACAATGCGTGGATAGCCGTCGGCCGCGGGAGTGTATTTCTGGGGGAGTCCATAGGGCCTGTCCGAGTCGGTGCGGAAGGCGCTCGTGGGATGGCAGGACAAAGAAACCAAGCATGCGATAAAAAAGAAGAGCCTCTGCATGTACTATTAACGATCCAAACGCCATTTTTCGTATTCATCCTTGTACGGCCACTTCCACCTCCGGTGACTCCACAACCATATTTCGGGTTGCGATCGGATTTCTTCCTCCAGAAAGCGGACGAAGCTTAGGGTCATCTCGCCTTCAGGCAGCTCCTGGGGGGACTCCGCAAACAGTTGGAGAGAAGCGGTATAATAGCCGCGCCGGACCTTTCGCATGGACACGAAAATCACCGGGATATTATTCCTTCGGGCACCTCGCTCCGGGCTCTTTACAAAGGGCGCGGGTCTGCCGAGAAAGTCGCACCAATAGGAGTCTTCCGGGCGCCCCGGGTTTTGATCCGCCACCAACGCAAGAATATAC
>CAZJDB010000061.1:0-10285 GCA_964544695.1 uncultured Chitinophagaceae bacterium
GCCGTCGCCGCCGACAGGCCATTGTCCGAACACGACAGCATTTGCAGCGCTACTTTGCTGTCCAGGTTCCAAAAATTGTCAGGGGAAGGTGGCATACCTAAATGTAGTCATTCGGACCCATGAGTGTACCCCTAAAACCAGGGTGGGCCATCCCGATCACTTTTTATGGATACCTTTATGGAAATTCCCATCATCAAAAACACCTCTCGACCGGCACTCCTGCTCACCATCAATGGGGGGTCATCCAGTATTCGCTTTTCGGTCTACGAAACAGGCCCGATCCTCAACAAAAAACTGTCCGGCAAGATCGACCGCATCGGTCTCTCCAATCCCACCCTCGCATATCATCATGAGAGCGTTCCTGTACGTGCCTCCAATATGGGTGAAGCCGCCGGCTCGCTCATCGACTGGCTGGAACACCAGATCGATTTCGATCAGCTCGGCGCCGTGGGCCATCGCATCGTATACGGCATGGATCATTCGACCGCAGCGGTCATCGATCCCGACCTACTGCATGAACTCCACAAGGCGATTCTCAACGACCCCGAACACCTGCCGGGGGAGATCGAACTGATTGAAAGCATCCGAAACCGCCATCCCCACCTTATTCAGGTCGCCTGTTTCGACACCGCCTTCTTCGCGCACTTACCCAGGATGGCCAGAATATTGCCCATTCCCCGTCACTTTGAAAAGGCAGGGATAAAGCGCTACGGTTTTCACGGCCTTTCCTATACGAGTCTGACGGAAGCACTCATGCGCATCGCTCACCCACAGGCCGCCATGGGCCGCTGTATTTTCGCCCACCTCGGTAACGGCGCCAGCATCACCGCCCTGAACGACCTGAAACCTGTCGATACCAGCATGGGGTTTACTCCCGCCGGGGGTTTGCCCATGGGCACCAGAACCGGGGACCTCGATCCCGGTGTCGCCTGGTACCTGATGCGGAAGGAAAAAATAACCCTGGAAGATTTCAACCGCCTCGTCAATCATGAATCAGGCCTGCTGGGGATCTCCGAAACCAGTTCCGACATGGAAGACCTATTGATAAAAGAAAGCACCGACGTCAGGGCGGCCGAAGCGGTTGCCTATTTTTGCTACCAGGTCAAAAAATATATCGGCAGTTACACCGCCGCGCTTTGCGGCCTCGACCTGCTCGCCTTCACAGGGGGCATCGGTGAAAACGCCGGGGTTATCCGCTCCCGGATCTGCGCCGGTCTCGAGTACCTCGGCATCAAACTCGACGAAGAACGCAATCAACGAAACGGACTGCTCATTTCCAGCGATAGCAGCCGCATCCCCGTATATTGTATACCTACCGATGAAGAAAGTATCATCGCCAGGCAAACCGCCAACATAACCAGCAACATATGACACCTACCCTTACCGCCAGGGAACTCCACCAGATAGATGCCTACTGGCGCGCTGCCAACTATCTCTCCGTCGGCCAGATCTACCTCCACGACAATCCCCTGCTCCGCGAACCGTTGCAACCCGAACATATCAAACACATGCTCCTGGGTCATTGGGGTACCACGCCGGGTCAAAACTTCATCTATGCGCACCTCAACCGCATCATCCGGCGATACGATCTTAATATGTTCTATATTTCCGGACCCGGTCACGGCGGCCCCGCCCTCGTCGCAAATACCTACCTGGAAGGCACTTACTCGGAGGTCTATCCGCACATTAGCCCCGATACTGCCGGCCTGAAAAAATTATTCACCCAGTTCTCCCATCCCGGTGGCATCCCCAGCCATGTCTCCCCGGAATGCCCGGGTTCCATACACGAGGGAGGCGAGCTTGGCTATTCCCTGAGCCATGCCCTTGGCGCAGTGCTCGATAACCCCGACCTGATCGCCGCCTGTATCGTCGGAGACGGTGAAGCTGAAACCGGTCCCCTCGCCACTGCGTGGCATTCCAATAAATTTCTGAATCCCGTCTCCGACGGCACCGTACTGCCTATCCTGCACCTCAACGGTTACAAGATCGCCAACCCGACCATTCTCGCAAGGATCAGCCGCGAAGAACTCGACCAACTCCTCAAAGGCTACGGTTGGATACCCCATTACGTAGAAGGTGACGACCCGGTGATCATGCACCAGGCCATGGCCAGTACACTCGATTCCGTGATCCATGATATCCGATCCATCCAGCGCGAAGCCCGGGAGCGCGGTCTGGGCGATCGCCCGCGCTGGCCTATGATCGTCCTGCGCAGCCCAAAAGGTTGGACCGGTCCAAAAGAAGTCGACGGCCTGCCTGTGGAAGGGAGTTTCCGTTCCCATCAGGTACCGATTCCCGACCCTGCCACGAACCCCGAACACCTCAAGCAACTGGAAGCCTGGATGCGCAGCTACCGTCCCGATCAACTCTTCGACGAACACGGTCACTTTAGGGAAGAATATGCTTCCCTTGCACCGAGAGGGGATCACCGAATGGGCGCCAACCCCCATACCAACGGTGGCCTCCTGCTCAAAGACCTGAATATGCCCGATTTCCGGGACTACGCCGTCAACGTTCCTGCTCCGGGACAGGTCCAGGCCTCCGATACCCTCGTCACCGGCGCTTTCCTTCGTGACGTGATCCGCCTCAACGACGAGCAAAAAAACTTCCGCATCTTTGGCCCTGACGAAACGCTTTCCAACAGACTGGATCACGTGTTCGAAGCCTCTTACCGGCAATGGGTATGTGACACATTAGACACCGACCAATACCTCGCACCGCAGGGCAGGATCATGGAAGTCCTCAGCGAACACCAGTGCGAGGGCTGGCTCGAAGGCTATCTGCTGACCGGAAGGCACGGACTGTTCAACAGCTACGAGGCGTTTATCCATATCATCGATTCCATGTTCAATCAGCACGCCAAATGGCTCAAGATAACTGCTGGAATTCCCTGGCGGAGGAAAATCGCCTCCCTGAATTATTTGTTATCCTCGCACGTCTGGAGACAAGACCACAATGGATTCACCCATCAGGACCCTGGCTTCATCGACCACGTCGTCAATAAAAAAGCCGAGATCGTCCGGGTCTACCTGCCCCCCGACGCCAACTGCCTGCTCTCCGTCATGGACCATTGCCTGCGCAGCCGGCATTATGTCAATGTCACCATCGCCGGAAAACACCCCGCCCCCCAGTGGCTCACTATGGACCAGGCTATCGTCCATTGCACCAAGGGCATTGGCATCTGGCCCTGGGCCAGTAACGACGAGAATGTGGAGCCCGACCTCGTCATGGGATGCGCCGGGGACGTCCCCACCCTTGAAGTCCTGGCTGCCGTTTCCATACTCCGCAAACACCTGCCCAACCTAAAAATTCGTGTCGTCAACACGGTCGACCTCATGAAACTCGAACCCCACACCGAACACCCGCACGGGTTAAACGATTATGATTTCGATGCCCTCTTTACTAAGGACCGTCCCATCATCTTCGCCTTTCACGGTTATCCCTGGCTGATCCATCGACTCACCTACAAGCGCACCAACCACCACAATATCCATGTGCGCGGTTATAAAGAGGAAGGCACCATCACCACGCCCTTCGACATGACCGTGCTCAACGAAATGGATCGGTTCCACCTTGTCATAGACGCCATTGACCGACTGCCCCAACTAAAGGACACCGCTTCCTACCTCAAACAGGAAATGCAGGACAAGCTGATCGAACACAAACGCTATATCGACGCCAACGGCCAGGACATGCCCGAAATCAGGAACTGGAAATGGGGTGATTAGTTCCCCTCTTTGACCTTGGCGATATACATGGGCATCAAGCCATGAGCCTCTTTATGCGTCATGAGGACCGCCGTCGAATCACTGGCCTGCGAAAGGCATACCACCACTCCGGCCTTTGGATCGACCCAATAGTCGATAAAATTGACGCCGTATTTCTTTTCGACGGCAAGGTCCTTTTGGTGTGCCGCCGCCACAGCTTCAGGCGTCACGTTGCCTGCGCCCAGCTCGTGGATATCCAGGAAAAGACTTTTCCCTTTGATCATAGCAGATGGGATGCCGGCGGTTACCTCATACACCGTGTCAGGAAGGAGGCCGTGTGCCTCTGCATGGGTCTTCCGGATGGCGTCGGCGTTAGGTGAAGAAGAAAGGCAATAGACGTTACCGCCAGGTTCATCCACCCAAAAATTAATGAAGTGCACGCCATACTTCTTTTCCACAGCCAGGTCCTTGCGGTGCGCTTTGGCCACGGTGTCGAAGACCACTTTCCCCGGGGTCAGGTGGTGGACATCGATGAAGAGGTGCAAAGTGTCCTTTTTCGATTGAGCATACGAAGGACTGACCATCAGTAAACAAAGTATACAATAAATAAATTTCATGGTTCTTTGGTTTAGTGGGCGGCAAGAAAGAAAAATAAGACAAAGGGTAAAAGGGACATTCTGGGAATGGAGGGCCCGGAGGCAGGAACGGCCTCCTTCTTTCCACGAACGGCGTGCGGAAATCAGTATCTTTAGTTATGCTCTTTAGGCCGCAGCTCCTGCTCCTCTTTGCTTGCTCGAAACTCGCCGCACAATCCCCGGAAGAGCCTCGGTTCACGTGCTATACGAGGGTGGACGGCTTGTCCAATAATTCGGTGAACGGCATCGTGCAGGACTCGATAGGGTATATTTGGGTCGCCACCAACCACGGGTTAAACCGCTTCGACGGCCGGTTCTTCAAGTGCTATTATTCAGGCTCGAACGACATTCCCCTACCCGCTGACAGAATTACCCAAATAAAACTGTGCGACCGGAAAATAATTGGCTCTACAAACTCCGGCACCTTTGCATATGATCCGATCAGCCACCAATACAAGGCGCTGACCATTCCCTGCGACAGTAC
This sequence comes from uncultured Chitinophagaceae bacterium, assembly GCA_964544695.1. GTDB lineage: Bacteria > Bacteroidota > Bacteroidia > Chitinophagales > Chitinophagaceae > Dinghuibacter. The sequence continues at coordinate 4,827 of CAZJDB010000061.1, forward strand.
CATTTCTTATTGGGAGAATTCCGTTTGGGATGCAACCATGAATAAATGGGGGGATTATATCCTATCCTCCAAAACGGGGCTGTATGCTTTTGACACCTCGGGCCGGATCATTCATCGCTATGATTATTACCATACCCAGGATGTCGGACGGCTGGAGCTTTGGTTCGGGGGAAGGCTTTACCCCTTGTCCAACGGCATAATCCTCCAAAAAACCGAACCTTGGTTTTGCGCTTATGACCCCCGGACCGGAAGGATCGATACCTTGTACGGCTTCCATCACCCGGCATTCAATAAAGCCGTTACGGATCAATATGGAAATTACCGGCCCTGCTATTCGGGAGGAAATGACGAGGTATTTATTTTCAATGCATCTAAGAATACTTTGGAGTCGTTCGACTTTACACGGGACATATCCTACTCCATGCCCCTTCCCTTTGACGGTCTTTCCAACCTGGATGGGCAGGATAATAGGTTATTCTTCCTGGGCGACAGCTTGCTGGGCATGACCAGTAAGATCGGGGGGTTCTTTCTTCTGCGGTACGACAAGGCCAGACACGTGTTGACCTCCTTTGGCCCAAAATACTTCGAAGGCAAGCAGTGTTCGTGTTTGTTCCGTGACAAGAATGGCCGTCTTTGGGTTGGAACCATCGACGGGCTATACAAGCAAAACATTTCAAATCCGTTTTTCCAGGTAGACGACCTGGCCGAACAGGATACCACAATGAAAAACTTTCCAATCCGCTGCATTTATGGCAACCGGGAACACCTGTTCCTGGGCCTTCGCAATAGAGGGGGCGTCCTGGTATTGGACAAGGCCACAAAAAGGATCGAACGTCGCCTTTTATTGGGCAATAGTGATTTTGAGAATAATATCAGCCTATTCTTTCCCTATTGCCGGGACACCCTTTGGGTCGGCACTCAGGCAGGCTTATTTTGGCTGGAGCTACACCATTACCGCAGCGGGCGGATCCGCTTTCCTCCGGACCTGGAATGGACCCGTCAATATAATTGCCTTTATGCGATGGAGGACAGCCGCCACCTCATCTGGGTATCATTCGATAGATTGAACAGCTTGATCTGCTATAACCGCGCCACCAGGAGCTTTACCGGAATCGAGTTGAAGGATAACCCCCTCCTTAGGATTACTTATTGCTTCAGCATGGCGGAAGACCTGCAAGGTAACCTATGGTTCGCCGGAGATGGAATTTGCCGGTGGAACCGGATCAAAGAAAGGGTGGATACGCTCATCCCCATACCCACCGGGGTACGTTACTTCAAGAATTATCTCAACATCCTCGACCGGGACGATCGGGGCAACCTATGGCTATATTCCATTGAAAATGGCATCCTTCAATTCAATTGCACGGATAGCAGAATGTATGTCCGACGGAACGACGATGCCTATTCCGACAGGGTTATTTCTCCAATCATCCGGGGACATATTTGGATGAGCACCTTTAACGGTATCGCCTCCTTCGACATCCGGGACTATTCCAGCCGTACCTTTACCTACGCGGAAGGCCTACCCACCGTTTCGATCACGACACTCCGGAGTGGGGCCTGGTACGACACTTCAGGCGATCGGTTCTATTTCGGATCCCAGGATAAGTTAGTCAGCCTGTTGCCGGATCTTTCCCGATCGGGCAGGCAAGCACCCGATCTCCTCATTGACCAGGTGAGCACCTCAAAAGGCACCTCTGTCGATGAAACCGAACGTATTGTGCTGCCATACGCGGGCAATTATGCCCAATTGAGCTTCAACGCGGTCAATTTCCAAAATCCGGAAGACAATCAATTTTCCTACCGTGTACTTCCCTCCGCCGATTCCTTTTTCCATCCCCTGACCTGGCAGCGCAGCGTCAATTTCAATAGCCTATCCCCTGGTAAGTATCGCTTACAGGTTAAACTTTCTTCCGCCGATAACCGGTGGCCCGACCAGGTAAAGGAGGTGCAACTCCTTATTTTGCCCCCTTTTTGGGAAAGTTGGTGGTTCATCCTTCTCTGTGGGGGGGTGGCGGCCGCCTGCGTAGCGATCATTTACTCGGCCCGGGTCCATAGCATAAGGGAAAAACTTAGCCTCGACAAAAAAGTCGCCGAGTACGAAATGAAGGCACTCCACGCCCAGATGAATCCACATTTTATTTTCAATGCCCTAAACAGCATCCGGGAAATGATCCTTCAGGACGATAATCAAAATGCATCCCGGTACCTCACCCGGTTTGCACGGTTGATCCGTCTCACCCTGGAACATTCCAAGCAAACCTTCATTACCTTACACCAACACATAGAATACCTCGAAAGTTACCTTGAGATGGAACTGTTGCGGTTCGCGGACTTTACTTACCACATCGAAATTTCTCCAGGCATCGAGAGGAACGACATTCGGATAGCTCCCATGCTGATACAGCCACTCGTGGAAAACGCCATTTGGCACGGTTTACGGCCAAAACAGGGGGAAAAACACCTGGATATTCGCTTTTATTCCTCCTGCGACCAGCTTGTTTGCGAGATTGAAGACAACGGCATTGGCATCCTGCAATCCCGGAAAGCCAAAGAAAAGGCCCCCACCACTTATCCCTCCACCGGCATTGCCAATATACGTCAACGACTCGCCGTCCTGAATGAAAAATACAAGATAAAATGCACGCTCACCATTCAAGATAAAGGGGATAACCCATTACAGGGCGGGACCCTTGTCATCCTGATCGTTCCTGCTCCTCAAGAAACCACGCCGATGTATGAGCATGATTAAAACGATACTGGTCGATGACGAACCAAGGGGACTCAGCGCCCTCAAAATGTTGTTGCAGCTTCACTGTCCCCAGGTAAAGATCGTCGCAGAATGCTCCGATGCAGGCAGCGCCCTGGAACAAATATCGGCGCTGACCCCGGATCTGGTCTTCCTGGATATTTCCATGCCCGACAAAAGCGGATTCGATCTCCTGAACGAGTTGCGCCCCGTCCGATTCGAGATCATTTTCATTACCGCCCACAACGAATACACGATCCAAGCCTTCAAATACAGCGCTATCGATTATTTGCTAAAACCCGTAGACGAAGACCAAATGATAGAAGCGGTATGCCGTGCCGAAGAACGGATCATCCAAAAAGTCTCGGCTCGCCGGGTGGAGACCTTTCTTTATAATTTGCAAAAAGTGCAAGTGCCCGGGGAAATGAAGCTCTGCATCGCTGACATGAAAGGCTTCAGGGTGATCCATCTCGCAGATGTCATCTACTGCGAAAGTGACAGCAGCTATACCGTATTTCACCTGGTGGGCAGCCAGTCCATTATCACTTCCAAATCCATCCTCGAATACGAGCTGCTCCTTGAACAGAGTCACTTTTGCCGTATCCACAAGTCCTTCCTCGTGAATCTCCAGCACATCAAGGAATACATCCGGGGGGAAGGCGGAAGCGTGGTACTTTCGGATGGAAAAACGGTCGAGGTTTCCAGGAGGAAGAAGGAGGCATTTATCATGAAGATGAAAGAGCTGTTTAAATATTAAATTCGTGGACCAAAACCTGCATTCGATGAAGCCTTTTATCTTTCTGTCCCTTTTACTCTGTTTTCAAGCTCACGGCCAAAACCTCACTATGTATGGCCGAGGCCTCTATCCGGGAGACGACAGCATATATGACGATCTTCGCCTTTCTGGCTTCACCACCATCGTCCTTTCCAGCTTCTATATCCACGCGAATGGGGATGTCTACTCCGGCGACAGCCGAAACCCAATCATTCATGACGGAAAATACATCGGAGATACCGCGTGGCTTCGCCGCATTGCTTCGCTGCGGCGATCCGTCACCCGTATCGAGATCCTCCTGGAAGGCCGTTGGTTTAACCAGCCTCCCAATACCTTTGACTTTATCCGCGATTGGTCGGATGCCAGCCGGCAGATACCAGGAATTGTCACCGGAACGGCGACTGGTAGCACCCTTTATCAAATTGCCAACGTGTTTAAAAACTCCCTGGGCGTGGATGCGGTCTCCATCGACGATGAATCCGTCTATGACAGCACTTCCATTCTTCGCTATGGTGAAATGCTTTCGCACCTCGGTCTGCATATGTCCCTTTGCCCCTTCACCAACATGCATTACTGGAGGGCCTTGGTCAACGGCTCTCAAAAAGGGCTGATCGATGCAATCTACCTCCAGTGTTATGATGGGGGCGCCCACAATACGCCCGGCCCATGGGTTGACAGTGTGGCCTCCGGTATCCCGGTTTACCCGATTTTCCTTTGTCGCGGGTCATTCAGCTCCTGCTCGACGAGTCATAACAGCAAAACTCCTGATGAGATCAAGGCCGAAATGATTCGGTTTAAGGCGTCTTACCCCGGTTTGAATGGCGGGGCTATCTGGCAGATGGAGGATGTCAAAAGTTATGTGAGAAACAACTGCGCTGCCCGCGACCCACAGTCAGGGACGGCTATTTCTGTTAGTGATTACCTGATGCAATTGAGGAATAGTTTGAAGGAAGGGTTATAACATTCATTTGAACTGCCGCAAAAAACGCGGCAATTCAAAATATTTATTGTCAGGCACTTGTGAATAAAAATCACATTCTTTCTTACGATTTTTAAGTTTTTATTTCACTTAAAGCAATAATTTACAACGTCTTAGTAAGTCAAAGATTACAATTTTGGTGTCCCAAATGTTCTACTTTTATATCTGGAATTTCAAAAATGAAATCATATGACAAACCAATGAAAACCAACTAGTTTGAACTCCCGCAAAAAACGCGGTAGTTCGAACTAGTTGATTATCTAATACTTATAACATGACTGAAGGAAAGGGGGAGATCATAATCTACAATGAGTTGGAAGGAGGCCCACAAATTGAAGTGAAACTTGAAGGTCAAACACTATGGCTATCCCAAAAGCTTATAGGGGATCTATTTGAGAAAGATTCAGATACGATCGGCACGCATATTAAAAACATTTATGCAGAGGGGGAACTAGAGGAAAGCCCTACAATGTCCCTATTCTTAATAAATCAAAAAGAAGGAAATCGGAAAATCAAGAGGGAGGTAAAATTCTATAACCTTGATGTTATTCTCTCAGTAGGATATCGGGTCAGTTCCAAACGCGGGACCGCGTTTCGTAAATGGTCGAACAAAGTGCTGGGAGATTATTTGATCAAAGGCTATGCACATAATGAAAAGTTGTTGCGGGAAAAGCAGGAACAACTCGATGCGCTAAAACAAGCGGTTACCCTAATCACCAACGTCACAAATTCACAGTCCATTTCCGGCGATCAAGCCGCCGGTCTGTTTCGTGTATTATCGGATTATACCTATGCGCTGGACGTGCTGGATAGGTATGATCACCAAGTACTAACCATAGAAGCTACTTCTCCGGCCCAACTGTTCCATATTACTTATTATTCAGCTATGGAAGCGATAATGGGCATAAAAGAAAGGTTTGGTGGGAGCGCTTTATTCGGGAATGAGAAGGACGAAT
>CAZJDB010000062.1:0-9451 GCA_964544695.1 uncultured Chitinophagaceae bacterium
AAACCCTTATCTTGGGCCCATGGAAGAAATGGAAGTCCCCACCGAACACCTTCACGAGACCATCGAAGAACGCGTGGAAGAAGCCATGGAAAAGCACGAGAAGAACAGCTCCATGTACATCGCCATCTCCACCGCGCTCATGGCCGTCTTCGCCGCCCTGGCCAGCCTGATGGCGGGTCACCACTCCGATGAGGCCATCCTCGAACAGCTCCACGCCTCCGACCAATGGGCCTATTACCAGGCCAAGGGCATCAAAGCCGAAATCCGGGCCCTCGTCCCTACCCCCGGAGCCGATACCACCATTGCGCGCTACAAACTGCAGCAGGCTCAAATCCAGCAAGACGCCAAAAAAGCGGAAGACGAGTCCCACGAGCACCTCGCGCGGCATTCCGTCCTGGCGCGCGCCGTCACCATGTTCCAGATCGCCATCGCCATTTCGGCGATCGCCATCCTCACGCGGAGGAAGCCACTTTGGTGGATCAGTATTGCGATTTCGGGGGTTGGATTGTTCTACTTCGTTTGGGGGCTCATATAAACCTAACTTTCGGCAAGTCCTTCCGCCATGGCTCCCCACAAGAGGTTTGCTCTTTGGGTAAGTATTTCCAATTACTCTGGAACTAATCAAGGGTAGATAGTCCATATCTAAGGTATCATACGATTCCATTACATCCATGTGTTTGTCGTAAATATCGTCGTCACATATTTCAAAATATGCCTGGATTATGGATTCGATGTCCTTAATGTCCTTGGTCCGCCCGGGATTGTCGTCGTTGGCAATCAATTTTAGTAATACGAGTCCTTCCAGGGAAGAAACCTTGCAACGTACGCCTTCTCCAACCTCGACCATCCCGGCATCGGGAAAAGCTTCCGTAAAACCCGGCATCTCAAGAATAAACAAACGAGGCTTTTTAAGCCTGGTTTCCCTTTCCTCATTTTCAATCCCACCAAAGGGCAAAAGATCCACTTCAATGGCCTCCTGGAATATCAGTTTTATGGGCTCGTTGGGGTGGGTTTTGAATAACCCAGTGTCAACGAGCGCCCCTTTTACCCCCTGAAATTGATCTTCGGTGCCCACGAGGATCCCAATATCCACATCTTCCGTCCGGCGAAGCGTTGTTATATTGCGGCTGTCCGCCAGACGGATGTCCCTTGCTATCGCACCCACCAAAAAGTAATCTATGCCCAATTTGCCCAGGACATCTTCCAACACTTTCAGTAGATCGGAAATAAGGGGATTGCTGTAATCAATCATGCAGGAACTCATTTTTAATCCGCACTGCCGCCTCCCGGTTCCTGCTGTCGGAACTGGCCATTAATTCCGCATATATGATTAAGGGTGGGACTGCCGGAAGGGACGCCTCCTCCCCTTTCCAGAATTTTTGTACAATTTCCACCTCACCCTCGGGGTTAGGTATAAGTTTCATCGATTTTACAGTTTCAACTAATGGAGCTTTGGTATATAGTGTAAATCGTTCGGGTTTTAGAAAACCTGTATATAAAGCCGCCCCCGGTTCCCCTCCCCATTGGGTTTGCTGCGGAGCTAAGTCTCTCCACCTCTGCCGAAAGTCTTCCCGCAAAGTGAATTTTCCAAGGATTAATGTTGGCTTGAGAACAACAGGATACAAGTCAGCCCAGCGTTGGTATAATTGATCTTTGTGTCTTATCCGGTATTCGTCCCCTTCTTTCTCCAAGAAACCGGATTCGACTAATTCTTCCAATAACTGACCAATATTTCCAAGTGCAATCCCCGCAACCTCGGACATTTGCCTGTACGTCCCATCCAAAAAATCCTTATTGGTTAATAAGGCAAAGACGAATTGAAGGCCCGCGCGCTTCCACAACTTTCCCGTGGCCGTTTTTCGAACTGGTGTTACCGGCTTGCCATCCATTAAATAATAAAAATCCCCGGAATGGATATACCCATTTCCTGCGCTTTCGAGGTAATTGATCCCTTGTTCCCGCAAATCCTTCTTTATAGGATGGGGTATATATTGAGCAATCAACAGCCAATGGGGTCTGTCCTTTCCAGTCTCAGCCAGGATATCGAGGATACTTCCTTGTCTTATCTCATTTTTTACCAGTAAACGAAAGGATCGCTTCCGCCCTCCCGTAGTGAATTCCATTACCGCCCTTTCCTCTTCCACCATGCTCGGGTTGATGCCCGTATTTTGGTAAAACTGGCGAATGGAGGTTCTTATAATATCTTTTTCGTTCATTTTTTTAAATTGTTCATGATTCATGAACAAGCAAAAATAATGAACAAATTTGAATTCTCAGCAATTTTTTATGGAATCTGTCCCTTTAACCACGCCACCCAAGCCTCCGCGCCCGGCGTATTCTGTACGTCCGCGGGCAGCTTATGGTCGTCGATGTATTCGTTGTACAACCAGGGATCCCCCACCGCAAATACGGTCCCACGCCCGTAGTGGGCCACGGCGGCCAGCACGGCGCCTTCCTTGACGATGGCGGGGACGGCGGGAGCCTGGAGGCCGAGGCTGCTGACGTCCTTCATGTATAGCGTAAATGCCGTGCGAAATATCGAATCCGCTCCCGGCAAATGGATCATCCCCGGAGACAAATCTTTGGAGACGACGTGGTTCACGCAATCTTCATTAAACTTGATTCCGAAAGCCGTGGCGAGTGTGTTGAAGTGCTCGAACTCCATGTTTCCTTTATCATTTCCCATCAATACCAGCACGCCTCCGGCGCTGACCCAGTCCTTTAATGCAGCCACGTCGGCCGGTGAGACGTAATTCGGATTCGGGCTCTCAAGGCGGGTGTCGGGGTCCACGATGATGTACACGGAAGCGCCGCGCAATTGCCTTGCCGTGGGGGCCTTCAGCAGGCTGTCCAGGCCGAAGCCCTGCCGGTGGAATATATCACCCAGCCGCGAGAAGCCACTGTTCGCGGTATCCGTCCAGGTATAGTGGTAGCGCACCGAATCGCCATGGGCGTCGCGGTGCCACTCGTTGTTGAAGTAGTAGTCCAGCAGCACGACGGGTGCATAGCGGACTTTGATCACGAGTTTTTTGTCGGTGCTGTCGCCTTCCGTCCGGATTCCGGCACGGTGCACGTTCTCGGGGAAGAATAATAAATACGAACCGGGCGTCACCGTGTAGTACGTGCCCGATGCCTCATAGTGGGCGATGTCGGCGGCGGGCGCGTAGGGCTCGGTCACCGTGGCGGTAGCCAGTGGCGCCTCCCCGATGCGCTCGGAACCGCGGATCACGGTATGCAGGTCGATATAGGTCCGGTGGGATTCCCATTTGGTTTGGTCCAGCAACTTTGTCGGCCCTTCGGTGATGACGGCGAAGGCGTTGTCCCCGTCGATGGGGTATTTACCAGGTGGTAAGGACTCCAGATTTTCTGACTTTAGCCAGGTAAAAACTTTGGTCCAAAGAGGTTTATTGACCCGGTACTGGCGATAGAAGGTGGTAAAATCTACCGAAGAATGGGGTTTGATATCCTGAGCGTGGACGCTCAAAACCACCAATAAATTAAAGAATATTATACTGTTAAAATATCGCACGAGGCATGGCATTTGCATACCAAGTTCGATAAAAATCCGTTTAAACGACTATGAACCTAAACACCGAATTAACCCAAACCCCTCTTCAGAATTTATTCTGTTACATCCGGGACCTGTACAATGCACGCCAGGACTGTCTCGATTTCGAACAAGAGCCCGGCAACCCCAAGACCCCCGGGACGAATTACTGGGAAGTTGGCGCCTGGATGGACCTGGCGCGGCGCTGTGCGTCCAAACGTATCGGCGAATTCGTCATCGATGGATGGGGAGAAGCCCAGGGGAATCCCGAATATTTGCTGAAAATCAAGCGAATCCCGTTGCCCCCGGCACCAGTCGAAGCGGCACCGGTCGAAGCGGCACAGGACAAAGCGTCCCCGGTCGAAGCGGCACCGGACAAAGCGGCGCCCGTCGACGAAGCACCCGACAAAAAGGTCCCCGACGCGGATAAGGCACTCAAGGAATATGAAAAGAAATATGCCCTCCCGCTAGAGGTGAACGAATGTTATGACGCGCTTCATTCGCTTTATTATGAGCTGAGGGGTCGCACCGGCAGGCGCCTCCACCTTTCCTTCGGTCTCGTCGAGGGAGAAATCAGCGGCCGTAAATACCGGAATTTCCTTTTCCACATACCCCTGCGTCTCAAACTGAAGAACCAGGAGATCCGCATCGAGCCCGATACGTTCGCCTATAAGATCTTCTGCGAACAATATTTTTCCGAATTGCTGGATGAGGAAAGAAAGCATGAGGTCTTGCTGGCCGTGGACCGCTTCAATGCGCGAACCCTGGAATACTGCATGCATCCCGATTTCATCCGGCAGGAATATTTTGAAAGGGGCTGGGAGATGCTGTCCGTATTTCCGAGAAAAACGGCAGCCTTTTTCAAGGGTGACGCCCCCGGAGAATCCGCTGGCGACCCCGGAGAATCGGCCGGCGGCCCCGAAAACCCGCCGAAGGAACCGACCGGCGCCCCCGAACATCCGCCGAAAGAACCCGCAGGCGCGTTGGACTATTCATTCCATAAAACAGCAAGGGAGCTAACGCTTAGCTTTTCCCCCATCGTCCAAACCAAAGTCGTCGCCGACCAGATCGCCATTTCCCGCGACGCCTCGGCCATTATCCGCAGCCTCAACGAGCTCCAAAGCCAGGGCGACCTGAACAGCGTGCCCGATTTCTTCCGGAAGCTCTTCTCGCTGCCGGAAGGCGACATGAAAATCGAAGACCTGATCGAGCCCGAAAAAAGATTCCTTTTTCCACTGCCCTATAACCAGGAACAATTCGAGATCGCCTGCCGCCTCCGCGAACAAGACGCCGTTACCGTCAAGGGCCCTCCCGGTACGGGGAAAAGCCATACGATCGCCAACCTCATCTCCCACTTCGTCAGCGAAGGGAAGAGCATCCTCGTGGTGTCCCACAACGCCAAGGCCCTGAGCGTCCTGAGGGACAAGCTGCCCAAAGGCATCCAGGATCTGGCGGTTTCATTAGTCAACGAAGGAAAGGGTAACGAAGGCCTCAAGGCCTCGGTGAGCGCCATCATCCGCCACATTTCCCAGCGCTACGATGCGGGCAGGATCGAAAGCCTGGAGGAACAACTGTCCGCCCTGGAAAATAAATACGCCCTGCTCCTGAACGATATGTACCAGATCGTCAGAGCCAACGGGGAGCGCCTGGAGATCGTCCACCCCGCGACAACCAGCAAAGAGGACCGGAGTGCTTACGAATGGGCTTTCTTCCTCCACGAGGAAGCGCCGCATATCCCCGTCCTCCTCAGGGACGCCGTGGATTACCAGGCGCCCATGGAGGACTTTCCCGAAAAGCTCCAGACCCTCACGGTGATCGCCAACCGCTTTCAGCCGGACGACTTCGACCTGATCCACTACCATTTCCTTCAGGACCATGACTTCCCCGAAGTGCAACAACTCCGTCGCATCGAGGTCCGACTGGAAGAGATTAGCCAGGCTATCGAACTGGACGAATATGCAAAAGTCGACCCGAACGTGGCGGACGACGCATTCATGAGCGAATTCCAGCAGGTGGAAACCCAATGGGCCAACGCGCAAAAGTCGTCGATCGCCGCAAGCCTGATCCAAAGCCCCGAATTCGACCGCGCCGCCCTGCGCAAACTCCTCAAAGACCAGGAGCCCCTGCGGGAACAGGTCTCCGCCGCGGAAGAAACCCTCCTGCCCTACGACCTGGACCTGACGCCCCTCCAGGGCGCCGACCCCGATGTCCTGTACCGTCAGGTCAACCAGCTCATTCTCAAATTCGGGGACAACCCCCAAATGGGTTGGATGACGCGCAACCTCCTGGACAAACCCTTAAAACCCTTCTTTGCCTGCAAGGTCAATTATATCGCTGCCGCCGAGCTGCCCGAATTCCGCCTCATCGAAACGGCCATCAACCACGACCGCTGTGAAAAGCAACTCCGGATCACCATACAAAACTTCCTGAAGAAATTCAGCATAAAGGCCGAAGAAATAAAAAGCGTCTATAAAGAACTCGACCTGCTGGACGCCTTCATGGACAGCCTCGCAGGAATAAACATCGGCCTGAAACGCCGAAACCTTCCGCAACTCGATCCCCGCGAAGGGGAGTTCGACGCGAAATGCAAATACATCCGGGGCCTCGGTGATTACGTGGACTATCGTAAGATACGCGACACGCTCGCCCAGGCCAAGGCGCGCCTCATCGACCATGACCACGCCCATCCCCTCCTGTTCAACATCGCAAAAGCCCTGGAATTCGTGAACCGCGCGAATTACGAGTTATACCTGTCCCAGTACCGCGAAAAGCGCGCCAAGCAGCCCGCGTCCATCCGCTTCGACCAGCTCCACAAGGAAGTGGGCCGCACCCTTCCCCAGACGGTCCATGCCATCAAGGAAAACGGAATCAAAGGGATCAAGCAGTTCCCCACGGTAGAAGACATCGCCAGGGATCTTTTCTATGCGCGAATAAGCGGCTTCCTGGACCATATCGTATCCAAAACAAGGGGCTCGGCGGGCCTCCTCGCTCAAATGCAAACCGTTAAGCGGGGCATCGAGCGCCAAACGGCAGAGCTCATTTCCTACAAGGCCTGGTTCAACAAAGCCGCAAGCGTCAACGACCTTCAAAAAGCCGCGCTCAATGCTTGGCTGAACGACCTGATCAACATCGGCAAGGGGTTTGGAAAGAATACCGCGCGCAACATGGCCAGCGCCATCCGCAATATGCAGATCGCCAAGGAAGCGGTGCCCATCTGGATCATGCCCCAGGAGGCGGCCATCGCTTTCTTCCCCGACGCGTCCCCCGGACAATTCGATCTCCTGATCATAGACGAAGCCAGCCAGTGCGACATCAGCAGCCTGAACCTCGTCTACCGCTGCAAGAAAACGCTGATCGTGGGAGACGAGAATCAGACCAGCGTCATTGCCGACAGGAGCTGCTTTTCCATCGACCGGACCAACGAACTCCTGGACAAGTACCTGATCTCGCACCGCTTCAAGACGCAATTCGACGTCAACAATAAAAGTAACAGCATTTATACGCTCAGCGGGGTGATCTATCCCAACATCGTCACCCTCACGGAGCACTTCCGCTGCCTGCCCGAAATCATCGGGTACTCGAGCCGCTACATGTACAATGGGGAGATCGTCGCCCTAAAGACGGCAACCGAAAGGCCCTTTGGCGAGCCCTTAGGGATCGTATACGTGGAAGACAACCCCGATGCGGAGGAGAAACCCCTCATTGTTAGAAAGGTGGCGGAAACGATCGAAGAATATATCTTGAAATTCCGCGAAGGCGCCCTGAAGCGCCTGCCCACCATCGGCATCATCACCCTGGACAGCGCCAACCAGGCCCACCACCAGGCCCTGCTGAGGGAGATCGCGGGCAACGAGCTCATCAAACAATACGAAGACACCCTCGAACTCCTCATCGGGACATCGCGTGAGTTCCAGGGCGACGAGCGCGACGTCATGCTCCTGACCATCACGGCCTCGCATACCATACGTAAAGAAGGAGAACGCTATACCTTCAAGCCCCCCAGGGCAGCAACGACGGAGGAGTATATGCGCATCTACAACGTGGCCGCCAGCCGTGCACGGGAACGGTCAGTGCTTTTCCACAGTATTCATCCCGATGCGGTTGCCATCATGAATCCCGAATGTTACCGGAAAAAACTCATCGACTATTATAACACCCCGAGGCAAGCTCCGGCAGCAAGCCCTACCCTGCCCAGTCTCCTGGAACAGGTGGATGTGTATGGCGGGGATTTCCAAAACAGCGTCTGCCGCTTCCTGTACGAACAAGGTTGGGGCGACTACCTCCATCCCCAGTTGGAAATCGGCAAATACCGGATCGACTTCGGGCTCATCGCGGGGAACCGCAAACTCGCCATCGAATGCGACGGGGACATGCATGCCGCCGAACGGATTCACGAAGACATCGCGCGCCAGTTGATCCTGGAGCGGGCGAACTGGAATTTCTTCCGCATCCAAAGCACGGATTGGTTCTACCGCCGGGAAGCCGTCGGCGAAGCGCTCCTCAGCTGGATTCGCGACAACACGGCCGCTTAAACAGGCCGCGGGGAGCACCGCCTAGTCCGCGTCGCGCCGCTCTTTCTTCGGCAACACCAACGCCGTGGGATAGGGTTTATCACCCATAGCCGCGAACCAAAGGATGTGATTCAAAAGATCATCATCCCCTCCATCGATATGATCGAATTCGGGGAGCGCCGACATCTCTGCATAGTGCCGCGCCTTCCCGCGCAACGCCGTGGGTGAGGGATTTATGCGATCCAGGGGCACCCGGTTCGGCAATGAAACAAAAGCCGACGTGTCGACCGCCGACGAGAAACAATCCGACATCGGCACCGCCGTCGCATCCAAAGCGTTCATTGGCGGTATTCCCAGTATTTGCTCTGCCGTCCGCAACAGCGACACCTGGTTGTAATTCGTATGTATCGTGTGCAAACCCCGCGAATACGCACTGATGACGAACCCCGTCGTGCGGTATGCCGACACGTGATCCCAGCCTGCCTGCGAATCGTCCTCCGTAACGAGGATGACCGTGGAATCCCAGAAGCGGCTATGCGAGACCGCTTCCACGATACGACCCAGGGCAAGGTCGTTGTCCGCCACCATGGCTTCGGGGAGGGGCTCGCCCGCGCGCGTGCCCACCGTATGATCGTTGGGCAGCGCCAGGACCATCAGGTTGGGCCACTCATCGCCTTGCCTCGCCGCATAATCCTGCAACTCCCGGATAAAAGCGTTGGCCCTGAACTGGTCGGACACGTTGGGCCCGTCAAAGCCAGGGTAAAGCGTATCCAAAATTGGTTCCACGCGCGAAATGGTAGTAGTATTGGTGAAGGAAAGGGGCACGCCTGAAGCCAGGTGCGCGTAGATATCCGTAAAGTCCTGCGGACCGTGCACGTGGATGGTACAAGCCTCCCCGTAGATGCGCACCGTCTTCCCGTGATCCAGGGCGTCGTTCCAGATGAACCCTTCCCTGTCGTACACCAGGGCATCCGTTTGCACGTGAGGGTAACTCCGGAACCAGGCGCGCACGTTCTTTTCCACGTAATCCGTCACCATCCCCTCGTCCGTCCACTGGTGCCCCTCGGCCGAACACTTTCCCGACGCATAGTAATTATCCAGCAACAGGAAAGACTTCGCCAACTGATGCTGGTTGGGCGTAATGGTATCCCCATACATGCAGAGGGACGCCTTGCCATCTCCCTGGGGCAAGTCTCCCAGGACCTGGTCGTAAGTACGGTTTTCCTTGATGACATAAATTACGTGCCTGAAGACCGATGGCTCCCCGATCCGCTCGGGAACCGGGACGGCCTTCACCCCGGGACGGGGAGGCAGGTGCGTCAGCGTTTGCCTGAAAGCAAAGTTGTCAGCCAGCACCTGCGCCGTATACGTTTTCAATTGGTCTTTTTGAGGA
>CAZJDB010000063.1:0-20512 GCA_964544695.1 uncultured Chitinophagaceae bacterium
TTTGAATATTTCCCGGGTGGCGGTATCGTCGGTGACCATCAGAATGATGACATCGGACGCGGACACGAGTTGCGCTATGTTTTCCGCGGTTTGAGCACCCAGGGCCCTGGCCGGGCCCTCCTTGGCTTTGTCGCGGTTATATACGGTGACCGGATATCCGGCTGCGAGGAGGCGGCTGCTCATAGGATTGCCCATATTGCCCAGGCCAATCCAACCGATTTTAGGGAGATTCATCTGTTGTAAAGGTAGAAAGAAGAATTGAAAAGGGGAGGGCGCCGCGATTCAGAACCTTGTCGTGGAATCTCCTGATGTCTATTTTCAGTTGCTGGCGCCAATGCAGGAACTGAAGCGCGCCATATTTATAGGTAACGACCTGGGCGGGCCAGCGCCGCATGCGGTTGATTTCGCGCTGGGCGATATCGTCCTGGCCCCGGATGTTCTTTTTCCAGAAAGCCAGGGCCTGCTCGTCCGTCCATCCGTAATAATTCAAACCTACATCCAGGGGAACGCGAACCGAACGGACAATGTCCCATTCCCATTTCCCCAACTCATCGTACGGAGTTTGATAGAGACCAAGGTCCTTGCCCAATTCCTCGGCATAGGCTCCCCAGCCTTCGATGTATCCAAAATAGGTGAACAAAGCTTGCACCGGGGATACCTTTAGCTTGTTTGCAATCGATATTTGATAATGGTGGCCGGGGATGCCTTCGTGGATGTACAGCCAATCGACCTGACGTTTATTGTAGGGTTTGTCAAAAAGATTGTAATAGAAAGTCGGAGGATTATAATAGCCGGGCGTTTGGGCCAGGGCCTTTTCTTCACCGCGGGCGATGTTCAACGGAGGTACTACCGTGTCGCTAAAGAGTTTATAGAGGTTGCTTTGGACGATGGCCCTGGCCCTTTCAAAGGCTTTTTGTACTTCTGCGGGGTCTTTGATGAAAAAAGAGGAATCGTTGAGGTGGCGGTAAAATTCATCTTCGGTCAGGCCTGTTTGCTGCTGGATATTTTTTATGTGGCCTTCTACCCTATCTATCTCTGAAAGACCGAATTGGTATATCTGGTCGGGGGTTACGTCGGCATCGACCCATCTCTTCAATAGGTAGGCGTACCATTCTTTTCCATTTGGAATGCTGATGATCCCGCCCGCGGGGATTTTGTCGGTGGGTGTCCAACGCGATTCCAAGTCAAGCCTTTGAAGGTTCAACGTCGTTTCGTATTGGATCAGGTCGTAGTCCAGGCGTTGATTTTTGTCGAGCGTGGCCCGGTGGAAATCAGCAAGCCCCGCCTGCATCTCTTTGAAAAATTTTTGTTGTTGTCGTACGCTATCGGGCGATTTGATGTGCCTCAACATATCTATATAGGCCAGGTCCCTTTGGGGGAGATTCAGAGATTGATACTTCTGCACGAATTCGTCGCAGAATTGGTCGAAGCCGGGTTTTTTTGCGGGGGATAAAAGAAGTGTGGTTATACTTATCAGGAGAAATGTTCTCATAGGGTTAATTTAGGCGAAAAGTTGGGTATATAGCTGATTTTTTGTATATTTACTTGTTCTATTTCCCCTTTGCATACATCTGCCGGTAACGTCTATTGACTCTGGTTTCAAACGAAGACGTTATCACTATGAAGCAGATCTTTTGGCCCCTTTTACTATTTGCCGGTTCCGCGCATGCCCAAGCCTGGGCAAACGGGCAACCTTGTTTTTATACAATGGGGTATCCCTTTTATACCGGTCCCACGGCCCAGTACATGGACATACCTACCGGCGTCATCGTGGATTCGGTTACCGGAAAAGTATTCCTGGTCGATGAGGGAAATAACCGGGTGTTACGGTTTCCCAATTTTATATCCGCGAACGCAGAGGCGGTGTTGGGTCAAAACTCGTTTACGACGAACACCACCGGAAATACCGCGTCCACATTAAATCAACCCTATGGGGTGACGTTGGATGACGCCGGAAACCTATGGGTGGCCGATTACGGGAATAACCGCGTATTACGTTTCGCCAATGCAACCACGTTTGCCAACGGGGCCAGCGCCAATATGGTGATCGGACAAACGAGCTTTACCGCAACGGTCCAGGCAACTTCCACAACCGGCCTTTACGCACCCACGAATGTTTTTTTCAGGAACAATGAGCTGTGGATCGATGATGAGAGCAACAACCGGATATTAAGGTATGATAATGTGAATTCGAAACCTGCAACGGGGGCATCGGCAGATGGGGTACTGGGACAACCAAATTTCACTACAAACACCCCCGGCACCACGGCTGCTAAATTCGCGGAGCCGGGAGAGATTTTCGAGGATTGGAACGGCAACCTGTGGGTGGCGGACCAATACAATTTTCGCGTGGTCTGCTTTTCCAATGCCACCTCGCTCCCCAACGGGGCCAGTGCCGACCTGGTCTTGGGTCAACCCAATTTCACCACGGCAGTGGCTGGTTTATCCAATACCACCTTCCATAGTGTCTTTGGCGTTTGGGTAGATGATGAAGACCGTCTCTACGTTGCGGACGGGTATTATAACAACCGGGTACTGATCTTCAACAATGCTTCCGCGCTGACCAACGGGGCCGCCGCCGACAATGTGCTGGGCCAGACCGATTTCGCATCCAATCCGATAGGCGAGGGGCCCGCGGGATTGAACAACCCCGCGGAACTCGGGGCTTGGGAGACGGGCGGGACGATTTACCTCTTCATCGCCGACAGGAACAACGACCGAATCGTCATTCAAACGCCTTCCATACCCCTGGCGGTGCAACCTACCCTCAGCGGGCGGCTCCAGGGAACCGGGCAGGTTTTTCTGCAATGGCAGGGTTTCGATGAAACGGACATCTCCATGTATGCCATCGAATACGGTACCGATGGTATTCATTTCAATACGGTACTGACGGAAGTGACCCCCCATGGGAATAGCTACAGCTACCTGCATGAGTCACCGGTAACCGGAAACAATTATTACCGGGTAAGGATCATCCATAAGGATGGTTCGTTTTCGTTCAGCAATGTGGTAGTGGTAAATGTGCCTTTGGGAGGCGCCTTGATCGCACCCAATCCAGCAAGAGCTTCCATCACATTGACGCTACCCGATTCCGGAGAGGCGGAGGCCGACTTTTACAACGCCGGGGGAATGCTGCAAAAAAGGGTGACTTTGGGCGCGCGTGTATCCACGGTGGACGTGCATACCTTCCCTTCGGGGACTTATTTCGTCGTGATCACCGAGGCCTCCGGCAGGCGACTGAATGCCACGCTGCTAAAGCAGTAAATTTTGTACATTGAGTCAATGCACACGCTTATCATCGGGGCCAGTTTTTCCGGACTCGCTACGGCGGCTTGCCTCTCCAGAAAGGGGATGGCGTATACAGTCCTGGAAAAAGAGGACGCCGTCGGCGCGCCCTGGCGGCGGCATTATGAGCGTCTCCACCTGCACACCAACAAGGGGGTTTCGAATTTGCCCTATTTCCCTTTCGGGTCGGGGGTTCCCCGATATCCCAGCCGGTTGCAGGTGATCGATTACCTGGAGAGGTACCGTCAGCACTTCAATATTCAACCCCATTTTCAGACCGAGGCTTTGTCCATCCGGCGCTCAGATGGTCATTGGGTAGTGGAAACCAACAAAGGCAACTTTACTTCCGATTTTGTAGTGATGGCCACGGGGCCTTTTGGGAAGCCCAGGCCATTGAACTTCCCTGGCTTCCCCGGTCGGGTATTGCATAGTTCCGCGTATGCTTCCGGTCGGGAATTCGCCGGACAGCGCGTGCTCGTGGTGGGTTTCGGGAACTCAGCCTGCGAGATCGCCATCGACCTCCATGAGCAGGGAGCCCATCCATCCATGTCCGTGCGGTCACCCGTCAATGTGATTCCCAGGGATATACTAGGTATTCCGGTACTTGAGTTTAGTTTGTTACTGCGCCACCTCCCACCCAGGATGGCGGACCTGATCAGCGCTCCCCTGGTGCGGGCGTACATTGGCAACCTTTCTAAGCTAGGCCTTCGCAAAAAGGACTGCGGGCCCATAGAACAAATCGTCCGTGAAGGGAAAGCGCCGGTGCTGGACATTGGCATTATCCGGTTGATCAGGAAGGGACACGTACCCATTCGCGGTGGAATCGACCATATTGCGGGACCTACGATCCACTTCTCCGAAGGGGCTCACGACGATTTTGATGCGATCGTCGCCGGAACGGGGTTTTCCAATGACGTTGAAGTCAAGCCTTTTGGCGAGGACGGGAGGTATTTCTGCGGATATTGGATTAGCCCAACGGGTCAGATCCGGGAGATTGGATTGGATGCGCGGAAAATTACGGGAGATATTGCAAAAAGGGTCCGATGATCGAGATATTCGACGATATCCGGGAAATGTATGATTTCAGTTTGCCCTGTGAGGCACTCCGGGATTACATCGAGTTTTTTTCGGAGTCTTCACCCGGGAGGACCTCCGACCTTGCCCGGGGCAGGGAGTTTACCGTGGAAATGTTCCCCAGTTGGACGCCTACTTTTTGGATCAACCTCGGCGCGCCTTACCGCTTGATCACGGCGGCGGGAGTTAGGGACGTCGCTCCGGATAGTGATGTGCTGGTGCTGAGGGATACCCTGACCACCCGTCATAACCTGCCGGTGGACCACCTTTTTACGGTAAAGTTTTATCCGGGTGGTCTGGAGGCCGTTCTCGGGATCAGCCAAACGAAATTCTCCGGTAAAATTGCTTCACTGACCGGTGTGTTGCCTGACGCATTGCTCGCGCAGGTGAAAAGTGCGGGTTCTTTCGGGAGCCGGATGGCCTTGTTGGAGGATTTCTTATTGAGTCGCCTTAAGGGGCGCCGTGCCGGGGATCATTATGTAAAGCTGGTCCGGGACAGCATAGGTTATTTTGAACACGCGGGCTTACGGCCGAATACGGGAGAAATCGCGGAAAGGATGTTCGTTCATTCGAAAACGATCAACCGGTATTTTCATTCGGTGGTCGGCCTGGCTCCCAAAAAGTATTTCGGGATCGTCAGGGCGAGGACGGCGCTTTCAGCTTATGTCGCCTCCCGGAAAACCTTCGAGGCAACCGCATTCGGATATTATGACCCTAGCCATTTCAGAAAAGAGGTAGCGTCCTTTACCGGGCGGAAATTGTCCGAATTTTACCTGCCCGGAACAGGGGCCTGACCCTATTTTTGAGTTATGAAAACTGCGCTTATCATTGCCTCACTTTTCCTGGTTCAGCATGGATTTTCCCAGATAGAAGAGACGGCTTGTCCGATTAAAATCGACAGTTCCTTCAGGACGCGCTGTGGCTACCTGATCGTACCCGAAAACCGGACCAAGTCCAATGGCAAGACCATAAAATTGCCCTTTGTCATTGCCTACAGCAAAAATCCCCAGAAGAGGAACGACCCCCTGTTGTATACGACGGGAGGACCCGGCGGAAGTTCGCTGGATTGGATAAATGGCGCGGTGGCGCACTCTCCCATCCTGGACCGGGATTGCATTGCCTTTGAACAAAGGGGGACGCACTTTGCGATACCCAACCTGGAAGGTCCCGAATTGGACGATGCCGTCAGGGAAGCCTACCGGAAAAACCTGAACAGGGACAGCATGATGGTGGAGGGGGTCAAACGATTCAAGGCCGGCCTGGTAGCCAGGGGGATAGATTTGTCGGGCTACAATACGGACGAGACGGTGGACGACATCGATGATTTGTTGAAAGCGCTGCACATCGATTCCGTCAACCTGATGGGGGTTTCATATAGTGGGGGGTTGATGCTGGATGTATTGAAAAAAGACCCGGCCCGAATCCGTTCGCTCATCCTGGATTCACCTTTGCCTAACTTTATTCCCATCGACGAGGATGAACCCGCCAATTTTAACGAAGCACTGAAAACGCTGTTTGGATATTGCGAGCGGGATTCTTCGGATCAGGCCAAATACGGTGGATTGTTTGCGAAGTTCCAGCGCTACTTCACTTCACTGGAGGGGCGCATCTTCACCGAAACCTGCCTTGATAAAAGTACCGGCGATTCCCTGAGGGTCAAATATACGCGCAGCGACCTCCTGGACATCATTGAAGGACGCATGTTCCGCGTACCGACGATCAAGGACATCCCCTACATGGTGACGGAAATGATGGCGGGCAGGTATGAGCCCTACATTCGCAACTACCTGGAAGGGAATATAAATGACGGCGGCGGCTCTAACGGAATGCGAATGTCGGTGTATTGCGCGGACCAGACCGCTTACCATGACGAGCGCATCCTGACCCAGATGTATGACCTGTATCCTTATATGAGGGGATATCATATCAACGACCCGTACAAGATAATGTGCGATTGTTGGGGCGTACCGCCTATCCGGCCCGAATCCAAACAACCCTTCTATTCGGACAAACCGGCCCTGCTTGGAGATGGGGCCCTGGACCCTGCCTGCAGGCCCTTGTACATCGATATGATCCATCACTATTTACCCAACAGCCAGCGCCTTGTTTTCCGGAACCGGAGCCACGTGGTGTTTTTTAACGCAGATATGGATAAGGTGCTGAAGGCTTTCCTGGATGATCCTTATGCTAAGGTAGAGGCGCCTCAGGGGGCTATAGCATACTGAAAACGCTCAGCCCGCGCGTGGTAGTTTCTTCCATACGGAGCCAGGGAAGTTGGGTGACCGTTTCCGAACAGGGTCCCAGGGTCACGATCGTTACTTTTCTTTTTATGGATTCGTTTTTCAGGAGCGACAATACCGTTTCCAGAACCGCTCCACGGAAAGGCGTATAGAGGTAAAACAAAGTTCCTTCGGAAAAATCAGCCTTGCGGGCGTCGCAATTAATGAAACGCATATTTTTCAATCCTAATTCCGAAGTGCAGGCTTGGGCTTTTTCGCAGAGCGAGGGATCGATCTCGACACCCCTGCATTGGATACCAGTCAGCAGGTGTACCAAAATAGCCGCCTGACCCAGACCTGAGCCTATATCGTAAAAGACATCCTCCTTAGTGGGGTGCCATATTTTCAGTAATTCGATAATCAGGCGAGCCGGTGTTTTCTGGAAAGGCACCATGTCCGGGTCCAAATCCATTGGGTTTTCGGGAATGGTTTGATAAGGGAACAAACGGTTGAGAAAAATATCAAGATAGGTGTATTCTTCATCAGCTTCGGTGGTATATGGTTCGAGCAGACTTTCGAAATGTCCCGGACGGATTTCCCGGCGGAGTATCCGGAATTCGCGTTCATTCATTTCTTCCAGCGCCGCCCTGACCTGTTCGGCGCGTCGTTTCAGCCTGTCATCCCCCGGAGCCTCCAGGATGTGAAATTCGATGTAGTCGATGGCTTCGATCCGCCGGCGCAATTCGTTCGGATCCATTACTTCAGTGTCGCCATGTCGATCACGAAACGGTACCGTACATCTCCCCTGACCATGCGCTCATAGGATGGCATGATGTCTTTTATGTCGATGATCTCGATGTCCGAGACGATATTGTGTTCGGCACAAAAATCGAGCATTTCCTGCGTTTCTTTAATGCCCCCGATCCCCGATCCTGTCAGGATCTTCCGGCTCAAAAGGCTGAACGCTTTTATTTCGGCGGGCTTGGGAGGAGCGCCCACACAAATGTGCGCGCCGTCGGTCTTCAGCAGGTTCAGGTACATGTTGATGTCGTGATCGGCCGAAACGGTATCCAGGATGAAATCGAACGTATGCCTGGCAGCCTTGACCTGGGCGGGGTCGGTGGTCACGAGGAAGTGGTGGGCGCCCAGCCTTTTGGCGTCGGCTTCCTTCTTCGGAGAGGTACTGAGAACGGTCACTTCGGCCCCAAAGGCAACTCCCCATTTTACGCCCATATGGCCCAGACCCCCGAGCCCGAGGATACCTAGTTTATGCCCTTTTCCCACCTTCCAATGTCGAAGCGGGGAATAGGTGGTAATACCGGCGCAAAGCAGTGGCGCGGTGGCTGCGAGGTCGAGCTTGTCCGAAATGTGGAGCACGAAATCCTCATTGACCACGATCGTTTGGGAATATCCCCCGTAGGTAGGGGTCTTATGGTCCTGTTCGAGCCCGTTATACGTTTGGGAATTCCCGTTCAGGCAGTATTGTTCCAAGTCCCTTTTGCAATTCTCGCAAACCCGGCAGGAGTCGACCAAGCAGCCGGTGCCAGCGAGGTCGCCCACTTTGAATCTGGTCACCTTGTCCCCTACTTTGACCACCTTACCCACGATTTCGTGGCCGGGGACCATGGGAAAAATCCCCGGGAACCATTCGTTCCTGATTTGGTGAAGGTCCGAATGGCATACTCCGCAAAATTGGATATCGAATTGTACGTCATGGGGTCCCACCTCCCTGCGTTGGAAGTTCCAGGGGGCGAGATCGGTTTCGGGGGATTGGGCGGCGAAGCCTTTTACGGGGATCATTTCATTAGGTTTTGAGAGGGCAAAAATACCACACCTGGATTTTGCAGCCGCGCTATTTTCTTAATGAGCCCGCCGGGTCTGCCTGGTTTCGCGCCGGCCGCTGGCCTTTGCGCCGTCCGCTGGCCTCCGCGCCGTCCACCGGCCTTTGCGCCGCCAGCAGGGGGGGATCGACCATCCACTTGAAGGGACCTGCCAGCCAATGGTTCAGGCAAGAATTCCACTCGGGTGGTGGGTACTTTCATCGCATGAGACACCTTGTACTACCATTTTTCGTTGGTCTATTGCTGTGGGGCTGTAAAAAATCGGGCAGCCCGACCCCAACGGGTCCCACGGGTCCAACTGCCCCGACCATCACTTCATTAGCGCCCGATTCCGGTGCGTACAACTCGACGGTTATTATCACCGGGACAAATTTCAGCAGGACCCCCAGCGATGATATTGTCAGCTTTGCAAATGCGGCGGCTACGGTGAGCAACGCCACGGCCACACAACTGACGGTAACCGTGCCAAAGGGCGCGGGTACAGGCGCCATAAAGGTGACCGTGGCCAGTAGTACCGCGACCGGTCCCGTTTTCACATATCTCTTTACCTATACGGTCAGCACCCTCGCGGGCGGGACGCAAGGGTTCATGAACGCTACCGGGACCGCTGCCGAATTCAACGATCCTTATGGCATTGCGGTGGATACGGCGGGGAATGTCATCGTGGCCGATGATGGGAATAACAAGATAAGGATGGTGACTCCTGAGGGGGTCACGACAACAGTTGCCGGCAGCGGGACGCCGGGTTTCATGAACGGTGCGGCGGCAACTGCCGAATTCCTGGACCCGCCGACAGTGGCGGTTGACGCACAGGATAATATCCTGGTGGGAGATGCCTTCAATTACAAGATAAGAATGATCACTCCATCCGGAAATGTCTCGACACTGGCCGGGACAACGGTAGGCGAAATGAATGGTCCGGTTGGGAGCGCCCAATTCGACTCACCTACCTGGATGGCGGTGGACGCCAGCGGAACGATCTACGTCTGTGACGCCCATTATATCCGCGTGATCAGCGGGGGCTCGGTATCGACCCTGTACGACGGGCATACGTATAGTTCGACCCTGAATAGCTTTACGGGCATTGCCCTGGACCCAAACGGAAACCTGGTGCTGTTGGATGATTTTGGGGCGAATATCTTTTCCCTGACCACCTCGGGGACCTTCAGCGTCCTGGCCGGGATCGGTATCCTGGAATACCTCGACGGCCCCGCCTTGTCGGCCGGCTTCAGCAGCGCCACGGGGCTGTGTGTGGATTCCGCAGGGAACGTATTGGTGGCGGACGAGGCCAACCAGCGAATCCGGATGCTCAGCCCATCTGGCACGGTCAGCACGATCGCGGGTTCGGGAACGGCCGCGGACATGGATGGAACGGGATTGTCGGCGCAATTTTACTATCCACATGCGGTCGCGGTGGACAAAAAGACTGGGACCATTTATGTGCTGGAACCTATGAGCAACAGGATCAGGAAAATCACGGTGGAGTAACCCGGCTCCACTCCGCAAGGGGTGAGTGGCTGCCGAAGGTGACCAACTTGAGAGGCCTGCCCTGGCCGTCCAGGACGAAGCTGATTTTCAAATTGGCTTCTTTCATATAAAAAGCATTGGCGCTGTACGCGTGCAACTCCATCCTCGGGAATTGGTCATGCGGATTGGTCCCCTGTGCGTATAAGGTTCCCCGCTTCCGTGTAATGACGATGCCATGGTCCGGGTTTGCCTGGTAGGTGCCCACGAACAGGTCCAGGCGGCTTGGATCCAGCACGGTGTCCTTCAATCTGGTTAGGGTATAGGTGGTGTCTTCGTCTTGGACCTTCACGGCCCCCGGCTCGAATTCGACGGCTATCGCCATGGTCTTCAGGAAAATTTTTTGGTTACTTGTCGCATGCAGCGTGCTGGGAGGTAATTGGGCATCCGCGCTTTCCGCCACCAATCGCCCATCGGATAAGCGCACGGTGACATTATACTTCCCGGTGTAATCCCCCGCATATTTTTGCAGGATCGCAACCGGCACACGGACCGTCGGCCTGTAGGGCGTATAACTTTCCCATTCCCAGGGAATGGTAATCCCCGTCAGATCGAAGAAGAGTTCTTTAAAAATGCTTTCACCGTTGCTGCTGTTGGTCATGACGACGACGGCCTTGTGCTGGCTTGGAATGCAAATGGCAAGGTTTTCCCATCCGTCATCGTGTCCCTCCTTGAAAAATACTTTTCCATATTGACTCGTGAACAGTCCCCATCCTAAGCCGTATGCAAGTCCGATGCGTCGGTCGTCCGCGGTGTCCTTGGCAGTGTCCAGGGAGGGAAACTGAACCTTCGAGTAAATGGAGATTTGAGGAGAGGTCATTTCCTCCCAGGATTTGGGAGAAAGACCTTCCCCTTGCAACGCAGCAGCTACGAAGCGGGTAAAGTCGGCGATGGTTGTTTCCATGGATCCGGCCGCGTTGGGTTTCGTTCTTTTCTTTTTGGGTATGGTGTCTTCTTCCACGAGATGGCCCACGGCATAGTCGCTTTCAAAGAAGGGTTGCCACACATAACTCGTCCGGGGCATCCCGATGGGATCGAAGACGTATTGCCGGGCCAGGGTTTCCAGGGATTTCCCGGTAATGGTCTCTACGACGAGCTGGAGGAGGACGAGCCCTTCCCCCGAATAGCCATAGTGCGTCCCCGGCGTATAAAAGAATTCGAGCTTGTTATTGCCCCGGGGATTGAACCACCTGTAATTGGGGAACCCGGTAGTGTGGTCCAGGCATATTCTCGCCGTAAGCAGCTTCCAGCGTTCGTCTGCCGCCAGGTCCTTGTAATTGTCGTATTCGGGGATGGGTTTGGGTAAATAGGTGTACAGGGGCCTGTCCAAATCCAGGAGGCCCTGATCCACGAAGTGCAGCACCGTGTAGGCGAATACCGCTTTGGCAAAAGAGGCAGCGTAAAAGACGGTGGCGGTATCATTTAGCGTGCCGGCATTTTTATTTTTATATCCATACGCCTGCACGTAGGCGGGCTGATTGTCTTGCACGATGCCGAGGCAAAGGCCGGTTACCTGCGCGGTGTCCATGAGTTTCTTCACGAGACTGTCGATGGAGGAGCGGCTTTGGGGTAGGGCG
Organism: uncultured Chitinophagaceae bacterium; assembly: GCA_964544695.1. GTDB lineage: Bacteria > Bacteroidota > Bacteroidia > Chitinophagales > Chitinophagaceae > Dinghuibacter. The sequence goes on from CAZJDB010000063.1 coordinate 11,521, forward strand.
GACAAGGTGAATAGGGTAGCCGCCAGTATAAAAAAGGGTTTTTTCATTTTTTTCGGTTTTCGAGCATCAGGGCTATGCTGATTTTTGCACAATCGGCGAATAGCCGGTGGAGAATTTCAAGAGGTACATCGGCGGCGGTCCTGAAATTGATGCATCCTTTTTGGAATTCAGTATCTGGCAATAATTTTTGATATTTTGTATAAAGGGGAACACTCCCATATATGGGCATGATGTGCATGGTCATATAATTTTTTACACCGGCAAGACCATATTTCATGTATCCCCTCTCTTTGAAAAGGATCATTTCTTTGCCCATCATCCGTCCGACTTCGCCCAGTACTGTCCGGTCCTCCTCCAGGATGATGGAATGGATGGAAGAAAGGATCCCTTTCCGGCCCGTGCTTTGATTTTCGAGGAATTCCGGCACTGTCATAAGAAAAATTAGTGCTTTTTTCGGTAGATTTATGGGGATGCGGAAAATTGCCAACAAGTTTTCATGGGAAGATTACTTTTCTTACTGCTGTTCCTGCTCCCTGAAAGGGTGACGTACACGCATGTTTCGCGTCCGGAAAATATCATTGATTGTGCAGCACCGGCAACGGAGGCACCGGTTCCCGGAGCGGATGGACGATACGCGCCCATTTTCCCTGGCTGGGGTCACTACCACTTTCCCATATCCACGTCATCGGACAGCGCCCAGTTGTATTTCGATCAGGGGCTTAGCCTGTATTACAGCTATCATTTGCCTGAATCGGCGGCTTCCTTCAAGGAGGCGACCCGGAAGGACGGGCATTGCGCGATGGCTTACTGGGGGGAAGCCCTGGCCATGGGTCCTTATTACAACATCGCCTATGTCTATAAGATGCAGGCCGGGGTTTTGCCGGTGTTGGACAGTATGAATGTGCTGGCAGGCGGAGCCAGCCTCCGTGAAAAGGACCTGATCTCGACACTGAACCTGCGCTATTCCACCGATACGGAGGATAAGGTCAGGAGCCGCCTGAACCATAGCTATTCCGAGGGGATGAAGCGCCTCATTGGAAAATATCCCGGCGATAACGACATAAAGGCTTTGTACATAGACGGGGTCATGACGGAGCACGCCTGGGATATGTGGGATACCGCGGGCAACCCGAGGGCCTGGACCCCGGAATTGATCAGGTATTGCGAAGAAATCCTCAAAAATAATCCGGACCATCCCGCGGCCCTTCATTATCATATTCATTTGGTGGAGGCTTCCCTGCATCCGGAGGCAGCGTTGGCCAGTGCCGACAGGCTTAAGGACCTGATGCCCGGGGTCCCTCATATGGTGCATATGGCCAGCCATTCCTACCAACGGACGGGTCTATACGCCAAAGGCGTCGTGATCAACGATTCGGCAAATGCCGCTCAAAGGAATTTCAGCACCTTGGCGCCCCAGCTTCACCTCGGGACTGACGTGATCCATTACAACGCCGTGGAGGCTTTTTGCGCGATGAATGGCGCTATGTACCACAAGGCCATCCAATCCGCGCAAAAGTGCAGGGATGTACTGACCTCGCGGGGTGGGAGCCTGGGGTTCAACGGGCAATATCTATCCACTATGCCCCTGTTTGTAATGGTGCGCCTGGGCAAATGGTCCGAGCTGCTGGATCAGCCGGTCCCCGATACGCATTGGATATATGCACGGATCATCAGCGATTTTGCACGGGGGCTGGCGTATGTGCATTTGGGAAAGATAGATCAGGCTCAGGCTTGCCTGGAGAGCCTGGTATCGGAATCGAAGGACCCCGCCCTGGAAGTGCGCACGCTTCCGTATAATGCCCCCATAAAGGGCACGAGAGTGGCGGAAGGTATCCTCGAAGGCGAAATACTCTTTGCGCAGGGAAAGAGTGAAGCCGCCATGGTGGCTTTTCATCGGGCCATCATCGCCGAAAATGGATTGTCCTACCTGGAGCCCAACGACTGGCCCGTCCCGGCCCGGCATTTTGCAGGGTATTGCCTGCTCCGGCTCGGCAGGGCGGGGGAAGCGGAAAAAATATACCGCGAAGACCTGGTACAGAACCCGGGTAACGGTTGGTCCCTGATGGGATTGGCTCAGAGCCTGGAGGCACAACATAACGGCGACGCGGCGGACTACCGGGCAAAGGCGCAAGCGGCATTCGCCGGTGCGGACGCAATGCCTACCGCTTCCGTTTATTGAAATCTTTAAATTATTTAGTTAAAGGACTGCCTGAATTCCTGGGGGGAAAGATTCGTTTTTGCCTTGAACAATTTGCTGAACGACTGGGGATATTCAAACCCAAGCTCGTAGGCGATCTCGCTGACGGTTAGTTCCGTGGTAGATAACTTTTCCTTGGCCTTTTCGATCAACTTTTGGTGGATATGCTGTTGGGTGTTCAGGCTCGTCAACACTTTCAACAATCCGGTCAAATATCCCGCTGAGACATTCAGCTTATCAGCAATGTAGCTTACGGTGGGCAATCCCCGGTTTGCACCATCGAAATATTCGTTCAGCAGGTCCTCCAAACGCTCCAGGATTTGATGGCTGCTTTTTTTCCGCGTGATGAACTGGCGCTGGTAGAAGCGCTCCGAATAGGTCAGCAGCAATTCGATCTGGGCGATGATGATGTTCTGGCTGAATTTGTCTATGTTGGAACGATATTCCTGCTCGATGTTTTGCATGAGGCCTACAATGATCGATTCTTCCTTTTCCGAAAGGAACAGGGCTTCATTTACCGAATAATCGAAGAAATCGTAGCGCTTGATGGCCTTGGCCAGGGGCGTGTTCCAGAGAAAATCGGGATGGACGAGCAACATCCATCCCGAGTGTTCCAGGAGCTGGCCCTTTTCCAGCGTTATACCGAATACCTGCCCCGGAGCAACGAAGGTCATGATCCCCTCGTCGAAATCGATTTCCTGCTGCCCATATTTCATCTTCCCGTGGAAATTACGTTTGAGCGCTATGGTATAGTAATCGATCGAGATGCTTATGGGCGACCCGTCTCCGGGTAGTTTCAGGAGGTCTTCGAACCTCAGCACACTCACCAGGGGGTGCTCCGGTTTGGGGAGCCCGGTCACCTGGTGGTATTCACTGATCGTTTTAAGCCTCAACGGTTGCATGTTGATGGTAGGTTTTTGCAAATTCCCTGGCGAAATCTTCCAACTTCACTTTCCCTTTGACTTTCGGCTCGTGGAGGCGGTAGTCGGCATCCATCCGCCCGTTCCGGATGCTTTCGAACATTTCCACCAGGCCCGTGGCGATGTGCCCCGGTAGGCCGGCGGCCTCGTAGTTGCTTTTCATTTGCTCGTCGCTGACCAACACCCACTTCAGGTCCGGCTTTCCGATGGCTGCCCCTAAGGTACGGGCAATTTCATTGCCGGTGCGATCGTCGCTGGCTATGTAGCGGATGGGGTCATGCGGTGCGGGACTGGTCAATTCTTCGGCGGCGACCGCGGCGATGTCCGATGGGGAAACCATGACCAACGGCTTATCCCCATAGTTGGCGGCTATAATGCTTTGGCTTTGAATGAGGGGTATGAAAATGTTCAGGTTATAATAAAAAAAAGTGGGCCTTAGTATGGTCAGGTCTATGCCGGGCAAGGCCCTGAAGATATTTTCAGCATGGTGGGCGCCGACGATCAGGCCTGTTCCCCGGTCCAAATCGGCGCCGTATGTGCTGAGCATGACAATTCGTTTGACGCCGGATTTTTGGATGGCCTGCCCATAATTGTTGGTGACCCTTAGGAAATAGGCGATCGGATCGGGTTCCCCGAAGTGGTTCGGAGGAATCATGCAATAGGCGGCATCGGCACCTATGAAAGCGGTTGTGAGGAACTCTGGGTCTTCCACGGAGCCGATGGCGGCCCTGGCGCCCAGCGCTTCGATGTCCTTCCGTTTTTCGGGCTTGCTGCTGATGACGGTAACCTGGTGTCCTTTTTGTACCAACTCCTGAGTAAGGGGCTTCCCGATGTTCCCCAGGGAGCCTGTGACGATGATTTTCATTGTTGTCGATTTTGTACCCACAAAGCTCCTGCGCTTTTTCCGGGCGCGCGTATCCTAATCTGCGCTTGTTGTAGCCAAATCCGAACACGAGGGTGTCTTGAAAGCGGGCATTGGAGGGCCGGTACAATTTCCGCAATGCATTGATTTTTAGTGGCGTGCAAAATTGGCATGTCATTGGTTTTTGCATCTACAACCTTCACCAAATTCCTTATGCTGAAAAATTATATCGTCCTTGCCTGGCGGAACATTGTCAAGCAAAAAGGACTCTCCCTGATCAACGTATTTGGTCTATCCATGGGCCTTGCCTGCTTTACATTGATCATGCTCTACACACTGAATGAGTGGAGCTTCGATCGCTTTCACAAAAATGCTCCGCAGATTTACCGGGTGTACACGCAAGACATTCAGGACAAGTCGGAATGGCCCTTCAATCCGTTGCCTTTGGGCCCGGAAATGAAAAGGCGGTTGCCGGATGTAACGGACTACGTGCGGTTTTATGAGGATGATGTCAAATTCGTCCGCGCCAGTGAGAAGGTCAGCCTCGATAGGATCAATTTCAGCGATCCCCAGTTGCTGCGGATGTTCTCATTCAAGCTGAAGGCCGGTAACCCGGAGACTGCATTGAATGACCCGCACAGTATCCTTGTGACCGAAAGCACTGCAAGGAAGTTATTCGGGCGGGAAGATGCTCTGGGTAAAATTGTGGAAATAAAGGTGGATTCCGCATTCGTACCTTTCAGGGTTATGGCGATTGCGGAAGACCTGCCGTCCAATTCGGACATCGAATTCGATATCCTGGGTAATGTTGAATATTTGCTTGGGACGTCCTGGGGAAAGGAAAAGGGAAATGATTGGGAATCGGAGGAATGCCAAACGTACGTCCTGTTGAAGCCCGGTACCACTTTACCGGATAACGCAGGACCGCTGATGGCATTCCGGAACTCCTACTATCCCGATGAGGATTCGGCTACCAGAAATAGGCTCCGCTTTGGTTTTCAGCCATTGCTTAGCATGCATACCGATACCCGGATCACCCGGAACCAGGTACCTCCGGTGTCTCCCGAAACGCTCTGGATCCTCCTGGCCATCGCCGGGGGTGTTTTGCTCATTGCTTGTTCCAATTTTACCACACTGGCGATAGGCCGTTCCGCTTCCCGCGCGAGGGAAGTAGGTATCCGGAAGGTGATCGGTGGCAACAGACGATCCCTGGCTTTTCAATTCTTTACGGATGCTTTGGCGTTCACCCTGGTTTCAGCCATGGTAGCCTTTATGATGGCTACTTTGCTATTACCATATATGAACACTTTATCCGGAAGGAACCTGGAATTTTCCGTGGCGCGGTATCCGGAATTGCCATGGATCATGGGAAGTGTGATTGTATTGACCGGCTTGCTTTCCGGGGCCTACCCGGCTTTTGTGCTCTCCAATTTCCGCCCCGTTGAAGTGCTGAAGCGGAAGATCAAAGTCGGAGGGTCGAATCTCCTGACAAAATCACTGGTATCGATCCAGTTCATGATCGCGGCCGGGTTGATCGTTTCCACGATCATCATCATGCAGCAATTGCGTTATCTGCAAACGAAATCACCCGGCTTCCAAAAGGAAAACGTTGTCGTCGTAGACGCCACGGGAACGGATGCCGATAAAATATACCCCTTCTTCAAACAAATCCTTTCCGATAATCCCGCCATTGCCGGTCTGGCGCGTGCGGACCTGGGCCTGGGTCAGGGTAAGGGGTATTCCCACTCGGGATTCACATACGAGGGTATGCATAAAGAGACCTTTGAATATTCGGTCGATCCCAACTTCCTGAATGTACTCGGCATGCAATTGATCGCCGGAAGGAACTTCGACCCTGCTATTGCTTCCGATTCCACCCTTGGTATCATCGTCAACCAGGCCATGGTGAAGGATTTTGGCTGGACCTTGCAAACTGCTGTCGGACAGCGCCTGAAAGGATATAACCCGAAAATGGTACCGGTTGTCATCGGTGTGGTCGGGGATTTCAACTACAAATCCATGTCCGTGGAAGTTGCTTCTCAAATGTTCATGCAATTCGATCGGGCCCCAAAAGATAAGTTTTATGTCCGGCTTACACCGGGGGATCCGTCCGCGGCGCTGGCGGCTATGGAATCCCAATGGAGCAAATTGGCCCCGGGGTATCCCTTTCAATACAGCTTCCTGGACCAGGACCTGGATGCATTCTACAGATCAGAACAGCGCTGGAGCAGTATTGTCGGATGGGCGGGGGGTATTTCCATTTTTCTTTCCTGCCTGGGTTTGCTGGGGCTGGCTACGCTTGCGGTAAGCAACCGGTCTAAAGAGATCAGTGTCCGGAAAGTGTTGGGGGCGCCGGTGACGGGGCTTGTCAACCTGCTATCGGTCGATTTTTTAAGGCCTGTGGCCTTTGCCATTCTTATCGCCAGCCCCATCGTCTGGTACCTGATGAACCATTGGTTACAGAGTTATGCCAACCGGATCGATATAAAATGGTGGATATTTGTCCTGACGGGGGCGGGGATGGTGATGTTGGCGTTCGTTACGATTTGTTTTCAGACCATCAAAGCTGCCATGAGCAATCCCATTAAGAATTTAAGGATTGAATAACCAATATTATGTTGAAAATATTCTTCGTCAGCGCCTGGCGTAACCTCACCAAAAACAAGGTGAATACCTTCTTAAACGTCTTTGGGCTGGTAATCGGGGTTTCCGTTTTCATGATTATCGGGGTTTGGTTGCAAAGGGAATTGAGCTATGACAATTTCCATCCCAAAGGGGAAAGCATATTCAGGATATCGAACACCTTTACAAGTGAAAGCGAGACCTTCACCCAGGCGCCCTCTGGAATTGCATTGGGCGCGCAATTGCCCAAGCAATTGCCGATTATAAAGGCCGCCTGCCGGGTGTTCTTTTTTGGATATAAATTCAAGGAAGGAGACAACCAGTTTTTTGAAAAAAACGCACTGGTTGTGGATTCGAATTTTTTCAGTTTTTTCGGATTCCATTTGGAGCAAGGACAACCCAAAATGGTCCTGAATTCCCCTAATCAGCTCGTGCTTTCCGAGAAAATGGCGATTAAATATTTTGGAACTACGCAGGGTATTATCGGAAAGACGATGCTTCTGGATGATCAACCAATGATTGTTGCCGGTATTGCACAAGATCCACCTCCAAATTCGCAACTCCAATACACTTTCCTGATACCGTATACCTATTTCAGGAATTTTGCCAAAGCAAATTGGAAGGAAGACCTGGATGATGAATGGGTCGGAGGCTGGCCGTATGTTTATGTTCAACTTTCGGAACCGCGGAAATGGAGGGAAGCTGAAAAGCAAATCAACGCCGTGGTGGCAAAATTCTCAGAGAAGGATTGGAAGGAAAATAAAATGTCGTACCGGTACTTCCTGCAGCCGATCGCGGATATCCACCTGAATTCAAATCTTCGCTATGACGCGCCTAACAATGGTAGTCTCTCCATGGTTTACATATTTTCAATCACAGGTATCGTTGTTTTATTGCTTGCTTGCATCAATTATATCAATCTCACCACGGCAGGTGCCATAAAGCGGGCTAAGGAAACTTCGGTTAGAAAAGTGATCGGCGCGACAAAAATGCAATTGGTCCGGCAATTCTTTTTGGAGACACTGATTACCTGCGCGATCTCCGTATTTCTGGGCGTTATGGTCTTCAAGGGAGTATTGCCGGAATTTTCAACGTGGATTGGTCAACCATATTATTTCCCCCTTTCGGCGACCAATCTTCTGATCATAATCGGCTTTACTCTTTTCATTTCTCTTCTTGCGGGAATATATCCGGCGGCGATCTTATCTTCTTTCAGTCCGGCCACCTCCCTGAAAGGCAGTTTCCTGCGCAGTAACCGGGGAAATATTATCCGAAAGGGCCTCGTCGTATTTCAGTTCACGGTTACCATCGCATTGATCGCGTCTATTCTGGTTATCAACCGGCAAATGAATTATGTCAGGAATAAATCGCTTGGTTTTAATGGCGATGCAGTAGTGGAGGTAAATTTTAACGGCGATAACACGGTCAGCCGGAACTATGCCGTCCTCAGGAATGATTTAATGAAGGACCCTGCCATCCTCAATGTCACTGAACATGAAGCAAATGTGGTTGGTGGACTGGGGAATGGGTGGACGAGTACGGTGAACGCAAAAGGTGAAAAAGTGTCGACAAGTATTTACCGCTTGAATGTGGACGCTGATTATTTCGATACATATGGGATGAAATTGGCTGCAGGCCGCTTCTTCTCGAAGCATATTCCGACGGATTCGGCAAAGGCTGTCCTGATCAATGAAGCTGCCATAAAGATCTTCGGATGGAAAACGGCATCCGCTGCCATTGGAATGCCATTCGGAGATGAAGGTGATAGACGCTACGTGATAGGAGTAGTGAAGAATTTCAATTTTGAAAGCTTGCATAAACCGGTCGATCCGTTGCTGATAGGGTATGCCCGTAACGCAGGCCTCATGTCACTGAAAATCGACGGGGCCCGGGCGCACGAGGCGATCGCTTACCTTGAAAAGATATGGCAAAATGATGCTCCGGGCGTCCCCCTGCAATATTCCTTTATAGACGAGAGCATCGCGACCCAATATGGAAGTGAGCAGAAGATGGAGATCATCTTTTATGGATTTTCCGGGATGTCCCTCCTCATTGCATGTTTGGGATTATTCGGGCTGTCTATTTTTGTGGTGGAACGTAAGGTCAAGGAAATCGGTGTTCGTAAGGTATTGGGTGCGAGTGTTCCGGGTATAGTTGCCCTTCTTTCCAGGGATTTTTTACGACTTGTTTTGGTATCGGTATTTATAGCTTCTCCCCTGGCTTGGTATTTCATGAATAAATGGCTAAGCGGCTTCGCTTACCATATCGACATCGGTTGGACGGTGTTCGTAATCGCGGGTACCATCGCGTTGATCATCGCTTTGGGCACGGTAAGCATCCGATCCGTAAAGGCGGCTGTAACAAACCCTGTAAAGAGTCTGAGGACGGAAT
>CAZJDB010000064.1:0-3969 GCA_964544695.1 uncultured Chitinophagaceae bacterium
TGATTCATATGGTTTAGAGTGTAAGCTTAAAGTTACCACGAAGAACCGGGATAGGCACGTTGCAGAAATTGTAAATCTGCAAGAACATAACCCAGGTGTTCGGAGTGAATCCCCATTTTACCTCCCGACTGGAAGGCGGGGGCGGAAGGGATTTCGAGCCCCGCCTCCTTGAATACCGCATGAACCTGAAACCTCCATGGCTCTTCCAAAGCAAGCGCAGGTTCATAAGTCGCTGGTTTGAAGAACTCTCCGGTATACATCCACAAATCTTCCAGGGCCAGGCCCATCCTGGCCCGGCTTTCTTTGGTCCCATCCCCCAGGCGAACGACCCATTCCCCACTCCAGCGCAAGTGATAACGTACCTCCTTCAGAGATTTGGCGGCAATGGCTTGCAGGTGCTCATCCCGGTGATGCTGCAGGGATTGGTAGAGTTCCATTTGATATGCGCTGAAGAAAAATTGCCTGAGGATGGTATGTGCCCAGTCTCCATTTGGTTGCTCTACCAACAAGCAGTTCCTGAATTCAAATACATCCCTGAGGTAGGCCAGTCTGTCCTCGGTAGCGCCCGTCGATTCCGCGGCGTACTGGTAAAAGAGCCTTGCTTGTCCGATGAGGTCCAGGGAGATATTGGTCAGGGCGATATCCTGTTCCAGGATGGGGGCATGCCCGCACCACTCGCTGTTGCGGTGGCCGAGGATCAGGGCGTTGTCTCCGAGGTGCAGGAGATAGGTATACAGGTGCGTGTCCAAGCTTACTTAAATATTCTTTACTTCGGGTGGCAGGTTATAGAACGTCGGATGCCGGTAAATCTTGTCCGAGGCTGGATCAAAAAGACTGTCAGCTTCTCCCGGGTCGGACGCATGGATGTATTTGCTTTCCACCACCCATATACTCACACCCTCGTTGCGTCGGGTATACACATCCCGGGCGTTTTCGAGCGCCATGGCCGGATCGGCGGCATGAAGGCTTCCAACATGTTTGTGATCCATGCCTTGCTTGCTCCGGATGAAAACTTCCCATAATGGCCATTCAGATGACATACTCTTTACCTTTTATGCCGCCTGCATTTTTCCGGCTTGTTTCTTTTGCGCATGCGCCGCCGCCGCCTCCCTGACCCATGCCCCTTCATCCCAGGCCTTCTTTCGGTCTTCCAACCTTTGGCGGTTGCAAGGGCCTTTTCCCGCCAGCACCTCCTTGAATTCGTTCCAATCGATTTCCCCGATCTGGTAGTGACCCGTCACGGGATCCAGGGACAGGTGTTCATCCGGAATCGTCAGACCCAGAAAAGCTGTTTGTTCGGCTGTAATATCTACAAATTTTTGTCTCAGTTCATCGTTGGAGAATCGTTTGATTTTCCATCTCATGCTTTGGGCGCTGTTCGGAGAATCGTCGTCCTTGGGACCGAACATCATCAGCGTCGGCCACCACCAGCGGTTGAGCGCATCCTGGGCCAGTCGCTTCTGTTCGGGGGTGCCCCTGGAGAGGGTCAGCATGATTTCGAAGCCCTGGCGCTGATGGAAGCTTTCTTCCTTGCAAATGCGCACCATGGCCCTGGCATAGGGTCCATAGGACGCCCGGCAAAGGGGAACCTGGTTCATGATGGCGGCCCCGTCCACCAGCCAGCCGATGGCGCCTATGTCCGCCCAGGTCAGGGTAGGGTAGTTGAAGATGGAGGAATACTTGGCCTTTCCGGTGTGCAGTTGTTCGTACATTTCGTCGCGGCTCACGCCCAGGGTCTCTGCGGCGGAATAGAGGTAGAGGCCGTGCCCTGCCTCGTCCTGGACCTTGGCCAGGAGGGCCGCCTTGCGCCTCAGGCTGGGCGCCCGGGTGATCCAGTTGGCCTCCGGCAGCATTCCCACGACTTCGCTGTGGGCATGCTGGCTGATTTGCCTGACCAATGTTTTCCGGTAATTATCGGGCATCCAATCCGTTGGTTCGATGCGGATCTCGCGATCCATTTTATCCTGGAAAATGCGCTCTTGCTCCATACCCCCAAATATACAAACATCCGTTAGCATTTTTAGGCGGATTGTGACTTTTATCGTTACTTTGTTTGTACGAACTAACTGCTTGCTAGCGAAATATGCAGGGTAAACTCAAATACTTGCAGGAGGGTATTTCCTGTGGAGACCAGGAGGCGCTGAAAGAATTGTACCGCTTGTTATATAAGAAGCTGGTCCAGTTTGCATTTGTCCTCGTGCGTTCCAGGGAGCTCTCCGAAGAGGTTGTGGAAGATGTCTTCATTAAGCTGTGGAACCGGCGTAGCCAAATCCTGGACATCCAAAACCTCAAGGTATACCTGTACATTGCCACCAAAAACACCGCCCTGAATTATCTCTCCAAAAAAGCCATAGAGCTGACCACCGCCCCCTTCGATTATCTCGACATCGATACAGCTGAACTCAGCGCTTCTCCCGAACAAATGATGATCACGGCAGAAATGCTGCGCAAGATGCAAGCCGCCGTCGATGCCCTGCCCCCCCGTTGTAAAATGATCTTCAAACTCATCCGTGAAGATGGTTTGCGCTACAAGGAAGTGGCCGATATCCTTTCCATTTCGGTCAATACCATAGATGCGCAAATGGCCATTGCGGTCAAGCGCATCAGCGCGGTGCTGCCTTCCGAACTGACACCAAAGGCCAAGAAAGAAGGGGTTGTGAAGCGCTAGATAAGTTTCGTATATTGCTATTTGCGGTTTATGAAATGGTTCCTGACCTTATCCTTGTTGATAACCTGCTTGGCTCGCGGCTGGACGCAATGTCCGGTTCCCTCGGTCCTCAGGACCGACAGCCTTTGCCTGGGTAAAGACACCCTTTTTCTGAGTGCCATTCCAGGGGGTATTTCCTCCATCACGTGGACGGAGGGAGGTTCGCCCATTTCCACAGTCAATGCTGTATTGTCGCCCGTTTACCTCGTAGTGGCCGGAGGCAACGGAAGGGGATCCACGCTGAATCAATTCAGCCGCCCCATGGGTATCTGCCTGGATCCGGTGGGGAATCTTTATGTGGCGGATGGGAACAACTGCCGGATCATGAAATTCCCCCCGGGCTCCAACCCCCTGACGGATGGCATCGTGGTTGCGGGCGGGAATGGCCTGGGGAGCGCCCTGAACCAGTTGAACGGACCCTCTGGTGTTTTCCTGGATGCCAGCGGCAACCTCTACGTAGCCGATACCTACAATTCCCGCATATTGGAATTTCCGCCTGGTTCCACCAGTACCACGCCAGGCGTCATCGTGGCCGGCGGAAACGGCTCAGGCGCCGCGCTCAACCAGTTCCTCCCGGTAGCCATAAGTCTGGATGCGACGGGAAACATGTTCATTACGGATTACCTGAATGGACGCCTCATGGAGTTTCCTCCAGGATCCACAAGCGGCACCAATGGAATCATCGTGGGAGGGGGCAATGGACAGGGCGGATCGCCCAATCAATTGTCCCAGGCTTATTCGGGTTCATTGGATGCCGGGGGAAATGTGTACGTGGCCGATCAGGGAAATATGCGCATTCAAAAATTTCCACCGGGCTCGAACCCCGGAACGAATGGTTTGACGGTAGCCGGAGGCAACGGGAATGGACCGGGTATGAATCAACTGTCGTTTCCTTCCACGCTATTTTTGGACAACTCGGGAAACCTTTATGTAGACGACATGGATAACTTCCGCATATTGGAATTCCCCCCTGGTTCCACCAGCGCCACGGTGGGGAATCTGGCCGCCTGGGGGAATGGGTTTGGGGTTGCCCCGAATCAGTTCGGCAGTTCCTACGGGTTGTGGGTGGACGGTATTGGAAATATTTTTATCAGCGATGCCCTCAACAACCGCATCCTGGAATATACGCACAGGTACATCATCGATTCCGCCTACGTGCCCGCAGTCAACGGAACCTACACGGCGGTCGTCACCGACACGACAGGCTGCACCGTCACCACTAATGCCATCGTAGTCAACGTACCCCGGGCCCCCATTCTGGA
>CAZJDB010000065.1:0-3027 GCA_964544695.1 uncultured Chitinophagaceae bacterium
CGATGGGCCTCAGACCCCTCAGGGCCAGGCCAATCCCCTGACCCATGATGGTCAGTTCGCGGATGCCGGTATCGAACACGCGCTCTTTTCCATATTTTTCCTGCAGACCCGCGAAACCCTGGTTTACGTCCCCGATCTTTCCCACGTCTTCGCCGAAGGCTACCACCTTTGGGTTGTGTGCTAACAAGGCATCGAAATACCGGTTCAGGATTTCGAAGCCATTCACCAGGGGCGCGCCTTCTTCGAACTCACTGGGTATGGATTCCACTTTCAGGGCGCTGGCGGGACCTTCGTTGTACAGGTCCGTATTGTATGCGTCCCCGTCGAGGACCTTCAGGGCTTCATAGTAATGGCGTATTTCCGAAACCTCGGGGGCGTTTTTTGCGAATTGGATCGCCATGCTCAACGCATGCATGACGTCTTTTCTCAAGGGCAATCTTTGCGCACTCAATTCCTTGATTAGGGCCTGGATTTCGGGCTCATAGTCTCCGCCTTTACCCGTCAGGCGGCTGAGCAGGGATACCGAATGCGCTACCTGTTCCCTGATGGGCGCGATGTATTTTTCAAATGCCAGGTCCTTGCTGGCGCGAACGCTGAGCTTTGCCGAGGCCTCGATCTCCTCAAGCTCTTCCGCGGTGGCCAGGGCGTTCTGGTAAAGCCATTCGCGCATCTTGGGCAGGCAGTCCCATTCCCTTTCCCACTCCAGGCGCTCCGGAGACTTGTAACGCTCGTGACTGCCCGAGGTCGAATGGCCCTGGGGCTGGGTCATCTCCTCGACGTGGAAGACCGCGGGTATGTGGGACTCCCGGACCTTCCGGATGCCCCGTTCGAAGACTTCGCAAAGCCCCGCGTAATCCCAGGCCTTCACCCTGTATATGTCGATCCCGTTCGTGCCTTCCTTTTGCTGAAGCCCCTTCAGGGCCTCCGAAATCGATCCCTTCACCGTTTGGTACTTACGGGGCACCGATATGCCATACCCGTCATCCCAAACGAATACCGCCAGGGGCACCTGCAGGACGCCCGCCGCATTGATGGCTTCCCAAAAATGACCTTCGCTCGTGCTGGCGTCGCCTATCGTGCAAAAGCAAACCTCGTTGCCGTTGTGGGACAGGTCGGTCATGCTTTTCAGGGGTTGCGAGTTCCTAAAAAGGGATGACGCAAACGCCAGCCCCAGGGCCCGGGGCATCTGACCCGCCGTTGGGGCAATGTCCGAGGTGACGTTCTTGAGGTCGGCCAGGGGCAGCCAGGAGCCGTCTTCCCTGACAAAGGGCGTGGAGAAATGCGCGTTCATTTGCCGGCCCCCGCTGAATGGCTCGTTCTCCACGTCGGGGTTGGAATACAATTGCGCGAAAAATTGCTCGATGCTGGAAAGCCCGCTTGCGAACATCCAGGTCTGGTCCCGGTAGTACCCGGCCCGGAAATCGCCGGGGCGGAAGGACTTGGCCATGGCGATCTGCGCGATTTCCTTGCCATCCCCGAATATGCCGAACTTGGCTTTGCCGGTGAGCACTTCCCGGCGCCCTATCAGGCTGGCTTCCCTGCTTTCGCAGGCAATCCGGTAGTCTTTCAGCACTTCCTCTCTGAAGCGGTCGAACGAAAGTTTCTCCCCGGCTGCAATCGTATCCTGGTAGGTTGGCTTATCCATGCGACAAAAATACCTTTTTTGTATATTCGTAGTATAGAAACCAATACCGTATGAAAAAGGTGTTCATAACCACCCTGTTTTCCCTGTTCGTGCTGCTTTCCCGGGCGCAGATGCTCCAGGCCTCCGTGTCCACGCACGACTTCGGCGAAATCCCCCAGGGTAAACCCATCACGTATACCTTCGTGCTCGTCAACCATGGGCCCGATACGCTTCGGCTGTTGCATGTCGAAGCCTCCTGCGGGTGCACCACGCCGCACTGGAGCAACGCACCCATTCCTCCCGGGGACAGCACCAGCATGCCCGTGACCTATAATGCGGCCGGGGAAGGGCGCTTTACCAAGTCCATCACCCTATTCTATCCCAAGGACTTACACCAGGAACTGTATATCAAGGGGGAAGTATGGAAAACCCCCGATACTTCTGTACCTTTGAATACAGGAATCCAATTAGTGAAACAATGAAGCGCCACAGGCGCGTCGCAAACACATTAAATCCTTAAGAAATGAAACATCTTTTTGTAGCCGCTTTCACCCTCCTTACCCTAGGCGCTGTGGCTCAGAACCAAAAGGTCGCCGACGTGGCCAAGTTCGCTTCCTCCACCGTGGACCTGGGCCGTGTCAAAGTAGGCGCGCCGGTGACAGGCACCTTTACCGTGACCAATATCGGAACCACTCCCCTGATCATTGAAAACGTGCAACCGAGCTGCGGATGCACGAAATCCGATTATACCAAGGAACCCATCCAACCCGGAAAGACCGGGACCATTACCGCAACCTACAATGCCGCGGTCGTCGGGAACTTTAACAAGACCGTTTATGTCAAGTTCAACGGCATCAACGATCAGGTGGGGCTCAATATCATCGGGACCGTGTTTTCGGATGCGACGCCCAGCAGCACGCCGGTGAAAACGGGATCTAAGTAAAGCGCAGCTTCGCTGCACCCCTCGTTTCACGCAACGACTTTCGATAAGCTGCCCCCAAGGGCGGCTTTTTTTTCTTACGTTTGCGCCATGCTACAGATTAGCCACCGCGGGCAAACGATGCCCCCCTCCCCCATCCGGAAGCTGGTACCCTATGCGGAAGCTGCCAAGAAAAAAGGCACAAAGGTCTACCACCTCAACATCGGCCAGCCGGACATCGAAACCCCCGCCTCCATGCTGGATGCCGTACGCCACTTCGACTTCAAGGTATTAGAATACAGCCATAGCGCAGGAAATGAAAGCTATCGAAGGAAATTGGTGGAATATTACAAGAGGGTTGGCATCGATATCCATTATAACCAGATCATCGTGACGACGGGCGGATCCGAAGCCATCCTTTTCGGATTCATGACCTGCCTGGATCCGGGTGACGAAGTCATCATCCCCGAACCCTTCTACGCCA
>CAZJDB010000066.1:0-7855 GCA_964544695.1 uncultured Chitinophagaceae bacterium
TCAGGCCCGTCAGGGAAGCCGTGATGGGTGTGTTTCCGGTGCCCGCGGCGATCGTGGAAGGCGTAGCGGTGGCTGTGGTCGCGCCGGCCAGCGTGGAGCTGGTACCCCAAAGGAAGGAGGTCGTGGTAGTGCCCGCATTATCGTTCACGATACCGGCCAGGTTCGCGGTAGAAATAGTCACTCCGGTTGCGGCACCCGTCGTAGCGATCGGCGTGGCCGTACCCAACACGATGACCCCCGCCATGGAAGGAACCGGGTTCAGGGACCCGCTGATGCTAAGACCCACGGGGTCGCCAAATCCATCGGTGATGGATCCTCCATTCAGGTTGATGGAAGTCCCTCCTGGTATGCTGATACCGGCAGGCGCATAATCCCCGGCTTGCACGGTATATATGAAATAACCTTGCGCCAGGGCCGGGTCCATATGATCCAGTGGGACCTGTACCGTTTTGGTTCCCAAGGTTAAAAGGAAGTAAGGGGTGCCGGTGGAATTCAGGGGCGCTTCACTGATATAGGTCCATCCAATAGTAAATATCAGCTGTTGTCCCACACCATAGGTCCCGTTGGTGGGAACAGATACGGTATACACCACAGGAGCCGTGGTAAAGTTTTGAATGGTGCTCGTCGTCGTGCCTCCTGCATTAGTGGCTACGACCTGGTAATAGTATTTGGTGCTATAAGTCAGGCCCGTGGCTGCATAAGAGACGAGCGTATTGCCCGATGCCGAAGGGATCGTTGAAGGGGTGGGTGTAACGGTGCCCGCGCCCGCCAGGGTGGGGCTGGTCCCTAGCAACATGCTGACGGTAGTTGTGCTTCCCAAGGGGTCTGCCGTTCCGTTCAACGTTGCCCCGGAGTTGATCACATTGGTTGCAACGGAAGAAGTAGCGGTTGGCGGGTTGATGAAGGTAGCGGAAGTGGAAATGCCGTTAACCGGCGTTACAAGCATATTGAAGTTACCGGGAGTATTTACCAACAGCACATCTCCATTGGGGCCTTCGGCTCCGCCAAGAGGAGAATTCGTGGCATCAAACATGTCCGTGTTGCCAAATGATACGTTAGCATCAAAGATTCCACCGCTTTGTATCTGCAAAGTGGAAGTTGCCGTCCAGTTCCAAATACCCTGTGACGTATTGTCGACCAAATGACCTCCGCCAAACACATTGAGGCTTAGGGGGTTCAAAAAATAAAAGCCTGCCCCGGGAGGAGAAGGATCGGTGCCATCATCCATGATGGTTAGGGTTCCCGATACCGATATGGAACTGGGGTTCATGAACTCATCCACGCCCCCGAAGTTGTTCACATAAATAGGGCCGTATAAGGTGACGCTGATACCTGCGGGAATGATAACGATGTCTGACGGTCCGGGCACTACCCCTCCTATCCACGTCGTGGTGGCAAACCAGCTTCCGCTGGCCCCGGCGGTAATTGTCGAGGCCTTGAGGGTTCCGGAAGAAAAAGAAAGGAGTAAAAGAATAAGGTAGGGTAAAAGTCTTTTCATGCAGACAGTTTATGGTTTCAAATTAGCCTGACGGCTAAAGGTAAAGACAATAAGGTATCCTTGCGCCTTAAAGCAGTCAACACCTGAATTTTTAGTGTCAACGTAAGGATTTATCCGGTAAACGCTGGGGGGGTCGGCGGCCTTGAATGTATCCCCCCGAAAAAACAGGCTGCCCATCCCGGAGGGTCCGGGATAGGCAGCCGTATGATAACAAGGGTTAAAGAGAGAACGAGGTTAGTTGCCGCCTCCGGCTGGGCGTTCGGGTGTGAGGGACCCCGCCGGTTGGGCGTTGGCACACGTGGCTAGTTGCCGCCGCCCCCGCCGCCCTGGCGCTGACGCATGCGATCCATTTGCCTTTGTTGGTAGGCCTGGAGCTTGCTGATCTGGTCGGGGGTCAGGAAATTCTTATAACGGGCTGTAGCCGCATCGTTGAGGGCTTTCATCTTTGCATTCCTGTCATCCTGGCTCAGGCTTTGATCCTGAAAGATAGCCCTGCGCTGGGGCCTCAGGTCCTGTTGAACGGCCATGACGGAATCGATTTGGGTGTCACTGAGTCCAATGGAATCTTTTAAACTCTGGCGCATTTGGGCCATACGGTCGCCGCCTCCCCCGCCGTTTTGAGCACTGGCCGTAAAGCACAGGGCGCAAAAAAGCATCGTGACGGTCAATCCTGCAAGCATTTTTTTCATAACTTCCTTTTTTAGAATGATTAGCCAAAAGTATTCCATTTGCCTTCCTCCTGCATCCCACCCCCCTTTCAATTCGGTAAACCTTTGAATATTATCGGTAAATCAGGGCCGGAAAAACTACTTTTGCGCCATGACACGATATTCGAAACAGGCCAGACTCTTGCTGGCTGTAGATTGTATCATATTCGGCTTCGATGGGAAAGAATTAAAACTACTCTTGATCAAACGGGGTATGGAGCCGGAAAAAGGGAAATGGAGCTTGATGGGCGGTTTTGTACAGGCCGAGGAAGATGCGGAGGCGGCCGCAGCCCGTATCCTGAGGCAACTGACGGGTCTGTCCGGCGTGTACCTCGAACAACTGCACCTGTTCAGTGATCCAGGCCGTGACCCAGCCGAAAGAACCGTATCCGTGGCCTATTTTGCCCTGGTGAACATCCATGATTACGAAAACCAGTTGAATGAAGACTATAGGGCAGAATGGTTCCCCATCCATGAAATTCCCCACCTGATCTTCGATCATCCTACGATGGTGGAGATGGCCAAGGCCAAGCTCCAATATAAGGCCGCCTTCCACCCTATCCTGTTCGAGCTGCTACCGGGCAAATTCACGATTCCCGAGCTCCAGAACCTGTATGAGGCGATTTACGATACGTCTCTGGACAAGCGCAATTTTAGCAGGAAAGTATTATCTACGGGGCTGCTGATCAAGCAAAAGGATAAGGATAAGGAGAATTCAAAGAAGGGGGCGTTTTATTTTAAATTGGATAAGAAGCGGTATACCGCCAAATTCCATGCGTTCCTAAACTTTATTCCCAATCCGGATAGCCTCAAGTGAAGGACCCGGTGGGGATTAAAAAAAACTTGCATAAGTGGAATAATACGTGTTAATTTGACAGTTATTGGGCTATGAGAAAGGACACATTCGTTATGGGAATGGATTTTGGGACGGATTCGGTCCGCACCATTGTCGCCAATGCGGCCGACGGGCAGGAGATGGCTGCGTCGGTTTTTCATTATCCCCGCTGGAGGGATGGACTTTATTGCGATCCCGATGCAAGCCGTTTCCGTCAGCATCCTCTTGATTATATAGAAGGCATCGAGGCCACGGTCAAAGATTGTCTTAGGCAGGTTGGGTCAGCCAACATCCGTGCGCTATCGGTCGATACGACGGGATCCACACCGGTAGCGGTGGATGCTTCGGGTACGCCCCTGGGGTTGATCCCGGGATTCGAAAAAAATCCGAATGCCTTGTTCGTCTTGTGGAAGGACCACACCGCTACACGGGAGGCCGCGGAGATCAATGCTTTGAACTTGCGCTTTCCTCAAAATTACCTGCGTTTCGTTGGGGGCATCTATTCCTCGGAATGGTTTTGGGCCAAGCTGTTGCACGTGCTCCGGGAGGACACCGCTGTCCGGAAGGCGTGTTATTCCTGGGTGGAGCATTGCGACTGGGTGCCCTTCCTGCTGACGGGTGGGATCGACGTCCACAGCATGAAGCGGAGCGTCTGCGCGGCGGGGCACAAGGCATTATGGGCGCCCGCATTCGGGGGTTTGCCACCGGAAGAATTTTTCCAGGCGCTGGACCCCGTGCTGACGGGTTTTACCAGCAGGTTATATAAAGACGCCTGCACTGCCGATCGACCTGCGGGAAAGATCAGCGCGGCCTGGGCCGCACGCCTGGGCCTTCCCACGGATATGTGGGTGGGCGTAGGAGCCTTCGATGCACACATGGGCGCGGTGGGAGGACAAATCGAACCCTATCATCTCTCCAAGGTTATGGGCACCTCCACCTGCGATATGCTGGTGGCTCCCGGATTGGGGGATAAGTTGGTGGCAGGTATTTGCGGTCAGGTAGAAGGGTCTATCATTCCCGGAATGATGGGTCTTGAAGCAGGGCAATCGGCATTTGGAGATACGTACGCATGGTGGAAGGATGTGCTATCATGGCCGCTAAGGAAGTTGCCGGCGAACATTCGCGAAACGCTGGAGGGCACCATGCTGGCGGATTTGACCGAAGCAGCTTCGGTGCTGCCCCCGGCGTTGGGCGATCCGCTGGCGCTGGATTGGTTGAACGGCAGGCGTACCCCCGATGCCGACCAGGAAGTGAAGGGCGCCCTCATGGGCCTGAATCTGTCCAGTGACGCACCCCGTATATTCAAGGCCTGGGTGGAAGCCACGTGCTTTGGCGCCAAGGCCATCGTGGATCGTTTCCACCGGGAAGGTGTTCCTGTGGAGGGCCTCATTGGATTGGGCGGGGTAGCACGAAAGTCCCCCTACATCATGCAGGTGATGGCGGACGTCATGGACCGGCCCATCCGCATCCATCGCTCCGAACAGACCTGCGCCCTGGGGGCCTCCATGTTCGCGGCCACGGTGGCCGGCCTGTATCCCCGCGTGGAGGAAGCCATGGACGCGATGGGGCCTGGATTCGACAAGACGTATACACCGGAGGCTTCGCACGCAGGGATTTACGCAACGCGCTACGAACGTTACCGGGCGTTGGGGCAATTTATCGATGAAATGAGATGAGCACTTATCAAACCATAAGGGAAGCCGCTTACGAAGCGAATATGCAACTGCCCAAACTGGGGCTGGTCCTGTTCACCTTCGGCAACGTCAGCGCAGCCGACCGCTCCCTGGGCGTTTTCGCAATCAAGCCCAGCGGGGTTCCTTACGAGCTCCTCTCCCCTGCCCGAATGGTCGTCGTGGATTTTTCGGGTAAAACCGTGGAGGGAGATCTGAGGCCTTCTTCGGATACCCGCACGCATGCAGTCCTCTATAGCCATTGGCCGAATATCGGGGGCATCGTGCACACGCACTCCCCCTATGCCACGGCCTGGGCCCAGGCACAGCGGTCCATTCCCATATACGGGACCACGCACGCGGACCACGCCGTGGTGGCTATTCCCTGCGCTCCGCCCATGGACGACGAAATGATTACGGGAAACTACGAACATGAAACGGGACACCAGATTATCGGGTGCCTGGAGCGCGAAGGCTTGAGCTATGAAAAAGTAGAAATGATCCTGGTTGGTAACCACGCTCCCTTTACCTGGGGTAAGGATGCGGGGAAGGCCGTGTATAACAGCGCGGTCCTGGAAAGCATCGCGCATATGGCTTACCTCACGGAGCAAATCCGCCCCGATGCTGCGACCCTCAAGGATTCCCTGATTAAAAAGCACTTTGAAAGAAAGCATGGGCCCGGGTCCTACTACGGGCAGTAACCAAATGACCAGTATGAACAACGATTTGAAACGCTTCGAGGCCTGGTTCGTCACCGGTAGCCAGCATTTGTACGGAGAAGAAACGCTGCAACAGGTGGCGCGGCATGCGCAGGTCATGACGGGCGCGCTCGATGCGGACGCCCCGGTCCGGATCGTATGGAAACCCGTCGTCAAAACTCCCGAGGAAATTTACAACCTCCTGGTGGCCGCGGGTAACGAGCCGGATTGCGTCGGCGTCATTGCATGGATGCACACCTTTTCTCCAGCCAAAATGTGGATCAGGGGACTCAATGCCCTGCGTAAGCCTTTATTGCATTTGCATACGCAATTCAATCGGGATATTCCATGGAAGGACATCGATATGGATTTCATGAACCTCAACCAAAGCGCCCACGGGGATCGGGAATTCGGGTTCATCACGAGCCGGATGCGCCTGAACCGCAAGGTGGTGGTGGGGCATTGGGAAGACCCTGCCGTGCAAGCCCGTCTGGACTCCTGGCTCCGCGCGGCCTGCGGGTGGCATGACTGGCAAGGGGCGCGCTTCGTGCGCTTTGGGGACAACATGCGTCAGGTGGCCGTGACCGAAGGCGATAAGGTGGAGGCGGAAATGACGTTCGGGTATTCTGTAAATACGCACGGGATCGGGGATTTGGCGGAGGCGGTCGACGCAGTGCCTTCGGCTGCGGTGGAAGAACTGTGTTCGGATTATGCTTCGGTGTATACCGTTTCGGCGTCGTTGCGTTCGAGTCCCTCGTTGCGTGATGCTGCACGCATCGAGTTGGGACTTCGGAAATTCCTCGAAACAGGTCGATACAAAGGTTTCACAGATACCTTTGAAGACCTCCATGGGCTTGTCCAACTCCCGGGCATCGCCTCCCAACGCCTGATGGCGGAAGGATATGGTTTTGGAGCCGAGGGGGATTGGAAAACGGCCGCTCTCGTCCGGGCTATGAAGGTCATGGCTACGGGTCTGCCCGGAGGGAACTCCTTTATGGAAGATTATACTTACCATTTTGAGCCAGGGAATTGCATGGTTCTTGGGGCGCATATGCTGGAAATATGCCCGTCTATTGCAAACGGCAAACCTTCCTGCGAAATCCATCCCCTGGGTATCGGCGGCAAGGCCGATCCGGTGCGCCTCGTATTCAATGTGGCCGGTGGGCCGGCCCTGAACGCTTCGGTCATCGATTTGGGTAACCGCTTCCGGCTGTTGGTGAACGAGGTCGAGGCGGTGGCGCCCCCTTTTGATTTACCCAAGTTGCCCGTGGCGCGGGTCCTTTGGAAACCCCTGCCCGACATGGCCACGGGCTGCGCCGCGTGGATCCTCGCGGGAGGAGCGCATCATACATGCTACAGTCAAAACCTGCGCACCGAGCACCTGGAAGATTTTGCGGAGATGGCGGGGATAGAATTGGTCGTGATCGATCGCGAGACGCGGTTACGGGCCTTCAAGAACGAGCTGAGGTGGAACGAAACATCAATGCCCAGGCGCTGATTTCGGTGTAATCGTTAATGATCCTAACGACATTGGAATAAGGGGAAAACTCGGCATCCGCGTGGAGGGTCGAGCGGATGACTATCGCCTGCATGCCCGCATTCAACGCTGCTTCCACGCCCTTGGGGGCGTCTTCAAAGACGAGGCAGCCAGCGGGGTCTTTCCCCAGGCGCCGGGCGCACTCGAGGTACACTTCCGGGTCGGGCTTGCTGACGGCCACGTCATCCGCGGTCACTACCGCCTTGAAATAAGACCTCAGACGAAGTTTATCCAATACGAAATCTACGTTGAAGGGAATGGCGGCCGTGCCGATGGCCATTGGGATACCCAGGGTTTTTGCTTCGGCCAGGAAGTGATCGAGACCGCGGATCAGCTTCAGGTGGGGCTTAAAGGCTTTTTGGTAGCGCTTTTCCTTTTCCAGGGACAACTGGGCGATTTCCTGCGGACTGAAGCGGTTTCCGAACAGGCGGTGGAAGAGCTCATCATTCTTGCCATACATCTGGCTGCGGATTTCCTTGTCGCTGAGACCCGCCTTTAAATCCCCGTTGAGCAGGCTCGTCCACGCGACGACATGGTATTCCATGTCATCGATCATGGTGCCGTTCAAGTCGAAAAGGAAAGCTGAGGTCATTTGTCGGGTTCTTATTTCAGCACGGCCAGCCCGTTCAACAGCTTTTCAGCGTCCGCCTTATATCCCTCCCATTCGGAATCACCCGTATAGCATACGAGCTGCACGGTGCCGTTAGCATTGGAATAATAATATCCGTAATAAATGAATATGACTCCCTGCAGGGTCCCCTTCAACTCCAGGTTCAACACCTTGATCCCATTGACCATCCTGTATTCCCGGTGAATAATGTGGACATCAGGCGCCACTTTCTGGGCATTTTGAAATGCGATTTTGGCAAGCGTAGTTAGAGGAATCTTGATTCCTTCGGTGATCGCCATG
>CAZJDB010000067.1:0-14819 GCA_964544695.1 uncultured Chitinophagaceae bacterium
GGGGGGGGGGGGGGGTGGGGGG
The DNA here is from genome assembly GCA_964544695.1 of uncultured Chitinophagaceae bacterium. Classification (GTDB taxonomy): domain Bacteria; phylum Bacteroidota; class Bacteroidia; order Chitinophagales; family Chitinophagaceae; genus Dinghuibacter. Next base: position 23 of record CAZJDB010000067.1, read on the forward strand.
GGGGGGGGGGGGGGGGGGGGGGGCCGGGGGGGGGGGGGGGGGGGGCCGGTGCGGCGGGGGTGGCCCCGAGCCGTCGCGCAAACGCAGGGAGCAACAACGGAGCCAGCGCCTGGAGGGGGAGCGACGCCACTTCAAAACCTTTATACGCAAAACTATACTCCGCCAACTTAGCCGCCGAGACGAACAAGCCAATGAATATCCAATCGAATCGCGCCATGGCAGTGGAAAACAACACCACACCCGCCAGCGGCAACGATTCCCGCATGAGGTCCCTCCAGGCCCTTAAGGTTGTCCGTACGCCGGGCATCTCCAGGAGCCGTAAACCCAGGATGGTACTGGCGATCCATTCGAAAATATCCCCGGCAATATATATCCCGATGACGATACCAACGGACCATGTATCCAAGAGAAAGCAAGCCCCCACCGCGCCCAATTTAATGACATTGGATACGATGGACATACTCATCAGGATACCGAACCGTTCTTTCCCTGCCGCAAGTTGCTTATATGGCATCGAAAAGAACAGGATGGTTTTGGCAAGGGCGATCCCCGCCAGGAAATAGTGCGTTTGGAAAAAGCGGGGGAAACAGGCCCAACACGTCAACAGGATACCATAAAACAAAGCACCGGAAATAAGAACGTGCCTGCGGTAGAGGGACAGGATTTTTCCATCGGGAGCTCCCTCGGCGATCTTTTTAACCGCGAGTTGGTCCAAACCCATGCCCAGGAGATTGATCATGGTGAAACTAACGGCCAGAGACCAGTTCAGTTCGCCGAAATGGTCCTTGTCCAGCCCCCTGGACAGGAGATAAAAGAGCCCCAGGCCCGCTGCCTGGTTGATCCCGAACTGCAGGGCGCTGGCGGATATGTGTCGGAGGTACCGGGGCATGCCTGGGGACTAAGGTACGCGCCGTATGCCTTACATTTGCAGCATGTGTGATTTTTCCATTCCCTTCCAAACCAATCCCGAAGCCCTCGTGGAACGGGCAAATAAAGCGATCACCGGTATGGGCGGCACGTTCACGGGAGACACGACTGCGGGTACCTTTCACCTGTCCACCCCCGTGGGCAGCATTTCCGGGTCCTATACCGTGACGGGCCAAAACCTCGGAATGCACATCGATGAAAAGCCCTTTTTCATTACCTGCAGCCAGATCGAGGCCCAACTAAAAAAGGCGCTGTTAGGGAACTAGTCGTCGCTCTTATGGCGATGATAATATTCCCTTGCCTTGGCGGCACTGCCGCATTCCTCCATGCTGCACCAGCGGCGTTTCCCATTTTTGGTGGAATCAAGGAATAGCCATCCGCAACCCGAACACAGGCCGACCCGGGACAGACGCGGGGACAACAACAATTCCGAGGCGGAACGTACAATGGGAGCGGTCAGTCGATGGAAATCCCCCGGGGCCCAATCCCAACCGAGTTGGGGTCCCGGCATCATCTTTTGGTGACCGTTATAGTAATGGAAGAGAACGTTGAATGCATCAAATGAGTAAGGTTCCTTCTTAGCAATCCTATAAAATAGATCATCCAAAACAGCTCTGAGGTCCATTGCCTCTTTATAGAAAGCTTCTGCCCCCCCCCGTGGAAATGACTGCCGCTCTTCCTCCGTTATAATACCCACTTTTTTCGAGGCCCAATAAAGGAGGTCTTCAAAATCATTGATATAACTCGCCACCGGGGGCTTATATCGGTGGTGGATGGTATTCAGGAAATTCAGGCACAACTCATTCCCATTCACCTTGATACTCTCTAAAGGGATTTTTTTTACCATCAAAGCTTGATTTATTGGTAAAGATATTCTATTTTTACTATCAAATCATTATTAGATGGTAAAAAATAACATCCCAGGCTACCTGGAAAGGGACATTGTCGATACCACGCCCTTTTGGAGGCGTCCTTCCCAGCCGATCACGCGCGTATGGCATGGCAGGACGCGCGCAGCCGATGCCGATGCATATCTTACCTTTTTAAAGGAAAAAGGGGTCCTGGATTACCTGGCAACCCCCGGCATACAGGACGTCCGGATCGGCCGCAGCATCGAAGGGGCGGTCGCCCATTTTTACACTATTTCAACCTGGCGGGATTTAGCGGCCATTAGGGCCTTTGCGGGGGAGCCCGTGGACAAGGCCCGGTATTACCCCGAGGATGAACGCTTCCTGCTTGAATTCGAGCCTACGGTGATACATTATGAAACGTTTCCTATCTTTACTACCGAATAAAAATAGTACGCTATGTCATTACCCGTCAATAACAAAGGCAAAGGAAAGTCCCAGGGAAAGAACAATTCTAACGCCGCCGGGGGCTCCAAATTCATCAACAAGCCCACGGGCAAGGCCAGCGGTGGAGCAAAAAAGATCATGAAGACCGGCGGAACGCGCGGTAGCTGAGTCATTTGCCCGGTGGCCGCAGGGCGGCTGAGCACCAGCCGGGTGCCCGCGGGCGACTGAGACTTCAGCCTCCCCTTTTGCCTACCATTTCCATCACGGCGGCCCTGTACTGGACCCCTATGGGTAGGGTGACCTTATCCAATTCAATCGTGTTCCCGTAAATGCTTCGGATCCTCGAAATAGATACGATATAGGAACGGTGTATGCGGATAAAACTTGCCGCGGGCAGCGTTTTTTCCATTTCCCCCATGGTTTGCAGGGTCAGGATACTTGAGTCAGGGGTACAAATCTTGAGGTAGTCCCTCATCCCCTGGATATATAGGATGTTCGAGAAATCGATCTTTCGGAATTTGCCGTCGGCGCGAACGAAGAGGTGATCCGCGCGCGTTTCGGTCTTTCGCACGCGTGCTCCCGTGACCTTTTCCACCGCCTTCGAAAAGCGCTCGAAGGAAATGGGTTTCAGCAGGTAATCGATCACGTTCAATTCATAACTCTCCAGGGCATACTCCCCGTAGGCCGTCGTCAGGATAACCAGGGGAGGATCGGCGAGGGAACGCAGGAAATGGAGGCCACTGCCGCCCGGAAGGTGAATGTCCAGGAACATCAGGTCGATAGAGCCGTCTCGCAAGGCCTCCGAAGCCTCGGTCGCATTGCGATAACTACCTGCCAATTCCAGCGCCGACACCCGGGCAAGATGATTTCTAATGACGTCCTGAGCCAACGCTTCGTCTTCGACAATGATACAACGAATCAAGCCACTTTGGATTTCAGAACCAAAGATACGGTGAAGGCATTCTTGTTCAGAATAATGTCCAAATCGTAGGCATTGGGATACAAGGATTCCAGGCGGTCCCTGGCGTGCTGGAGGCGAAGCTGGCTTTGGCGCGATTCTTCCCGGTCCGTTTGGATAATATCCAACTCATAGGACCCGGGATACAGGAGCTCCAGCATGCTTTTGCTGTTGGTGATCCCCTTCCCGTTCATTCGCTTGGCCTGGGTCTCCAGGTCCGCATCTGTGCTGTTGAGGACATTCAGGGTAATCTTGCCCTTGCCCACTTTCAGGGTGATGTAGATGAAGGGCTCGGAGAAGGAACTGTCCATCGCATGTTTGAACCCGTTTTCTATAAATGCAATAAAAAGAAAGGGTTCGATCATAACGCCCTTCAAATCACCTTCCACCTGAAAACGGATGTCGGCTTTGTATCGGATTTGCTCAAGCTCGATATAATTCCGGATGAAATCCACCTCCTTCTCCAAAGGGATGGTTTCCTCATTGCACTCATAGATCAGGTAGCGCATCAGGTCCGCCAGCTTTACCACGATCTCGGGAGCCCTTTCGGATTTATGGAGGCTGAGGGAATAAATGCTGTTGAGGGTATTGAAAAGGAAATGGGGATTCAACTGGGCCCGGAGGTAACGCAACTTGAAAAAGAGGTTCTCCTTACGCGCTTCCTCCCGTTCTTTTTTCTCGTCCATATATCGCTGCACCCAGGCAATTACGAATGAAAAGAACAGGTTGAGCACGATCCACAAACTCTCCCTTTGGAAATTACGACCCGAATGTTCGAAATACAGCATCTTAGTCTGCCCGAAGGGCAGGATGGTCATGAACGCGAACAGCGCCGAAACGAACCCGTACAGGATAAAAAAAGCGCCGACGGACAGCAGACCGGTTATTATGTAACGTTTGAGCCAGATTACTTCTCTGCCATAAAGAAAATAGGCAGGACTGAGCACCAGGTTCACGAAAAATAAAACCAACACCATGGTCCAATCCCCCGGGTAAAGCGTGCAGGCATTCACGAGGGGGTAAATCAGGAGCAGGGGTATCCAACATAAATTGGTTACCCTTATAGGTTTGGGTCTCAGTCGGTCATTGTCAAATTCCATAAAAGCTATACTTTGGTGTATTAAATCTACGGCCCGCTTTTGAAAAGAACGAAGGATTTCGACCAACACGGGGCTGCTCCCGACGAATTCGCCCTCTTTCCCCGGGTCGTTTTTCTGGTCTACATGGTCCTGCTGGGGGTGATCATGTATCACCACGAGCTGTGGGGGGATGAGATACACAGTTGGAATATCGTCAAGGCCAGCCCTTCCCTGAGTGCATTGCTGCGCAATATCCGGTTTGAGGGGCACCCTCCCCTTTGGTACTTGATCCTTTGGCCTTTGACGCGGTTTACGCATGATCCGGTGGCTATGCAGGTGGTGCAGTATCTCATTGCGGTTTCTGTCGTTTTCCTGCTGTTGTTCCGGTCCCCTTTTCCGCTGGTTGCCCGATTACTCCTTCCTTTCGGTTATTTTCTATTGTATGAATACGCGGCGCTGAGCCGGAATTACGCGATTGGCGTGCTCCTCGTTTGTTGTGTTTGCATCGTCCTTTCCCGGCCGCGGCCTAAGTACGGGTGGTACTATGTTTTCCTTTTTCTTTTATCCAATACTCATTTGATCGGGTTGATTTTGGCGGCCTCCTTCCAGGTCTACGTTTTGCTGCGAACTCGTTCCTGGGTGCACTTTCTATTGGGTGGTTTGCTCCTTCTTCCGGCGGCGGGGTGCATCCTGCCACCTCCGGATAGCCAGTTGAATGCTGGATTTTGGCTGCACTGGACGCGGGACAAACCGATTATCCTGGCGCAGGCACCCCTGCGTGCTTTTTTCCCTATGCCCGCCTGGTGGGAATATCATTGGTGGAATACGGAATGTTTGCTGGGCTTACCCCTGTGGCTTGTCGGGCTTTGTTCGCTTGCCCTTTGCTGGTTGGCATTGGCTGTTCTACAGGGTGCGGCCAGGGTTCTTTTCCTGGTCAACGTTTTAGGGACGCTTTTCGTCGGACTCGTCTTCCCGCTGACAACTTCCCGGTATTGCGGATTTCTCTTTATAGGTTTCCTCGCGGCGTATTGGTTGAGTGAGCGCCGGCGCCGTTTGGGGTATCTCTTGCTCGCCCTGCAAATCCCCGGGGCTCTATTTGCGGCCTACCAGGACTACCGCCACCCATTTTCCTTTGCCTCCAAGGCGCCCGTGCTGGTTGCGGAAGCCGCCATATCTGGCGCAGAAGCGCCCACTCTCCTGGTTTGCGATTACTGGGCCCTCAATCCCCTGGTCACTTTTTGCGACCGGCCTTTTTATTGTCTGGACCTGCATAGGGAAATGTCCTTCCTGCAATGGAACAACGAACTTTCCAGGGCAATGCATGCCCCTCACAGATATGCGGATGGCGTGCAGCGATTATTTGATTCTTTGGGGACGCGGAGCGTGTACCTCATGTCTACGGCTTCGCCATTGGAACTTCAACGAGCGGACAGCCTGCTGATTTACCGGTTCGATGTTCGGTTGGTGGATTTACGGGAGGACGCTATCGAGAAGGGGAGTAACCTGTACCTTTACCTGGTGGCGCTTCCGCCTCCACCTGTTGAACCGGTACGTCAGCGCAACCCTTAACACCCCAAATCCATAGGTCACCGCACTCCGGAAGTGGATGCTGCTTGCTTCGGGGAAATAGGCCGTCGGGCAGGTGACTTCCGCGATCGCATAATCGTTCATGAATATCTGGGCCAGGATTTCATTGTCGAAGACGAATCCTTCGCTGTTGCGCTCGAAATCGATGCTTCTCAGGACTTCCGCGGCATAGGCCCTGTAGCCCGTATGGTATTCGCTCAGTTTCTGACCCATGAGAATATTTTGGATCAGCGTCAGGCAACGGTTGAAGAAGTATTTGTAGAGGGGCATACCGCCCTTCCGTGCCCCTTTGCCCAATATTCTCGACCCCAACACTACGGGGTAGACCCCATGGGCAATAATGGAACACATGGCGGGAATAAGGCGGGGGGTGTACTGGTAGTCGGGATGGAGCATGATGACGATGTCCGCCTTCAGGTCCAGGGCTTTTTTATAGCACGTTTTTTGGTTACCGCCGTAGCCGCGGTTGTGGTCGTGGCTGATGATGTGCCTGATGTTCAGCGATTGGGCGATTTTTAAAGTATCGTCGTCGCTGTGGTCGTCCACCAGTATAACCTCGTCCACGATATCCAGGGGGATTTCGCGGTAGGTCCGTTCCAGGGTTTTCCCCGCATTGTACGCGGGGAGTACGACTACGATCTTTTTGCCTTCGAGCATACCTGTACATACGCTTCCTGAACCCCTTTAGTTGCGTATACTAATAGTCTGAAAACGGCACGCGCAGGTAGCGCAATGGGGGGCCAAAAATTTGATGTACCTTGATAACATGAACGCTATCATAGCCCTCCTTCTCCTGGTACTGCCACAACCCACTCCCTTCAACACCCGGGACAGTACCACCATCACGGGAACCATATCGGCGTTCCAACCGGGCGCCACCGATGGGATGATCACATTTTACATGTATGACATCCAGGGGAACAGGATTCACCTGTCGTTTCCAATTTCAGCCAACGGGCACTACAAGGCAACTTTGCTACAGGCATATGAAGGCGACCTGTCTGTGTATTACCGGGAACATTTTGCCAATCTGTACACGCGACCCGGCGGTCACCTTGTGCTGGATATGGACGGGGATGGCAAGTACCATGCGGGGGGCGAGCTGGGAGCGATTAACAATGAGGTGATGGACTTTTTCAATCAATTTTACCAGCAGCACTTCCCCACCGAGGTGAACCTGGGTTCGAAAATGCCCGATAGCGCCTTTGCCGCGGCTCGGAGGCAGCGGCTTCACGAGGAACTGGATTTCCTGGAGGCGTTTGCAAAGCAGTCGGGGTCGCTTAGTCCCCCGGTGAAAGCGTGGCTGCAACGCTACCTTACTTATGAAGCGGCAAACGACCTCATTACCTACCCTTTCTTTGGCAAAAGGAACACGGAGATCGATGCGGAAAGCCTTTTATCTTATTTGGGAGGTATCCCCGTTGTCGATGAGGCAGCCCTTTCGAACGCTTCTTATTACAGGTTTTTAAACTGGTTGACAACGGGCATGAACATCATTACAAACTTAAATCCTGCCAATGGAGCCCTGTTGAAGGAAGATTCGTCCCGTCGGGTATCCTTGCCACTGGACTGGGTCGATGAAGCTGCATCCGTGGGGATAACCAGGGATCTGATGTACTATGATGAGTACAACCTGATCCGTAATCTGCGCCAAAAGGAATCCACTTCGACCTGGAACCGTTGCTACGACCGGGTGGGCTCTGCCTACATTAAGAATTGTTTCATGGTAGATAAATCCATCGCCGATAAAGGGGGTTTTACGCCTTTTGAACTGCAAAAACGCCTTCAGGCGTTTGCAGCGCCCGATAATGTCAAGCAGCGCCTGGACAGCCTTTTCGGGTCGATGAGGGGACAAACGACCTTCGTAGATTTTTGGGGGACGTGGTGTGGAGCGTGCATGGCGGAACTGCCCGATTATCCGGACATGATTGCGCACTTTAAGGGGGCCCCGGTCCATTTCCTTTTCCTCTCCGACGAGACGACCGACAGCGCCATGCACGCGGTCCAAAAGAAATTCGGAATCGATGCCACATTCTTCAATATCACGGCCGATGAAAACACCGTCCTGGGGTCGATCCTGGGGTTCAGCGGCTATCCCCATCACTACCTCCTGGACGCCAAAGGCTTGGTCGTGGCCGAATGCTGGGGACCGGGGTCCGGTACGGAAACGCGCATCCGGCAACTAATGAAAGTTACAAATTAGGCTTGGACGGCCGTATCGGCGGAGCGAAAGCATTGGCTCCATGCACCTTGACTTTACGCCGGTAAACTTTATCCACACAAGTCACATAAAGCACATCGAAATCGGGTCCGCCGAAACACAAGTTGGACACCTGACCCGAAGGTACGGGCAGTATGGCGTTGACCCTGCCCACGGCATCGAGCACCTGTATACCCATGTTGGTAGCTACGAAAATGTGACCGGCCCTGTCGCAACGCAGGCCGTCCGGCCAGGCGTTTTCCTTGGTATCGGGCACGTGGAGCCAGCCGAATTTTTGCTTGTTGGTCAAGGTGCCATCGGGTTGAATAGAATATATCCATACCCAGTGCGAAGCCGATTCTGTGGCGTACAATTGGGTCTGATCGGGTGAAAGTGCAATACCATTTACAAATTTCAAACCTTCGTCCACCACGGTTTTGGTGCCGTCGGGTTTCACCAGGTAGATCTTGCCGGGGCGTTCCGTCCCGTCGGGAGCGGTCACGTAGATGTTCCCGTTATTCGCCACGACCAGGTCGTTGCCCGGGATACCTTCGGCAATGACGGTCTCTTTATCGGCGGCGTCGTAACGCAACACCTGGGAAGCGGTACAGGTATAACGCATACCATCGGGACCAAAGGCGGTACCGCTGGCTTTTTTAGCGTCCAGAAGCAGCGCGGCGCTATGGCCATCCAGACCGACACGATAGGTCTTCGCATTGGGTATATCCTGGTAATAGACAATACCTGTTGCATCGACGGCGCTGCCCTCGGTAAACCCATATCCCCGTCCCACGAGCTCCCAGCCCTCTCCGGGCAGGAGGATGTCGTTCAGCATTGTGTTTTTGGTTGGCCCGGGCTGTACCGGTGCAGGCCAGTCCTTCCATAGCCAGCGCATGGCGTCGGGGAAAACGGAGGTCCCCATCTTCCCGTTATGGCCACCCAGGCCCCAGGCATGATTTACCGCATAGCCTGCAAAGGTCAGGGCCCTTTCCATCATCTGATTGGCTTCCCACCAGTCACCCCCGTATATATTCATGTCTCCGGATCCGTCCTGCATATAAATCCTCAACGGCTTGGGTTCGTATTTCCTGATCAGGGTTGGATACCGGTCTCCTCCCCGGAGTCCCACATAGGTCCCGACGACACTGAATACGCGAGTGAACGCGCCGCTTTCCCAGGCGGCGGTGAAGGCCGCGATGGCCCCACTGCTGGAGCCCCCGATGGCCCGGTCGTTCGCACTATTGGACAAGTGCAGGGGCCTCCCGTCCGAAGCCTGGTGGGTGACTACGTCGGGCAATATCTCCTCAAGGACAAAACGGGCATATGCATCTCCCAATCCGTCGTATTCGAAGCTCCTGTTGTAGCGATCGGTAGCCGAGGCGGTATCGGGCGCGGGTACCTGCCCGGGGCTAATGAATATCCCGATGGTCACGGGCATTTCCTTATGGTAAATAAGGTTATCGAATACCGTGGGCGCATTCCATTGCACCGCATCCTGGTTGACAAATACGCAGGCGGGTTGTTCGGGGCGGTATTCGGCGGGAATGTACACCCAGTAATCCCGGTGGGTGCCAGGAAAAATTTTTGACCGCGCAAAAGTAAACTTCAGGATTTCCCCCTTGGGGACGCCCGGCTGGGAGGTGGAAGCCGAATCCACCGGATATGATTCGGGGCTCTGGGCCATCGCCCGGATGCCCCAGAAGACGGTGAGGAATAGTAGATGTTTCACTGCGGTTAAATTAGTATATTTCCTGCATGCGACCTTTTTTGACCCTGGTTTGCGTGGCCCTCATTCCTTTGTTAGTGACCGCGCAAAGGGAAGACCGGCGCCTGCGGCATAGGTTGGATACGCTGATCGGGGGCTTCCATGGGGACATCGGTATATATGTCTACGACCCGGTCCGCGATCGAACAGTTGCCATCAACGCGGATTCCCTTTTTCCCACGGCCAGCATCGTGAAGGTTTCCTTACTGATCGGGATCATGGACAAGATCCGGCGCGGGGAACTCGACTATCACCAGCGTCTGACCTATACCGATTCACTGTACTACAGCGAGGGCGATGATATCCTCAGCGCTTTCAAGAGCGGTTCCACCATAGAACTAAGCAAGGTCATCATGCTGATGCTGACGATCAGCGACAACTGCGCCAGCCTCTGGATCCAGGGACTGGACGGAGGTGGCGTCCGGGTCAACCAAATCCTGGACAGCCTGGGCTTTGTCAACACCCGGGTCAACAGTCGGACGCCCGGCAGGGAAATGAACCGGGCGACATATGGCTGGGGCCAGACAACACCCAGGGAAATCGTTCAGATCCTGAGCAGGATCGTGGACGGCGCCCTCTTCAGCCGGGCAATCAGTGACCAGATGCTCCGCCTGTTAGGCCGTCAGTACTGGGATGAAGAAGCCCTTTCCCAAATCCCCGCGGGCATCTTCGTGGCAGACAAGAATGGGGCTGTCGATCACAGCCGCAACGAGGTAGTCTACGTCCATGGAAAGCACCCCTACCTGTTTAGCATTTTTACCAAAAACAATGCGGACAGTTCCTGGACGCCCAATAACGAGGCGTGGGTCCTTACGCGAAAGGTATCGGCGCTGCTTTGGAAGTATTACGACGACAAATGAAAATATTGCTCCCCATCCTTTTGTTTCTCCCCCTGTTGGTTCGCGCCCAGGATACCCTCGTCGTGCATTTTGCCTATAACCGTTCGGAGCTGGCGCCCGACGAGGCCGTACGTCTCGACTCGGCACTCAGGGGCTCTCTTTCCAGGATCGACCTTTACGGATACACCGACAGCATCGGGGGAAATCGATATAATGATAGCCTTGCGCTGGCCAGGATTCATACGGTTAAGTCGCTCTTGCCTGACAGTCTTGTCCACACGACCGTAGGATTTGGGAAAAAGCGGCCGCTGAACGACAACGCGTCTGAAGAAGAACGCGCGGCCAACCGAAGGGTGGAAATCGTTTTTTGGCGCATCGCGGGCCCTGCGGGTGGTGGCGCGGGGCGGCCGGCGGCCCCTGCGGGTGGTGGCGCGGGGCGGCCCGCGGGCACGGCGGACACGATTGTTGAACTGCCCCCCGCAGCTTCCATTGACGACCTATTCAAGGACCCTGCAAGCATGGTGGGCAAAACCATCATCCTTAGGGACATTAATTTCTTCGGCGGCCACCACAAGCCCGAACCCGAGTCCTATCATGTCCTGAACGATCTTCTGAAGCTCATGAGCCGGAACCCTGGCATGCAGATCGACATCCAGGGCTTCGTATGCTGCCTGCCGGATACCATCGATGCCCTGGACCTGGATACCTACATCATCAACCTCTCCGAAGCCCGCGCAAAATTTATTTACGATTACCTCAAGAACCGGGGTATCGCCGGAGGAAGAATGCGGTTTGAAGGGTATGGCGCCAGCCAAAAGTTGTATCCCGCGGAAAGGACGGAAGAAGAAAAGCGCCTGAACCGGAGGGTCCAAATCAAGGTTACTGCCTGGTACCCTAAGGCGTCACAATGATTTTACCCCTGGTTCTACCCGTTTCCAGGCTTTCGTGAGCCATATCCATTTGATAGAAAGGAAAGACGCCCGCGATATGCGTCCGGAGCTGCCCTGTTTCCAGCCATTTCGCGATTTGTTGCATGTCGCGCCCGTTGGAAGCCACCATGAAGGTTTGCCCGATCATCCCCTTCGCTTGCGCTTTTTCAACAACATGAGTATTGGCGCCGCTGGGAATGCTGATGATCTTGCCCCCCGGCCGCATCACTTCCAGGGACTGATCGATCGTATCCCCGCCTATCATGTCCAAAACAAGTTCCACATCCTGAATGTGGTCTTTCAACTGGCCTAGCCGGTAATCCACAAATTCATCGGCGCCCAGGCCCAATACAAAGTCGCGGTTGGCTTCCGAGGCCGTTCCAATCACATAGGCGCCCAGGAGCTTTGCGATTTGCACGGCAAAATGCCCTACCCCTCCCGAAGCCGCCTGGATGAGGACGCGCTGTCCCGGATGCACGCCTGCCTTGAAAGCGAGTGCCTGGTATGCCGTCAGGGCCGCCAGGCTCGCTCCCGCCGCTTCTTCGTGGCTGGTTGCGACAGGCTTCAGCGCCAGGTGGGCTTCAGGAGCCGCTACGTACGTCGCATACGTTTTCCCCGCCCCGGGGAAATTGACCATGCCGAATACCTCATCCCCACTCTTGAACGTGCCGACGAGACTTCCGACTTGCACGATTTCGCCGCTAACATCCCAACCCAGGATCATGGGAGGATCTTTTTTCAACACCTCCGCCGCCCCTTTTCCTTTTCGGGTCTTTACATCCACGGGGTTGATGGAAATCGCTTTTACTTCGATGAGAACGTCCTGGTCCCCGATAAGGGGCAGGGGCAATTCTTCGAGGTGCAGGTTGGAAACGTCGCCGAAGCCTTTTAATATGATAGCCTGCATAGGTTTTTCGGACAAAAGTATATATTTTGAATGCTATGAAATCAGCTTTCCTTACCTCTTTACTACTCTTTCGGATCTTTCTATGCAGTTCGGACATCAGGTACATTGATTTCCACAAAATCGATCCGGACAGTCAATGCACCCGTCAACAATCTTTCCTGTTTGAAAACCTGCATTACATCGAATTTTGGGTACAGGATTGGACTTTTGACGTATCCAAGGATTCCCTTATCAGGGAATTGAAAGATTGCATGAATCACTACGCCCTTCTGAAAAAGGATATCCTCGAAGTCAATCTCCTGGAAGGCGAGATCGCTCACTTCCTGTATAACCTGAATCAGGACGCTTATTGGGACACGGCAGAAGCCCATTATAGAGCTGCCATAAACATCAAAAACGAGGATATCAGGGGATATTGGTTTTTGGGTAACCATTATGCCCAATCAAACGAACCATCCAAAGCCATAACTACCTTTGAAACGGCCCGGATAAAAGCAGGAAGTGGGACCCCGGCGGATTTCTGGAAGGAATACGCCTTTGCCATGCTGAGGGCAGGGATGCCTTCGCATTGCAGCTTTGCATTGGACCAATACGCCTCGAAAGGTGGAAGGGGCAAATTAGCCGATGCCATGGACACCATCATGGGCCAGAATCGCATAGCCTCAAGTCCGGACAGCGCCTGTGACAAAAACTTATTGTGGTCCGGCGCCAGAATGGGCCCTAAGGTCCGCTTTACATCCCGCCTCCTGGGTCTTAGAATTTTCGCTGACTCGCAATGGACCGTGCAAATCTCGGATTTCGCCAACCGGCAGGCGTACATCACCTTCCAGCCCGAAACGGTCGAAGGAAAACAGGGGAACCGCATCGGTTTTACCATGCTCCTTCTCGTAAAAGTCCCCAAACCCGGCGAAACCCTCGATGCCTTTGTTGAAAGTTTGATGAAAAAAACTATTGGGGCCAGAGATACAAATTCTGTAGTCCTTGACCGCTACCCCGAAAGTGTCTCTTACACCTTCCGAAGCAATGAGGTGTACGGCGACAGGGGCGGAGCCCATATGCATTTCATCGGTATCGAACGAAGGGCGCCCGCTTTTCCCGGGATGGCTCTGGAAAGCGAACCTTCGAAGTTGGGCCAAAATCCTTTCCATGATCGCTTTAGGGGCAGGTTGTTTTACCTTTTGCTATTGGATACTTGTGAGGATATCCACAGTGCTTCGTGGATAACGTTCATGGATTTCCTGAAGAATGAGTTGGTAATTGAGTAACGACCTTAACAATTTCATAATCGCGCGTTATTGATGGGATCATATTGGTAGGCAATATTTGCGAAACCAACCCATTCCATTCCATGATCCGCACCGCCTTGTCAGTCGTGTTGTCATTTTTTCTATCTGCTGGGAACGAGAACCGCTCCATGGACGACCTACCCCTCAATATGGTCCAGATCATTGGCTCCCATAACAGCTACAAGCAAGCCATAGACCCACCCCTGTTCAACATGATCCGATACATGGATCAAAGTGCGGCGAGATCGCTCGAATACACGCACGTGAGCCTTTCCGAGCAACTTTCGATGGGGTTACGCAACCTCGAGATCGATTTATATGCTGATGCGCACGGTGGAAAGTATGCGCATCCCAAGGGGCTGCGCTGGGAAGGGCGACGGAAGAAGGCCTATCCTTACGATCCCCATGGAGAAATGAAGGAACCCGGATTCAAGATCATGCACATTCAGGACATCGACTTCCGAAGCAATTGCCTGACGCTGCGCGCTTGTCTTCAGGAATTGAAAGCGTGGTCGGATGAACACCCCAACCATGTTCCGGTATTCATCACCATGAACGTCAAGGACAACACGATACCGGGCCTTACCAGGCCCGAAAAGTTTACCTCCGCTGTATTCGATCGGTTAGACAGCACCCTGAGGGCTGGCCTTGGCGATGATAAACTTCTTATACCCGATAATATCCGCGGTGACAGTTCCACCCTGGAAAAAGCCGTGCTCAATGGAGGCTGGCCTTTGCTTTCCGAAGCCCGGGGAAAATTCGTTTTCATTTTGGATGAAACGGGCAAAAAGCAGCAGGCATACATTGCCCGCCATCCCTCGCTGCGTGGGCGCGTACTGTTCGTCAACGCACCTCCCGGTACGCCGGAAGCAGCTTTCCTGATCATCAACGATCCCATCAGGGACATGGCCAAAATCCGCGAATGTGTACGCAAAGGATATATCGTCAGGACCCGTGCAGATGAAGGTACTATCGAAGCCCGCAGGAATGACCCCAGGCGCTTCCGCGCAGCCTGTACCTCGGGC
>CAZJDB010000068.1:0-17901 GCA_964544695.1 uncultured Chitinophagaceae bacterium
AAAAGAACGATATAGCAAAAGGATTCGCCTTGTCGGCCTGTACCTTCACGCCCATGAAACGCTTGCTGATCTTTATCGCCTTTGCCCCCCTGCTGGCGGGCGCTCAGGGCCGCCGTGCCCGCCTACCCGAAGTCGTCGTTACCTCTTATAAAACGACCATGATCGCCGATGGCCGCGACACGGCGCGTTTAAGAATCCGGATCCTGGATACCTCCGGAAACGAGCTGCCCGGGAAGGCAGGCGCCATAAAACTCGATGTCACCGGCGACGCCAAAATCATCCGGACGCAACAAGGCCCCGACGATATTTGGATCACCCTCCAGGCAGGCCCCCAAAACGGCAAGATCATCGTGAAGGCCAGCGCGGACAGCATGTACGCAGGCTCCACCGAAATCCACAGCATCCACCCCGGAACGCCCCATCCCGTAACCAGCGGACCGCCCATTGCTGGAAACCTCGTCATAAAAGATAAGATCATAGGTGCGGACATTTCCTTTTTACCTCAACTGGAGGCAAGAGGCATGCATTTCTCGGATGACAACGGCAAGCCCGGGGAGGCAATGGACATCATGAAAGCCCATGGCTTCAATTATATCCGCCTTCGCATCTTCGACCATCCCGATCTGCCCAAGGGATATTCCCCGAAACAGGGTTTCTGCGACCTGCCCCATACCATGGCCATGGCCAAACGCATCAAAGCCGCCGGTTTGAAATTCCTGCTGGACATTCATTACAGCGACTATTGGGCCGATCCACAGCAGCAAAACAAGCCCGCTGCCTGGAGCACATTGGATTTCAGCACCCTCAAGGATTCGGTATATGCGTATACGCGCACGATCATGCAAGCTCTGAAGGATCAGGGGACCGCCCCCGACATGGTGCAGGTCGGCAATGAGATCAATCACGGCATCCTTTGGCCCGACGGAGCCATTGGCAACCTGGATAGCCTGGCCCAACTCCTGTTTGCCGGGATACGCGGAGTGAAAGACGTGAGCCCCTCGACGGCCATCATGCTACACATTGCCCTGGGTGGCCAAAATGAGGAATCCCGCTTTTTCATCGACAACATGCTTGCCCGAAAAGTACCCTTCGACGTCATTGGTCTTTCCTATTACCCCCGCTGGCATGGGACCCCGGATGACCTGAAAAACAATATGGCTGACCTGGCGAAACGCTACCACAAGTACGTCATGGTGGCCGAGTACTCCCAATACAAGGAGCTCGTCAATGATATCGCCTTTACCGCCCCCGGAAAGGAAGCCCTGGGCACATTCATTTGGGAACCCCTGAGCACCTGGGAAGCTTTTTTCGATCGTACCGGGAAGGCTACGCCATTGCTGGATATTTATGTACAGATTGCGCAGAAGTATGTACATTAGGTCACGAAAAATGCACCTATATGAGAAAAATCGCTTACCTGGCGCTCACCATTGTGGTGGGTTGCCGTCCAGCTTCGCCTGAAATCAGCTACATCGATGCGACCTCCATGGATTCCAGCGTCCGCCCCCAGGACGATTTTTTTAACTATGCCAACGGCACATGGATAAAAAAGACCGAAATCCCCGCCAGCCAAATAGGCTGGGGTTCCTTCTTTTCGCTGTCGGACCAATCTGTTGCCAATACCCACAGCATCCTGGATTCCCTGTCCAGGCTTTCCGGTTTACCCCAGGGAAGCATCCAACAACAGGTGGCGGATCTCTATGGAAGCATCATGGATTCCGCGCAAATCGAATCCCTTGGCCTGAAGCCACTGGACTCTGACCTGACGGATATAAAAGGGATCAAGGATGTCCCCGGTGTATTTGACGTGGTCGCCAAGGAATACCATGAGGGAGCCGCTCCCCTTTTCACCTTTTATGCAAATGCGGACGATAAGAACAGCAGCATGGACGTAGCCCACTTCGACCAGGGCGGCCTGGGCCTGCCCAACAAGGATTATTATTTCAACCAGGATACGTCCATCCTTCACATCAAGAAAGCCTACGTCGACTATATGACCAAAGTGTTCACCCTCGTGGGCATGGATGCGGCGGCGGCGGCTTCGAAGGCTGCGGAGTCGGTCCTGACCGCCGAGACGGCATTGGTCAAGGTTTCCAAAGAACCCTTGGCGCTGAGGGATCCCAATGCCAATTACCACAAAACCCCGGTAGCCGATCTCGAAAAAAAGGCGGGGGAGCTTCCCTGGAAAAAAATGCTGACCAGGCTCGGCGTCAATGCGGACACCGTGCTGGTGGGGCAACCTGAATTTTACGCAGGTTTGTATCATGCCCTGAAAAGCCTACCCCTCGATGATTGGAAAAACTACCTGACCTTCCACCTCGTCGACAACTTTACCCCAGTCCTGGGTCACGAGGTTCAGGATGCCGCGTTCGCTTTCACCAGCCTCCTTAGCGGCACGAAAGAACAGCTTCCTCGTTGGAAAAGGGCCAGTCAGCAGGTGGATCAGTTGATGGGAGACGCCCTGGGGCAGCTCTACGTGCAAAAATATTTTCCTCCCGAAGCCAAGCAGCGCATGCATGACCTCGTGGACAGCCTGCAGGCGGCTTTCGCGGATCACATCCGTTCCCTGGATTGGATGAGCGATTCCACCAAGCAAAAGGCCCTGGCCAAGCTGAATGCCATCCGTAAAAAAATTGGGTACCCTGACAAATGGAAAGACTATTCCAGCATCCACATCAGCAGGAGTGGAGCCCTGGAAAATTATCGCCAGTGCCAGGAATACGATTACCAGCGTCAACTGAAGAAAATCGGACATCCCGTGGATCGGTCCGAATGGTACATGACTCCCCCGACCATTGATGCCTACTATAGTGCCTTATCCAACGACATCAATTTCCCGGCCGGTATCCTCCAACCCCCTTTCTTCTATCAGAACGGCGATGATGCCTTGAATTTTGGCGCCATCGGTATGGTAATCGGCCACGAAATGACCCACGGATTCGACGACCAGGGGAGGCAATATGACGCCGACGGCAACCTGAAAAGTTGGTGGACTTCCGAAGATTCGGCACGCTTTGTCAGGAAGGTTAACCTCGTGGTACAGCAATACGACGGTTATCTCGCCATAGATACTTTCCATATTAACGGCAACCTGACTTTGGGTGAAAACCTGGCCGATGTAGGTGGCCTGGCCATCGCTTACAGCGCCTTCAAGAAGACGGCCCAGGGGCACGATACGACCCGCATCGACGGCCTTACACCCGATGAACGTTTTTTCCGCTCTTTCGCCCAGGCCTGGAGGATCAAAGTGCGTCCCGAGACCATACGCAGTTGGGTCCTGAACAACCCGCATTCCACTCCCCAGTTCAGGGTCAACGGTCCCGTTTCCAACCTGAACGCGTTTTACGATACGTATGGATTAAAACCCGGGGATAAATTGTACCGCCCGGACAGTTTGAGGGCGCATATCTGGTAGGAAGTGTGTACATTAGGCAACCAAAAGTGCACCTTGATGAGAAAAATCGTTTACGTGGCCCTCATCGTTGTGGTGGGCTGCCGGCCTGCCTCTCCTGAAACCAATTACATCGACGCTACGTCGGTAGACTCCAGCGTTCGACCCCAGGACGACTTCTACAACTATGCCAACGGTACCTGGATCAAAAAGACCGAAATCCCCGCCTCCCAGTCCGGCTGGGGCGCCATTTTTTCGCTGAGCGACCAGTCCCTGGTCAATATTCACCAGATCCTGGATTCCCTTTCCAAAGCATCCGGGTTGGCCCAGGGGAGTATTCAACAACAGGTAGCGGACCTGTATGGCAGCCTCATGGATTCCGCGCACATAGAATCCCTGGGCATGAATCCCCTCTCGGCCGACCTGGCGGATATCAAAGGGATCAAAGATGTCCCCGGTGTTTTCGAGGAGGTTTGCAGGGAATACGCCGATGGGAACGGCGAGCTTTTCAGCTTCGGCGTCCAGGCGGATGACAAGAACAGTCGGATGGAAGCCGCGCACTTCAACCAGGGAGGCCTGGGGTTACCCAATAAAGATTATTATACCAATCAGGATACGTCCATCGTACACATCAAGAATGCCTACCTGGCTTACATGGTTAAGGTATTCACCCTCCTGGGTATGGACGCCGCCGCGGCCTCCAAAGCCTCGGCTTCGGTGATGGCCGCCGAAACCGAACTTGCAAAAGTTTCGCGCGCCCCCGTGGACCTGAGGGATCCCAACGCCAATTATCATAAAATACCCGTAGCCGACCTGGATAAGATGACGGGAGGAATGCCGTGGAAGAACGTGCTTTCAAAACTGGGTGTTACCCTGGATACGGTCCTTGTCGGGCAACCTGAATTTTATGCAGGTATGTACCGCGCACTGGAAAAGCTTCCGCTGGACGATTGGAAAAACTACCTGACCTTCCACCTCGTCGATAACTATTCTTTCGCCCTGGGCCACGAGGTGCAGGATGCCAACTTTGTCTATAACAGCCTCCTGAGTGGCCAAAAGGAACAGCAACCCCGCTGGAAAAGGAGCAGTCAGTCGGTGGATGGTCTGCTGGGTGATGCCCTGGGACAGATCTATGTGCAGAAATACTTCCCTCCCAAAGCCAAGGCCCGCATGAGGGAACTCGTGGACAGCGTGCAGTCTGCTTTTGCCGACCATATCCACTCCCTGGACTGGATGAGCGATTCCACTAAACAAAAAGCTTTGTTTAAGCTGAATGCCGTCACCAAGAAGATCGGCTATCCCGATAAATGGAAGGACTATTCTACCGTCACGATCAGCAGGACCGACGCCATCGGCAATGTCCGCCAGTGCGGGCGCTACGAATATCAACGCAGCCTGAAAAAACTCGGGCACCCGGTGGACCGCTCCGAATGGTATATGACCCCGCCGACCGTGGATGCCTATTACAACCCCACCACTAACGACATCAATTTCCCCGCCGGTATTCTTCAACCTCCCTTCTTCTACCAGAATGGGGATGATGCCTTGAACTTCGGGGCCATAGGGTTGGTCATCGGCCACGAAATGACCCATGGTTTCGACGACCAGGGTCGCCTCTTCGATGCCGACGGTAACCTGAAAAGTTGGTGGAGCCCGGAAGATTCCGCGCGCTTCGTGAAGAAGGCCAACATTGTCGTGCAACAATATAACGGCTACCTCGCCGTGGATACCTTCCACATCAATGGCAAGCTGACCCTGGGCGAAAACATAGCCGACATCGGCGGCCTGGCCATCGCCTACAGCGCCTTCAAAAAGACCGCCCAGGGGCACGATACGACCAGGATCGACGGCCTTACACCCGACGAGCGCTTCTTCCGCTCCTTCGCGCAGGTATGGAAGGTAAAGGTCCGGCCCGAAGCCATGCGCAGTTCGGTCCTCAATAACCCCCATTCCACACCCCAGTTCAGGGTCAACGGTCCCGTCTCCGCGTTGAATGCATTTTACGACACGTATCAACTGAAACCCGGCGATAAATTATTCCTTCCGGATAGCCTTAGGGCGCATATATGGTAATCACATGACTATACTCAGCGTAAACCATTTATCCAAGCAATACGGCTCCATTACCGCGCTGAAGGGCGTTTCCTTCGACGTTCCCCCCGGAGCCGTCTTCGGCATCCTGGGGCCTAATGGAAGTGGTAAGACCACCCTCCTGGGCATCATCATGGGCGTACTCAACAGCAATTCGGGCTCTTTTCTCTTGTTTGGGGAACAACCCACGGGTCAAATGCGTCGCCGGGTAGGGACCCTCTTGGAAACACCCAATTTCTATCACTACATGTCCGGGGAGGATAACCTCAAAATCACCGCGGCCATTAAAGGGAAAGGCACCGATCAGATCGACCGGGTCCTGGAACGGGTCAACCTGTTGAGCCGGAAAAAAAGCCCCTTCAGCACCTATTCACTGGGGATGAAGCAGCGCCTGGCCATTGCCGCCAGCCTGCTGGGAGATCCTGAAGTGCTCGTCCTGGACGAACCCACCAATGGCCTGGACCCCGTGGGCATCGCCGAAATCAGGGACCTCATCAAGGCCCTGAGCAGGGAAGGGAAGACCATCATCATGGCCAGCCACCTCCTGGACGAAGTCGAAAAGGTATGCACTCATATGGCCGTGCTCAGAAAAGGAGAACTACTCATCACGGGGAAGGTAAGCGATATACTGGCCCGCGGAGATATTGTGGAAGTCCGGGCATCGGATGGAGCGGATATCAGCGCCGTCCTCAAAAATTTCACGGGCGCTCAAAGCGTTCAACTCCAGGATGGCCTGTGGGAAATGACTTTTGCGGATAACGGCACGCCCCTTGGTAAAATAAATGAATATTGTTTTTCCAAGGGGATCATCCTGGATCACCTTGCCTTGAAGCGGAAAAGCCTTGAAGCACGCTTCCTTGAACTCACCAAAAACTAAAGGAGACCATGAAAGAATTCATATGGGTAGAGTGGAATAAGGTACGCAAGTACACGGCCTTTTGGGTCATGCTGATTCTTTATATAGTTGGCGTATTTGGATTGAACTTCATCGTCTACCAGTTCCACAAAGAAAACCTGGGCAGCGGCCGGCCGCCTGGGACGGCCCAGCTGTTCGGCAGCCCCTTTGACTATCCCGACGTCTGGCAGACCATTTCCTGGAATTCGGGCTGGATATTTCCCATCCTTGGCTTGCTGCTGATCACATTGATGACCAACGAATACACCTTCAAAACGCATCGCCAGAACGTTATAGACGGCTGGACCCGCGATCAATTTATTTCGGTCAAGTGGCTATGGGTATTCAAATTTTCCGGCGTGGCCACGGTGGTGGCATTCCTGACGGCGCTCCTTTTCGGGGCCATGGGCAACACACCATTCAGCGCTTCCGGGATGGTAAACATCCTCTGGGTTTTCCTGCAATCCATATCCTATATGGCTCTGGCGCTCCTGTTTGGAGTCCTGATACGCAAGGCTGGCCTGGCCATCGTGCTTTACTTTCTGTATACTTACGTACTGATGTATATGTTGCGGCATTATGTCAACGAGATAGCCCCCTCCGCCCAGGTGGGCGCCTATCTTCCCCTGACCCTCTCGAACGAACTGATTGCTTTTCCATTTTTGAAAACCGCCCTGAAAGGTCAGTTAACCCCGCCACCTCCAACCTATGCGCTCGTAATCGGAAGCCTCGTGTATCCCGTGCTGATATATTGGTGGATGATTGCCAAATTCCGCAAATCCGATTTGTAAACCATGACCTATGCCTATACAAGATTACGGAGTCCTGAGCGGCTCCGTCACCGCCACCCTCGACAGCGTGGCCGCCGCCAAAATCGACCCCAACGGTAAACCCCATTATCATGTAGAAATCAGCGCCGCGGGGCATTTTTACCGGGCCGCCGTGAACGTCCTTTCGGACGATAATCCTCCTGATCTGCAGTTTTACCTGGACGACAATTATTCAAACGCCATCCTTCAAACCATCAAGGGTTTCGCGCCGGGGTTTCAGCAACTGGCCTCGAAGGCCGGCACGGGCGCCCTGGATTATATACGGGAGAACCTCGTGGACATTTCCAAAATGGCCATCGTGCCGCCTACGGGCGAGGCCGCAGAGGCCGCCGTACCGCCCCCCGGCAGCCGCAACCTGGATGACGTGATGAATCAGTTTTTCGGACTGGCCCAAGACCAGGACGGCGTCGTCTATTTTTTTGGAAGCGGGTTTAGCGACAAAGGCAAAGACGAATACTTCGGCTTTTCCCCCTCAGCGGGTATCCACAACATCCATATGAACCAGGATAGCACCGGCAGTTTCGCTGACGAAAACGGACCTTACCAGGATGGGGCGGTTTTCATTTATTACCCCAGCCAGGATACCTGGACGGCGATGTTTACAAAGTTCCAGAGCCAAGTGGTATCGTGAAATGGTGCGCCGTGATGGCGTACCCTTTATTCAGGTATAAGCGATGCGCCGGATGGCGGTGATGTCCCGAATCCAACTGGACGTTTTCCATCCCTTCCTTGCGCGCCAGGTCGTGGATGTAGTCGAGGAGCATTCCCCCATATCCTTTCCCCCGGTGTTCCGGAAGGGTACTCAGGTCATCGATGTAGATGCCCCGGCCACCGGATAGTTTATGCATGGCGCGAAAACCGGAAAAGGAGGCGATCACTTCCGAAGGCTCGGCCAGCCCGGTCATCCCCTCCGAAGGCAGGACCAGCCCTATCATTCGATAGCCTTGCTTTTCCTGTTCGCGGACCTGAGCCAAATATTCGCTATGTACGAGGTGCGGCCTTAGCGCATGGACGACGGGCCAGGCCAGGAGGATATCCGCGTCCGATTCGAGGTGTCTGATGCTGGGATTCATGGGCTCGAAGGTATTACCGTTCTGGCCTATCTTTATAGTCCAGACGATCTCACTAAAGTAGTCCAGCTATGTTACCCTACCAAACCCTGATCGAGGTGGACAAAGGCAGCCCCGTTCCCGTCTACCAGCAAGTGGCCAAACGCCTGGTCGGTCTCATCCAGGAAGGCCGGATACAGCCCGGGGTCTTCCTGCCCGGCACCCGTGAACTCGCGGGCCTGCTCAGCCTGCACCGGAAAACGGTGGTGGCGGCGTACGATGAGTTGTTGCGCCAGGACTGGGTGGAAACCATTCCCCGCAGGGGTGTATTGGTCTCCACCAATCTCCCCGAAATCAAGCCCCGGAGCTTTCACGCAAAATCGGGCGGTTATAAAGGAGGCACCGGCTTTTCCTTTGGCCACCGCGCTGCCCAGCCTCCGCCCCTGGTTCCGTCGACGCACCATCGCGTCGTCATCAATGATGGATTTTCGGACCCCCGGGAATCGCCCTTGCCCCTGCTGTTGAGAGAATGCAGGCGCCTCAGCATGACGCGGGCTTACGCCCAAAAGATTGTCTACGGTCGTCCCTCGGGCACGGAACACCTGCGCACATCCCTGGCCCTGCACCTGGCAACGACCCGGGGACTGGGCATCGGAGAAGAAAACGTCCTGGTGACCAGGGGTGCCCAGATGAGTATTTACCTGGCTGCCGCCTTGCTGATCCGACCGGGAGACCGGGTCATCGTTGGCGCCTCCAACTATCGTTATGCCGACCTGTGCTTCGAGCACCTGGGCGCTACGCTGGTGCGCGTCCCTGTGGACGACCAGGGGATCGATGTGCAGGCCGTTGCGGCCTTGTGCCGGAAGACAAAAATCAGGATGCTCTATATCGTGCCCCACCACCACCATCCCACCACGGTCACCCTTAGTGCGGAACGACGCATGCAGCTCCTGGACCTGATCCGGGAACAACACCTTCCGGTCATCGAAGATGACTACGACTATGATTTTCATTATGCTTCGGGCCCCATTCTACCCCTGGCCAGCGGGGACCACGGCGGGAATGTTCTCTACATCGGTTCCCTGACCAAATCGTTGGCCCTCTCCATACGCATCGGTTTCCTGGTAGCCCCCTCCGTGTTCATCGAGGAAGCCGCACGCCTTCGCCGGCTGATGGATTTGAGGGGAGATAATATCATTGAAGAGGCGCTCGCCAGCCTGCTCGACAGCGGCGATATAGACAGGTACCTAAAGAAAACGAATAAACTTTACAGGGAACGCAGGGACGTTTTTTGCGACTTGCTGAGCGCTCAACTGGATGGGGTCATCCATTTCAAAAAGCCGGATGGTGGTATGGCGGTGTGGGCCGTGTTCCCGAAGAAAATCGATTTACCCGCGCTCTCCGCGAAGGCTTCTTCCCTGGGATTGCTCATCAACGACGGGTCGGCCTACCGGTTCGAAGGTGGGGAAAACGGAATACGCATGGGATTCGCTTCCCTCAATGAAGTGGAAAGCCGCGAGGCGGTGCGCCTGTTGCGCAAGGCCGCTGGCAGCGCAGCCGGACCTGTACGGCGCGGCTAACGCGGCGGCCATGCAAATGCCGCTAGTGCAATACGACCTTAGCCTTCTTCGGGTCCTTCCCGATGGTATCCACGACGGTCCATTCCAGGTTGCTCCGGTCCACACGGAACACATTGCGCGTCAACAAACGGTCACCCTTTTTGAAGAACTCGTGTATGAGTATCTTCATATTATTAATGGCGTCGGTATCTTTTTCGGGACAAATGAAGACCTGGTTCTTGGCAGGAATCCCTACGATAAGGTTGTCCTTGACCTCCTCGCAAATCCATTCCCAAACGTGGGGCAGGCAGATGGAGGCGGACTCGTGGTCCCTTTCCCCTTTCAGCGCAAAACCCCCGAAATGGGCCTTGGCCAAATCGTAAGAGATATCCCTGTCCAGGTTGGCGGTGGCCAACTGGTGGAGTGCATCCATGGACATGCCTTTGGGCATATCCTTTTGCAACAGGAATTCATAACGGTTGTCCCTTTCCACGGTATAGAACACACACAGGTCGTCCAGCCAGAACTGGAAAACGGGCATATTCTCTCCCTGGAACAACTGCCTGACAGAATCGCGACAGTTATCCCTGGTGAAAGGATACGTGACCTTTACCCAGGGGTAGATTCGGTTCCGGGATTCGTGGAAAAAACGATTGTGAGGGAACAGGGGTTCACGGCTGTCAATGCCGTCTTTTGTAAAGAGTTTTTTGAGGAAAAGCATGTTTTCAGGGGATATGGATACGTTTTCAAATATACATTTATGCCCGGGTCTCTCCAAATATTTAGATGGTTATTTTGACGTTAACGGCGCCCTCCACTACCCGGCGTGCGCGGCGGCATGGGCTGTGACGTGGCCCCGGGGGCCCTGGCCCGCAGTCCCTGCTTCTTCATGTAGTAGACGTCTACAGAGTAGACACCGAATTCTTCCGCGACCTTCCCCTTCATCACGTAAAAACCCTTGCCCTGGAAAGGGAATTTATCAGCGGAGTCGGGGAAATGTACCGTATCCAGCCAGTCTCCGAACTTATCCAGGAAGGTCCCGAAGAACATGGATTCCCCCTTGACGGTCCTGGCCCCCTTGGTCGTCACGAGATAACCTATGAGCGTAACGGTCTTCCCCAGGTTCGCCGTCAGGTCGCGGGTACCCAGGAATTCCCCCAGGTCCGTGTCGACCATTTGCCACACGTCGGTGAGGGGAAAACCGAGTAGTTCCATTTCGTCATAGGCGTCGTCCAGGGGATGCTCAGCCAGGGCGGGGAGTTGCCAGTGTACAGGTGCCTCCTTGAAAAGAAAAGCGCTCCCCTCGGGCTGACGCTGTTTTTTTTTGTAGAGGAAGGTGGCTTCCCAAAGTAGTTCTTTCTTCTTTTTCCCCGTAAAGCCCAGGGCGCCCACGCGGATCAGCAGGTTCATTTGCTCGGGGGTGACGGGGACCCTGTCGATCAGGTCCCCCAGGTGTGCATAGGACCCCTGACGTTCCCGTTCAGAAAGGATGTCCCTGGCCATCTGCTCTTCCAACCCCTGGATGTGGATCAATCCCGTATATACCTTGTCCCCCCTGATGGAGGTCAGGTAGTCACCCTGGTTGATGCAGGGCGGAAGCACCTTGGCCCCTGTCCTTTTCAACTCGTGGAAATAGATTTCGGTCCGGTAAAAACCTCCGAAATTATTGATGACCGCCACCATGAATTCCATGGGGAAATAGGTCTTCAGGAAAAGGCTTTGGTAGCTCTCCACCGCAAAGCTGGCCGAATGCGCCTTGCTGAAGGAATAGCCTCCGAAGGATTCCATCTGCCGCCACACCTCCGCCGTTAACTCGTCGGGATATCCCAGCGTTTGACAATTAGCGAAAAACTGGTCCCGTATCAACTTGAACCGGTTATTGCTCCGGTACTTTCCGCTCATCGCCCTCCTAAGTACATCGGCTTCTCCGAGGTCCAGCCCCGCGAAATAGTGCGCGACCTTGATGACGTCCTCCTGGTATACCATGACCCCATAGGTTTCCTTCAGGAGTTCCTCCATTTTCGGGTGCAGGTATTCGAATTTGTCCGGGTTATGAAAGCGATAGATATACTGGCGCATCATGCCCGACTGGGCCACGCCCGGCCGGATGATGGAACTCGCCGCCACCAGGGTGAGGTAGTCCGAGCAGCGCAGCTTCTGCAGCAACTGCCGCATAGCCGGACTTTCGATATAGAAGCAACCGATGGTGTTGGCAGATTTGATCTTGGCTGCCAGTTTGGGGTCCTTCTTGAAGCGTTCCACGTCGTGGATATCGATAGACTTCTGGCTGTTTTCCCGGACCAGTTGGATGCAATCCTTGATATGTCCCAACCCCCTCTGGCTGAGGATATCCAGTTTGGAAAGGTTGATCTTTTCGGCCAGGAACATGTCGATCTGCGTCGTGCCGAAACCCTTGGGCGGCAGCTCCACCGCGGTATAGGTATAAATGGGGGCTTCGCTGATGAGCATGCCTCCCGGATGTATCGACAAGTGGTTGGGGAAGTCGATCATGAGCTGGCTGTAGTGCTGGATCCCCCTTTGGAATTTATCCTCCTTCAGGGGGATCCTGGGGTTGTCTACCAGGGCATCGATTTCGGCCTTGGGCAGGCCGCAAACCTTACTCAGTTCCCGGATCGTAGCGCTGCGCTGGAAAGTGGAAAACATCCCCAGCAAGGCTACATGATCCCGCCCGTAACGTTTGAAAATGTAGTCGATGACCTCATCCCGGTCCTTCCAACTGAAGTCGATGTCGAAGTCGGGTGGGGAAGTCCGGTGAGGGTTGAGGAAGCGCTCGAAATACAGGTCCAGTTCTATGGGATCCACATCCGTGATCTGCAGGCAATAGGCAACGATGGAATTAGCCCCGCTGCCCCGGCCCACATAAAAAAAGCCCCGGCTCTGCGCATACCGGATGACGTCCCAGGTAATCAGGAAGTAGGCGTTGAAGCCCATCTCACAGATGATTTTTAACTCCTTCCTGATTCTTGTCAGCGCGTCTTTCCGGTTGCCATAGCGGTACTTGAATCCATCGAGGGCCAGCTTTTCCAGGAGGATGACGTCATCCGCGGCGCTGCTCGTGAAGTGCTTTTTCGTTTTGTCCCCGCTCAGCTCCATGTCCACCTGGCAACTATCCGCCACCTGCAGCGTCCTTGTCAGCAGGGATGGATAGGCCTGGAAAGTAGTCATCAATTGAGCCGCGGCCTGGAAATATTCATCGGGGGGCGCAATTTCACCCGCCTGTTGTTTGGAAAGCAGGGTGTTTTTGGCCACGGCCCTTAAGAGGCGGTGCAGGCGGTAGGATTCGTTCAGGTGGGGTTTTACGCCCATGGGTGGCGCCTGGTAGGTCACCGGATGCCTCAGGACATATTTTTCGGGATGCGATTGCACGCTTTTTCCATACAATCGATTTACTTCAGACGGTTTCACTCCGATCAGCTCGTGATCTCCGAGGTCCTCCGCCGCCATCGTATTGAGCCCATAAATAACCCATACGTTCCTGAGCACAGCGTCGGGCGCACCGGGTAGCGCCGCATCGCCGCCGTCTGCCGCCGTCGCGGGCCTCGCCGGAAATTCTTCTCCTGCCTGAAGGTACTTCGACAAGAACCGATTGATCTCTGTAAACCCGCTTAGATTGCGCGCCAGCAGGACATATTGAAACGCATCTCCATTGCGGATTTCCGTCCCTAATATCGGCTTGACGCCCTGCTGATGACAAAAATCATAAAAATCCCACGAGTCGGCGGTGGTATTGATGTTGGTTAGCGCCATTACGTTGGCCCCCATGTCCGCGCCCGCCTTGACCAGCTCCTCGGTAGCGAATGTTCCGTACCGGTAACTGAAATACGTTTTACAATTCAGGTACATGGATCAGCCTTTAAAGGTCAGCGTGCGTCTCTGGATTTCGGTTTCGCCTTGCACATATCCAACAGCCCTCCTCAGGAACTCGTTTCCAAAGCGGCGTTTGATGTGGTCGATGGCCTGGTAAAGGTGGATCATTTCCTGGGTGTCGTCGAACAGGTTGATTTGGTAATTCCCCGGAATAAGGTGAGTAAAGCGCACCCCAAGGAGCCGAACCAGCAAACGACGATCATAGAGTTGGGCGAACAAGTCCTTCACCTTCTCGAGCAGAACGTGGTCCGAACCACAATAGGGGATGGAGGCCTGTTTGGTCACCGTATCGAAATTGGAATACCGGACCTTGACAGTGATACAGCCCGTCAGCTTGTCTTGTTGCCTCAGCTCGAAAGCGATCTTTTCGGTCATGCGCACGAGTTGATTGTGCAGAAAGGTCATGTCCGTCGTGTCGGTTTGGAAGGTGTTTTCGGTGGAGATGCTCTTCTGTTCGCTGTAAGGCACCACAGGGCTTTCGTCGATCCCGTTGGACCGCCGCCACAATTCGATCCCGTTCTTGCCGAATAGGTTGCTCAACATTTCCATGGGAATCTCCGAGAGAACCCGGATGGTTTCTACGCCCATTTGCTTCAACAGGTCGGTGGTTTGTTTCCCCACCATCGGGAGTTTTTGCACCGATAAAGGGGCCAGGTAAGGCTTTTCCTCCCCGAAGGGGATTTCCGTTTGGCCTTCGGGTTTCACTTCGTTGGTAGCGACCTTGCTGACCAATTTGTTCGAAGCCAGGGCATAGGAGATGGGCAGCCCCGTTTCCTTTGTAATTTTTTTTCTAAGTTCACCGGTGAACTTCGATACCCCGAAGAACTTATCCATGCCCGAAAGGTCGATGTAGAATTCGTCTATGCTGGCCTTCTCATAAATGGGCACCTTCTCGCGGATGATTTCGGTTACCAGTTGGGAGTATTTGGAATAGCTTTCCATATCCCCGCCAATGACCATTGCCTGTGGGCAAAGTCGCTTGGCCAACTTCATGGGCATGGCGCTTTGTACCCCGAACTTTCGCGTTTCGTAACTGCAGGCCGCCACGACACCCCTTTCTCCTCCACCCACGATCAGGGGTTTGCCCTTCAATACCGGGTTTTTGAGGCATTCCACGGAAACGAAGAAGGCGTCCAGGTCGAAATGGGCCACTGCACGAACATCAGGCATACTCCAGGGGTTAATCCGGGCACAAAATACTAATTATTTTAGTATTTATCATGCTAAAATAATTGGCTATGTTTACGACATGGAAACGCACATCCCGACCCGGGCATCCCGAAAAGAATGGATCGCCCTCGCCGTCCTGGCGCTGCCCACCTTGCTCCTTTCCATAGACATCAGCGTCCTCTTCCTGGCTCTGGCCCCTATGAGCAAAAGCCTCGGGGCCAACACCGGCCAGCAATTGTGGATCATGGATATTTACGGTTTCATGATTTCGGGTTTCCTCGTGACCATGGGAACCGCGGGAGACAAGTACGGGTATCGCAAAGTGCTTTCCATCGGCGCCGCCGGATTCGGCCTGTCCAGCGTCCTGGCCGCATTTTCCCACACCGCGGGCATGCTCATCTTCGCCCGCGCACTAATGGGTATTACCGGGGCCACCCTCATGCCCTGCACCCTGGCCCTGATAAGAAATATGTTCAGGGACCCGCACCAGCGAAGTATGGCCATATCACTTTGGATAAGCTGCTTTATGGTAGGCAACATCGCGGGACCTTTGGTGGGCGGCATCGTGTTGCAGCACTTTCAATGGGGAGCCGTATTCCTGCTGGGTGTGCCTGTCATGGTCATCCTGCTCATCGCAGCACCGTTTTTGTTGCCCGATTACAGGGAGGACCCCGATAAGCGCAAGCATATGGATCCCCTTGGCGTCGCCTGCTCCCTGGCCGCCATCCTGCCCTTTATTTATGGTTTCACGGAAATTTCCCGGAAAGGTTGGGACCTTATACCCATCTTATCCATCCTCGTGGGACTGATTTTCGGCTTTGTATTTGTCTATCGGGAGCGACGCCTCAGCGATCCCTTGGTGGACCTCAGCCTTTTTTCGTCAAAGACCTTCAGCGTCACGCTGCTCATCATGCTCCTCACGGGCATCTTCATGGGCGGGACTTTTTTATATTTGATTCAGTACCTGGAAATGATCATCGGCCTTTCCCCGCTACAAGCGGGTTATTGCATGATCCCTCAAGCCATCTTCATGATTATTGGATCTTTTCTTTCTCCGGTAATGGCCAGGCGAACGGGACCCGGCTACGTCGTGTGTCTGGGTCTTTGTTTTACCACCCTCGGGTTCGCCCTGCTGACGCAGGTAATTGCCGGCGGGAGCCCGTTCATTCCGATGGTCGCATTTTCACTGATGTCCCTGGGCGTATCGCCTATTATCGGATTGGGCACCGACATAGTCATCGGGTCGGCCCCTCCCGATAAAGCCGGCTCTGCCGCCTCCCTATCCGAAACCGTCAACGAATTGGGCGTTGCCCTGGGCATAGCCCTGCTGGGAAGCATCGGCGCCCTGATTTATAGAATCCGCCTGGCAGGTCCGGGGATGGAAGCCGCCAGGGAAGGTATCGCAAAGGCACTCGTCCTCCCCTTACCCCCTTCCTCCGTCATGCGCGTCAAGGAGGCCTTCACCTCCGGTTTCCGCGGGGTGGCCTTCATTGGGATGTTAGGCACCATAGGACAGTTGCTGATTGCCTGGATCACCTTACGGCGCACTCCTAAGCCGGGTGGCCAGCACTGAAATCATAAGCCCCAGCAGGGCTACGAACCCGAACGCCACCCTTAGGCTGGTCGCCCCGGAAATAAAACCGATCAGGGGAGGGCCGAAAAGCAACCCCATGAACCCGATCGTCGAAACGCTCGCCAATGCCGTAGCAGGATTGGTTTTCTTCGTTTTCCCCACGCTACTGAATACCAATGGAATCACCGAGGACGTCCCCGCGCCCACCAGCAAAAGCCCGAGTATGGATGTCTGGAAACGGGGGTACGAAATGACCAGGGTCAACCCCAGCGCAATCAGCAGCCCGCTACCTTCCAAAACTTTCTTCATCCCCAGCCGACCCACCAACCCGTCGGCCAAAAAGCGACCCAAGGCCATCGTACACGTAAACGCCGCATAGCCGAACCCCACGAAGGCAGCCTCCGTGTGCACGACCTTTTTGAAATAAATGCCGCTCCAATCTGCCATCGCACCTTCGCAGATCATCACCCCCAGCGCAATAAAGGCCAGCAGGATGAGTGTTTTATCCGGCTTCACAATCCAGGGCACGTTGCCTGCCTCAGGCACCGCGTTCCGCACCAGCATCGGATAACACATCCCTGTTATGGCCGCTGCCAAAACCCCAATCAGTAGGAAATGCCCGAAAGGAGAAACATTGATGCCCAACATATACGCACCCGTAAAAGCCCCCACGAAGCTGGCCAGGCTCCAAAGCCCATGGAAACTAGCCATGATAGAGCGTCCATATAATTCCTCCACTTCCACCGCCTGGGTATTCATCGCGATATTCAACAGGTTGCCGAAAAAACCGAAAAAGAAAAGGGTGCCGACGAGTATAATCGCATTGGGTACTGCGCCGATGATCACCAGCGTCGTGGCATATAGAACCGCCGCCGCGCCTGCTACATTTCGGCTGCCCCTGGTGTGAATGAGCCAACCCGCCAGGGGCATGGACGCTATCAACCCGAGGGGCGCTGACATCAATACGCCGCCCATCGCTCCATTGGATAATTTCAGGGTTTGCTGTATGGTGGGGATGCGCGAGGCCCAGGTGGCGTTGCAAAGGCCGGAGAGGAAAAACAGGGAACCCGTGGCTATGCGGTTCAGCCTATGCGCGTTCATGAATCACAGCTGAGCGTCCACGCTAAACCTTCCTCCGCCGGAAAATACCAAGGCGAGGAAAACGCCCAGGTAAACAAACACCAGCTCGGCGTTAACCTCCATAAAGGAAAAATGGTGCATGCATCCAAACACCACCAGGAGATTGATCACGATGATCGCGGAAGCCAGTCGGGTCAGGAAACCCGCAGCCACCAGGACGCTGCACAAAGCATCGGCAATGAGCGCACATATAAAGCTTACTTTCGGTCCGATATGAATCGGATCGGGGAAATGAGACAACATGTCCTGGAAGTGGATCACCTTTTCCAGCCCGTGTTTTACGAACAGACCGGCACCTGCCCAGACGCGCAAAAT